>NZ_CP180537.1:4276757-4633886 GCF_047777955.1 Oleiharenicola sp. Vm1
TGAAGACCCCCGACTCGAGCGACGCCTACAACACGCTCTCGCCCCGCGAGCGCGAGGTGATGCAGCTCGCCGCCGAGGGGCTCGGCGCCGCCGAGATCGCCGAGAAGCTCTTCATCAGCGCCCGCACCGCCGAGACGCACCGCGCGAACCTGATGCGCAAGCTGAACCTGCAGACCCAAACCGACCTCGTGCGCTACGCGATCCGGCGCGGCCTGATCCAAGCCTGAACGACGACCGGAAGACGCGGCGCTCGTCTGCGGCGGCGATCTGGTCCTCACGCAGGCGCTCGCTCGCCCACTGCGCGCCCGACCGCGCGGCCGTTCACTTCGCCGCGCGGTGATAGAGTCCGTCGAAGGACGTGCTCCAGGTCCGGCCACCGTCCGCGGAGATTTCCCAATGCTGGCGGACGGTGCCGTCGGCGTTCGGCGTGTAGGTGATGCGATTGCGCAGCACGCCGCCCTGCGGGTTCGGACTCTCGCCGCCAATCACCATGCTTCCGCCCGCGTCGAGGCCGCCGCTGAGCTCGAGGATCGAGCCGCCGCTGCCGATCCAGAACTGCTGCCAGCATTTCTTCGCGGGGTTCCAGGCGTTGAGACTCTTGCCCGGCGAGCGGCCCGACTCCCAGTTCTCGAGCAGGCCCCAGCCGCTCGCGATTTTCTCGATGCGACTGTGACCGACCACCTTGCCGTTCTTCGCCGTGACGTCCCATTCGCCCACCCAGAAATCGAACTGCGACGATTCCGGCGGCGGGGAGGGCGGCGCGGGCGGCTGCGCGGGCGACACGAGGGCGGCGGTGGCGAAAAGCGGTAGCAGACGGACCGAGGTGGGCAAGTTCATGCCCCCACGAGGACGGATCGGCGCGGCGGTGCGACGCGCTTGCGACCGGCGCCGGCAAACACGCGGTGAAACGTCGCGTGACGCGACGGACGCCGGCAAAACAAAAGCGGCGCCGGGCAGGCGCCGCTCGGAGAGGAAGCGAACCGGTGCGCGGCTCAGACCTGCGGACCGCCCTGCGCGAGGTTGCGGGCGCGGAGGCGGAGGCCGTTGAGGCGGATGAAGCCGGTGGCGTCGCTCTGGTTATACCAGCTCTTCACGCCTTCCATCGACGCGATCTTGTCGTCGTAGAGGGAATACTTCGATTTGCGTCCGCAGGTGATGATGTTGCCCTTGTAGAGCTTGAGGCGAACGGTGCCGGTGACGAATTTCTGGCTCTCGTCGACCATGGCCTGGAGCATCTCGCGCTCGGGCGCGAACCAGAAGCCGTTGTAGACGAGCTCGGCATACTTCGGGATGAAGCTGTCGCGGATGTGCAGCACCTCGCGATCGAGCGTGAGCGACTCCACCTGGCGGTGCGCCTGCATGAGGATCGTGCCGCCCGGGGTCTCGTAGACGCCGCGCGACTTCATGCCGACGAAACGATTTTCGACGAGGTCGACGCGGCCGATGCCGTGCTTGCCGCCGAGCTTGTTGAGCGTCTTGAGCACGCCGGCGGGCGTCATCCTCTTGCCGTTCACGGCGACGCAGTTGCCCTTTTCGAAATCGAGTTCGACGTATTCGGCCTTGTTCGGCGCATCCTCCGGCGAGACGGAGAGCTTGAACATGCCCTTGTTCTCCTTGGTCGTCGGATCGAACCACGGATCCTCGAGGATGCCGGCTTCGTAGGAGATGTGGAGAAGGTTGCGGTCCATCGAATACGGCTTCTTGAGCGAGGCCTCGACGGGGATGTTGTGCTCGGCGCAATACGCGATCATCTCGGCGCGGCCGGGGAACTTCTCGCGGTAGCTTTCGAGCTTCCACGGCGCGATGATGTTGAGGTGCGGAGCGAGCGCCATGTAGGTGAGCTCGAAGCGGCATTGGTCATTGCCCTTGCCGGTGGCGCCGTGCGCGACGGTGTCGGCCTTTTCCTTCTTCGCGATTTCGATCTGGGCCTTCGCGATGAGCGGGCGCGCGATCGAGGTGCCTAGGTAATACTGACCCTCGTAGATCGCGTTGGCGCGGATCATCGGGTAGATGAAGTCGCGGGCGAACTCCTCGACGAGGTCGAGGGTGTAGTGCTTGGACGCGCCGGTCTTCTTCGCCTTCGCGGGCAGGCCCTTGAGTTCCTCCTCCTGGCCGATGTCGGCCGCGAACGTGACGATTTCGGCGTCGTAGGTTTCGCGGAGCCACTTGACGATGACGGAGGTGTCGAGACCTCCGGAGTAGGCGAGCACGATCTTCATGGTAGAGCGCGCAGTGTGAGACCGGCCGGGCCGCGCTCGCAAAATAAAAATGGGTCAAAATCGCGCGGCGCTTTTCACCGGGCTTTCACCCTTGGCGGCTCGCGAATCCGGGCGCGCCGGGGCATCCTGCCGACAACCCAAGGATCTGTCATGAGCACGCCCTCCCCCGCCCGCTCGCGCCGCTCCTCCCGCGGCTTCACGCTCGTCGAAATCATGATCGTCGTCGTCATCATCGGCCTCCTCGCCGCGCTCGCGATCCCGGCGATGCAGCGCGTCCAGCGCGCCGCGCAAAATGTCCGCGTCGCGAACGATTTTCGCGTCTTTGCCCAGGCCTTCGAGACCTACGCGCTGCAGAACGGCTTCTGGCCGAACAACGCCGGCGGCGGCGTGGTGCCGACGGCGCCCGTGTCCATGGCCGGCGACTTCAAGACGTCGGTCTGGCAGACCACGACCACCATCGGCGGCCGCTGGAACTGGGATCGCAACATGAGCGGCGTCGCCGCGGGCATCTCCATTTCGGGGCTGACCTGCACCGACGCACAGCTCGAGGAAATCGACGCCAAGCTCGACGACGGCAACCTCGGCACGGGACGATTCCAGAAGACGCAGTCGAACCGCGTCACGCTGATCCTCGAGCAGTGAGCCGGCGAAACCGGCCGCCGGTTCAGGCCCGCGGGCGGGCGGCGGCGAGCGTGGCCATGATGGCCTTCTGCACGTGCAGGCGGTTCTCCGCCTCGTCGAAGATGATGCAGCGCGGGTTGTCGAGGACCGCCTGCTCCACTTCCTCGCCGGCGTGCGCCGGGAGGCAGTGCATGAAATACGCGTCGGGTTTGGCGGCGGCGAAGAGTTTGGCGGTCACCTGATACGGCGACATCACGCGGATGCGCTCCTTCGTCTCCTCCTCCTTGCCCATCGACACCCACACGTCGGTGTAGACGACGTCGGCATCCTTCACCGCCTCGTAGGGATCGGTGGTGAAGTGGTAGTTCTTCGGCAGGCCGTCCTGCGCGAGCTGCGCGTCGATCTCCGGCCCGGGTGCGAACTGCGCCGGACCCGCGAGGCTGATCTTCATGCCGAAGAGCGCCGCACCGAGGATCCACGAGTAGGCCATGTTGCACGCCGTGTCGCCGAGGAAGGCGATCTTGCGGCCCTTCAGCGAGGCGAGGCGGTCGCCGTTGCCGGCCCAGCGTTCCGTCAGGGTGAACGCGTCGGTGTAGATCTGGCAGGGATGAAGGAAATCCGTCAACGCGTTCACGATCGGGATCGTGCCCGCGGCGGCGAGGCGCTCGACCTCGCTCTGCTCGTAGGTGCGCACGATCAGGCCGTGCACGAAGCGCGAGAGCAC
Source organism: Oleiharenicola sp. Vm1 (assembly GCF_047777955.1). Classification (GTDB taxonomy): domain Bacteria; phylum Verrucomicrobiota; class Verrucomicrobiia; order Opitutales; family Opitutaceae; genus Didemnitutus. The sequence continues at coordinate 4,280,322 of NZ_CP180537.1, forward strand.
CTTGGCGGTATCCTCGACCGACTCGCCGCGGCCGATCTGGATGTCGTTGCGGTTGAGGAAAAGCGGATTGCCGCCGAGTTCGTGGATGCCGACCTCGAACGACACGCGCGTGCGCGTGCTGCTCTTCGAAAAGATCAGCGCCCACGTCTGGCCGGCGAGCGGCTTCTCGTGCGTGCCGCGCTCGCGCTTGAGGCGGGCGGCGAGGCCGAAGATCTGCGCGACTTCTTCGCGGGTGAAATCGGTGTCCTTGAGGAAGTGACGCGTAGGCATCAGGCGGTCTCCTTTTTCCTGAGCGCGCCGCGGATGATGTCGGTCGCGAGCGTGAGGTGCTCGGACGTGGCGATGAGCGGCGGGAGCAGGCGAATGGTGTTCAGGCCGGCGACCGGGCAGAGCAGCCCGCCCTCGCGCAGCAGCGGCAGATACGGCGCCGGCTCGCCGTGCAGGCGCAGGCCGAGCATGTAGCCGCGGCCGGTGACGCCGGCGACCTGCCGAGGAAACTCGACCGCGAGCTGCTCGAGCTGGGCCTTCCACGCCGCGCCGTTGGCGGCGACCTTGCGGATCAGGTCCTCGCGCTCGAGCACTTCGAACACCGCCAGCGCGGCGGCGCAGGCGAGCGGCGAGCCGCCGAAGGTGGTGCCGTGCGAGCCGGGGGTGAAGAGCTCGGCGTGCTTCTCGCCGCACCAGATCGCACCCATCGGGTAGCCGTTGGCGATGCCCTTGGCCATGCCGATGACGTCGGCGCGGACGCCGGAGTGCTGGAAGGCGTAGAATGCGCCGGTGCGGCCGAAGCCGCACTGCACCTCGTCGAGCATGAGCAGGAGGTTGTGCTGGTCGCACAGCCGGCGCAGGCCCCAGAGGAACTCGTCGGTGCACATCGTCACGCCGCCCTCGCCCTGCACCGTCTCGATCATGATCGCGGCGGTCTGGTCGTCGATCAGGTCGGCGAAGCTCTGGACGTTGTTGATCTCGCCGGCGGCGAAACCGGGCACGAGCGGGCGGAAGCCCTTCTGGATCTTCTCCTGCGGCGTCGCGCTCATGCCGCCGTAGGTGCGGCCGTGGAAGGCGTTCTTCGCCACGAGGACCTTGTAGCACTTGCCCTCCTCGCCCGACTTGCGGATGCCGTGCAGGCGCGAGAGCTTGATCATCGCCTCGTTCGCCTCCGTGCCGGAGTTGCAGAGGTAGACGCGGCCGGGACCGGCCTGCTGCACGAGGCGGCGCGCGAGTTCACCGTAGTTCGGGTTGCGGTAGAGGTTGCTGCAGTGGATCAGCTCGCCGGCCTGGCGGCGGATGGCCTCGACCCAGACCGGGTGGCAGTGGCCGAGGGCGTTGACGGCGATGCCGGAGGCGAAATCGAGATACTTCTTGCCGGTGTCGTCCCAGGCCCAGACGCCCTCTCCTCGCACGAGCGTGAGCGGGGCCTTGGCGTAGTTTTTCATCACATACGCGTCGTAGAGCTCGGCGGCATTGGTGCGGACGATGGAGGGTTGGTTCATGGAAATAACGAGGTCAGACGAACGCGCCGTGCGGCGCACTCCCAAATTCGGCGGCGACCGTATCAGCCGTGCACAATTTCCGTGCCCACGCCCTTGTCGGTGAAAATTTCGAGCAGGAGGCTGTGCGGCATGCGGCCGTCGATGAAGTGCACGCGTTGGACGCCTTCCTGGAGCGCGCGCACGGCGCTGGCGACCTTCGGGCGCATGCCCTTGTCGATGACGCCCTTCTTCTTCAGGCCGTCGACGTCGCCGACCTTGAGCGTGGAGATGAGCGTGCTCGGGTCCTTCGGGTCGGAAAGCAGGCCGGGCACGTCGCTCATGTAGACGAGACGGCGGGCGCGCAGGGCCGAGGCGACGCGGCCGGCGGCGGTGTCGGCGTTGATGTTGTAGGGCTTGCCGTCGTAGCCCTCGGCCACGGGCGAGATCACGGGCATGAAGCCCTCGGCGATCTCCTTCTTGATCAGCTTCACCTTCACCTCGGTCGGGTCGCCGACGTAGCCGAGGTCGACCGGGTTGCCGTCGTCGTCGACGCCGAGCTTCTGGCAGACGAGCACGCTGTCACCGGGCAGGCCCTTCGGGCGCGCCTTCACGGAGGCCAGCGTGTCGCACACCTCCTTGTTCACGATCTCGTCGAGCGTCTTCTTCACGATCGCGATCGTGGCCTCGTCGGTGACGCGGAGGCCGTTGACGAAATTCGCCTTCAGGCCGGAGGCGTCCATCGCCTTGCTGATGGCCTTGCCGCCGCCGTGCACGACGACGACGTTGATGCCCACCGCGGCGAGGAAGGCGATGTCCGCCGCGACGCGCGTGCGCGCCGTCGGGTCGGGATCGTCCATGAAGCTCCCGCCGTATTTGACGACGAACGTCGATCCGCGGAAATCCTGGATGTAGGGCAGCGCTTCGAGCAGCACGCGCGCTTTGGCAATGACCTCTTCAACTTTGATCGAGGTCATGGCGTGGGAGTGGGAAGGCGACCGGTGGTCATCGATGGGTGACGGCGGAAAATTTTCTGAACCCAACGCGCGGCGATTTCACTAAAAAATGCACCGCGGCGAGGAGCCGGCGCGCGACTCGCGCCGACCCGCGGCGCGACGGACGGCGCCGGTGCGCGGAGCGAGCGTCACTCGCTCTTGTTGTAGTTCACGTAGCCCTCGGTGAGGTCGGTCGCGAGGAGGCGGTAGCCGGCCTTGCCGAGATGCAGGTCGATCGTGATGGTGAAGCGGCGCTGCTTCACGATCTCCTTCCACTTCGGCTTCAGCTCCGGGTGCGGCTTGCCGGCGGTCATGGCCGGCGTGTCGTTGTAGCGGATGTCGAGCTTGGCCTCGACGAGCTTGGCGCCGGAGTAGCCGGCGGCATCGGCCAAACGGCCCCAGTTCGGGTCCTCGCCATACCAGGACGACTTCACGAGGAGGGAATTGCCGATGGCGCGCGCGCACTTCTCGGCGTCCTCGGCCGAGGCGGCGCCCTGGACCTTCACCTCGATGACCTTGGTGATCTTCTCGCCGTCGGAGACGATCTTGTCGGCGAGGATGTCGCAGGCCTTCCAGACGGCCTCGGCAAAGAGGACGCGAAGTTCGCGCGGGCTCTTGTCGCCGACGGAGACGCCGGAGTGGCCGTTGGCGAGCATGAGGACGGTGTCGTTCGTGCTCATGTCGCCGTCGACGGTGATGCAGTTGAACGTGCCGTTGACCGCCTCGGTGAGCGTTTTCTGGAGGAAGCTGCGCGGGACGGAAAAGTCGGTGGCGAGGAACGCGAGCATCGTCGCCATGTTCGGCTGGATCATGCCCGCGCCCTTGGCGAAGCCGGCGACGGTGTGCTTCTTGCCGTCGTAGGTGAACGAGACCGTGACGGTCTTGGCCTTGGTGTCGGAAGTCAGGATGGCGTCGGCGGCCTTCTTGCCGTGCGCGGGCGTGCGGCCCTTCTCGGTCACGGCGCGCTCGAGGCCCTTGATCACGCGATCCATCGGCAGGGGCTGGCCGATGCGGCCGGTCGAGCAGACGAAGAACGCCGGCGGCTTCTGGTTGAGCGACGCGGCGGCGCGCTGCGCCATGGTCTGCGCGTCCTTCAGGCCCTCGGGGCCGGTGCAGGCGTTGGCGTTGCCGGAGTTGGCGACGAAGCCGTGGAACGGGCCGCCTTCCTCGAGATTCTTCTGGCAGAGCAGCACGGGCGCGGCCTTGACCGCGTTCTTCGTGAACGTGCCGGCGGCGGTGCACGGGCGCATCGAGTAGACCAGCGCGAGGTCGAGGCGCTTGAGGTCGTTTTTCTGGCGGATGTCGCAGGCGACGCCCGCCGCTTCGAAGCCAGGCACGTCCGTGATACCTGCACTATCCGGCGTAACGGTCAGTTGGGTCATTTTTCGAGGGTGGGTGCTTAAAGCAGTCCGGCGGTCTCGGGGAAACCGCACCAGAGATTCATGATCTGCACGGCCTGGCCGCTGGCGCCCTTGACGAGGTTGTCGACGGCGGACGTGAGCACGAAGTTGCCCGTGCGAGTGTCGTGCACGGCGGAGATATCGACGCGGTTGGTGCCGGTGACGTGGGCGGAGTCGGGCGTCTCGCCGCTGGGGAGGATCGAGACGAAGGACCGGCCGGCGTAGGCGGCGCGCCAGGCGGCGTAGACGGCATCGAGCGTCGCGCCGGCGGCGGCGGGGACGGTGATCGTCGTGATGATGCCGCGGCGCATCGGCGCGAGGTGCGGATTGAACTGGAGCACGATCTTCGCGCCCGCGCGCAACGAAAGCTGCTCCTCGATCTCGGCGAGGTGGCGGTGCTTGACCAGGCCGTAGGCCTTGGCGCTCTCGGCGCGCTCGACGTAGAGGTAGGTCTCCTCGACCTTCTTGCCGGCGCCGGAGACGCCGGAGAAGGAATTCACGACGATGTGTTCGCGCGCGACGAGGCCGGCGGCAAGCAGCGGCGCGAGCGGGACGAGCGTGCTGGTCGGGTAGCACCCGGGCGCGGCGGCGAGTTTGATCTCAGTTTTCCACTTCGCGTCGGTGAGCTCGGGCAGCACGAAGCGCGTCTGCGGCAGCAGCTCGGGCGCGTGGTGCTTGCCGTAGTATTTCTCGTAGGTCGCGAGATCGGCGATGCGGAAGTCGGCGCTGAGGTCGACGACCTTGCGGCCGGCGGGCACGAGGGCCTTGGCGAAATCCGCCGCGGCGCCGTGCGGCAGCGCGAGGAACCACAGGCCGATGTCGTCGCGGGCCGCGAGTTCGCCGGCATCGGAGCCGATGAACGGGAGCGTGTCCGCGGCCGTGCCGCGCAGGGCCGGGATCACGCTCGAGAGGGACTTGCCCGCGTGCTGGCGTGACGTGACCGCCGCCAGAGTGACGTGCGGATGGCCCAAGAGGAGTTTAACGAGAACTTCGCCGGAGTAACCCGACGCGCCGACAATGCCGACTTTCATCTAATTGAGGGGGGACTAAATGGGAATGGAGGGGACTGGCGCAAATAAAAACGGGGTGCTCGTGGCACCCCGTTTGCGAATGAAAACCTGCTTCGGCCAGCGATTAGCGCTTCGAGAACTGGAAGCGCTTGCGGGCGCCCGGCTGGCCGGGCTTCTTGCGCTCTTTTTCGCGCGGGTCACGGGTGAGATGACCGGCCTTCTTGAGCGTGACGCGGAGCTCGGAGTTGAACTTGAGCAGCGCGCGGGCGATGCCGTGCGACACCGCGCCGGCCTGGCTGCTGATGCCGCCACCCTGCACGTTGGCCACGACGTCGAACTTGTCCTTCACGTCGGCGGTCGTGAGGGGACCGGCGGCGCGGCGGGCGAAGTTGTCGTGCTTGAAATAGGCGTCGAAGTCGCGGCCGTTGGCCGAGAGCTTGCCGGAGCCGGCGACGAGGCGAACGCGGGCGGTCGAGGTCTTGCGACGGCCGGTGCCGATGAAAACGGTGGAGTCAGCGCTCATGGATCAGATCAAAGCTTGATGGGGTTCTGCGCGGCGTGCGGGTGCTCGGCGCCCGGGAACACGCGGAGCTTGGTGAGCATCTTGCGCGCGATGTAGTTCTTCGGGAGCATGCCCTTCACGGCCTGCATGATGATGAATTCCGGCTTCTTGGCGCGGACTTCGGTGAGCTTGCGGTATTTCTCGCCGCCGACGTAGCCGGAGAACGACATATACTCGGTCACTTCTTCCTTCTTGCCGGTGAGGGCAATTTTGCTCGCGTTGATGACGATGACGAAGTCGCCGGTATCGACGTGCGGAGTGTAGGTGGCCTTGTTGCGACCACGGATGATGTTGGCGACTTTGACTGCGAGACGGCCAAGAACCTGCCCCTCGGCATCGATCAGATACCACTTGGGCTGGACTGTCTCTTTTTTGGCCAGATAGGTTTTCATTGCGGAAAGAGGCCCAAGGGAAAGATTCCGCCCTACCCTGTCAACACCCAAGCTTTCACATTTTCGGCGCGGGCCCAAACGGGCCGGTTTCCGGGGCTAAGCGCTCAAAATTCGTAGCTTGCGGCAAGACTGAACCAAATCCTGCCCCCCGGGGAGGCCTCGTTGGGCGACCAAAAGCGGCGGGCGCCGTTCGTGCCGGCATAGTGCCCTCCCGCCGTCAGCACCGTCTGGCCGCCGATGCGATAGGGCAGCGTCAGGTCGAGGCCGTGATAGGTGTAGGCGTCCTCCACCCGCGCCCCCGGGAGCTGCGGCAGCGCGTCGTCCGCCTCCACCGAGCCGCCGTAGATCCGGTAGTGGAGGAAAGCGCCCCACGCCTTCAGCGCGTAGTCCCCCGCGTAGCTCAGTTCGCCGATGTCGGCGCGACGATTCACGTCGCGCGTGAAGCTCGCCGTCGCGCGGCCGGGGCCGAGGGGCAGCGCCACCGACGCCGTCACCTCGCCGGTGTGCGCGGGATGGCCGTCATAGGCATCGCCGAGGTGGTAATGCGCGATCCGGATCCCCACCGCGGCGCCGCGCTCGAAGGTATGCGTGTAGCCGGCGCTCACGCCCAGTTCGCGCCAGCGGCCCTGCGCGAGCGGCAGATTCACCCACGCGCCGAAGCTCCACGCCTCATCGGTCAGCCAGGCCCCCGGCCGCACCGAGGCCCCCGCGCGCTCGATGCCGCGGCGCACGAACTTCGATTCGACCGTGGCATCCACGCTGCGCACCCATTCGCCGTCGGCGGCGCCGACGCGCGCGGCGAGCAGGCAGAGGAGCAAGGCAAGGACGCGGCGCACGGGCAAAGGAAGGTTGGTTTTCGCCGCGTTGTCGACACACTCGTTTTTCCATGACCGGTCCCACTCGCCTCATCACGCTCGCCGCGGCCGTGCTCGGTTTCCTCGGCGTCGCGCTCGGCGCCTTCGGCGCCCACGGCCTGAAAGCCACGCTCGAAGCCCACGGCTCCGTCGAGACGTGGAAGACCGCGGTGCTCTACCAGCTCGTCCACGCCGTCGCCTTGCTGGCCCTCGCGGGCTGGCGCGACGCGCATGCCGGTCCCAGCGGTCGCGTCGCGGCGCTCTGGACCCTCGGCGTGGCGCTGTTTTCCGGTTCGCTCTACTGGCTCGCGCTCGGCGGGCCGAAGTTTCTCGGCCCGGTCACGCCGCTCGGCGGCCTCGCTTTCCTGCTCGGCTGGGGCTGCCTCGCCTGGCACGCGTGGCGCCAACCCGTCGCGTGACGCGCGCGGCCCGCGGCGCGGGCTGATCGCGGACGCCGCCCGCGCGCCCGCATCGTCCGCGTTTCCTCCACCGGAGCGGACGCGTCGGACGCGCGCATCGGACACGGCGCGGGCACCGTCGTGCTGCCACGGGCAAGCCTTGCGCCCCGCCCCTTTCGGGCCACGCTGGGCCGCGTCGGCCACATGCAATTGCCTCCGCCTCTTCTTTCCGCGCTCCAGGCCCTCCGCTCCGCGGGCGGGCGGCCCCGGCTCGTGGGCGGCTGCGTGCGCGACTGGCTGCTCGGGCTCGAGCCGAAGGACTTCGACATCGAGGTCTTCGGCCTCGACTACGAGCGCCTGCAGCGGGCGCTGGCGCCGTTCGGCCCGACCGATCTGGTCGGCCGCAGTTTCGGCGTGCTCAAGGTGCGGCTGGCGGGTGTGGAATACGACTTCTCCCTGCCCCGGCGCGAATCGAAGACCGGCGCGGGCCACCGCGGCTTCGCCGTCGCGCCCGAGCCCGGTCTCACCGAGGCCGAGGCGGCGGCGCGGCGCGATTTCACCCTCAACGCCATCGCCTACGACCCGCTCGAGCAGCGCGTGATCGACCCGCACGGCGGCGAACGCGACCTGCGGGCGCGCGTGCTGCGGCACACCAGCACGGCGTTCGTCGAGGACCCGCTGCGCGTGCTGCGGGCGTTCCAGTTCGCCGCGCGCTTCGAGCTGACGCTCGCGCCGGAGACGGCCGCCCTGTGCCGCTCGATCGCCACGACTTATCACGAGCTCCCGATCGAACGCGTGTGGGGCGAGTGGGACAAGTGGGCCACGAAGGCCGTGAAGCCGTCGCGCGGCCTGTTCGCGCTGAAGGAGAGCGGCTGGCTGAAATTCTTCCCCGAGATCGCGGGTCTCGACGGCCTGCCGCAGGAGCCCGAGTGGCATCCCGAGGGCGACGCCTTCGTGCACACCGCGCACTGCCTCGACGCGCTGGTGACACTCGCGGCGTGGCGCGACGGCGACGCCCACGCGCGGCGCATGCTCTCCTTCGCGGTGCTCGCGCACGACTTCGGCAAGGCCACCACGACGCATCAGGCCGAGCGGCGGCAGCGCCTGCGCTGGGTCAGCCCGGGCCACGAGGCGGCCGGCGCGCCGCTGACGGAGAGCTTCCTCCAGCGCATCGGCGCGCCGCACGACCTGATCGAGTTCGTGCGGCCCCTGGTGGTGAACCACCTGGCCCATCACCACGGCCAGACGCACTTTCGCGACACGACCGTGCGCCGCCTCGCGCGCAAGATCGCGCCGGCGACGATGGACGACCTCATCGTCGTGATGACCGCGGACCACCTCGGCCGTCCGCCGCTGGTGTCGGAGGAGGCGCTGCGGCGCATCCATGAGCTGCGCGATGCGGCGACGCGGCTCGCGATCGCGGATCGCGCCCCGCAGCCGATCGTCCTCGGGCGGCACCTGATCGCGCTGGGCATGAAGCCCGGCCCGAATTTCAGTCCCGCGCTCGAGGCTGCGTTCGAGTCGCAGCTCGATGGGGCATTCTATGACGAGGAAGGCGGGATTTTATGGATGAGGAACTATTTGCGGGCCCATCCCCAGTTTCTAAAGTGACCGCCTCATGTCCTCCACGAGCCAGCTCGACCAACTGAAGCAGTTCACCGTCGTCGTCGCCGACACCGGCGATTTCGCCAGCATGAAGCAGTTCGCCCCGCGCGACGCGACGACGAACCCGAGCCTGATCCTGAAGGCGGCGGCGATGCCCGACTACGCGTGGATCGTCGACCAGGCCGTGAAGGACGCCCCCGCCGGCGCCGACCTCGGTGCCGTGATCGACGGCCTGCTGGTGCTGTTCGGCCGCGAGATCCTGAAGATCGTCCCGGGCCGCGTCTCGACCGAGGTCGACGCGCGGCTGTCGTTCGACACCGCCGGCACGATCGCCAAGGCGCGCGACATCATCGCGCGCTACGAGAAGGCCGGCATCGGCCGCGAGCGCATCCTGATCAAGATCGCCTCGACGTGGGAAGGCATCAAGGCCGCCGAGCAGCTGGAGAAGGACGGCATCCGCTGCAACCTGACGCTGCTTTTCTCGTTTGCCCAAGCCGTGGCGTGCGCGGAGGCGAAGGTGCAGCTGATCTCGCCCTTCGTCGGCCGCATCCTCGACTGGTATAAGAAATCCACGGGCAAGGACTATACGCCCGCCGAGGACCCGGGCGTGAAGTCGGTCACCGAGATCTACACCTACTACAAGAAATTCGGCTACAAGACGGAGGTCATGGGCGCGTCGTTCCGCAACACGGGCGAGATCACGGAGCTCGCCGGCTGCGACCTGCTCACGATCAGCCCGCAGCTGCTCGGCGAGCTCGCGCAGAGCCAGGCGCCCGTCGGGCGCAAGCTCGACCCGGCCGCGGCGCGGGCCGCGACGCTCGCGAAGGTGAGCTTCGACGAGAAGAGCTTCCGCTTCGCACTCAACGAGGACGCGATGGCGACGGAGAAGACCGCGGAGGGCATCCGCCAGTTCTCCGCCGACATCGTGAAACTCGAGCAGCTGCTGGCGAAGAAGCGCGACTGAGCGCACCCGCGCGCATGAAAAAGCCCCGGAGGATTCCGGGGCTTTGTTTTTGACGCGAGGGACGCTCACGCGCCCGGCTTGGCGGGCATCTCGACCACGCGGACGTCGCCCGGCTTCGCCTCGGCCTTGCGCCCGTCGGCGGGCAGGTGCCGGGCGAGGAAGGCGTCGATGGCCTTGTAGAGCTTGATCGCGGCCTCGGCCTTTTCGAAGCCGTGGCCCTCGCTCTCCTCGAGAAGGATCTCGTAGGGCTTGCCGTGCTTCTTGAGCTGCGCCTCGAGCTCCTGCCACTGCTCGATCTCGACGCGCGGGTCGTTGCGGCCGTAGGCGTGGAAGGTGGGGACACGGACGTTGGCGATGAAGTTGACCGGCGAGCGCGAGCGCAGGAACTCGTCGCCCTCGCCCACCATCTTCACGTAGGCGGCGCGGGAGATCGGGTTGGTGCGGACGTCGTAGCGCGTGATGTATTTCAAGTCGGCGACGCCGACGATGTTGATGCCGAACTGGTAGAGTTCGGGCGTGGTGGTGACGCCGGCGAGCGTGGCGTAGCCGCCGTAACTGCCGCCCATGATGCCGATGCGCGCGGGATCCGCGATGCCCTGATCGACGGCCCATTTCACGCCGTCGGTGATGTCGTCCTGCATCTTCGCACCCCACTCGCGATCGCCGGCGTCCATGAAGGCGCGACCGTAGCCGCTGGAGCTGCGAAAATTCATCTGCAGGACGGCGTAGCCGCGGCTGGCGAGGAACTGCACCTGGCCGTTGTAGCCCCAGGAATCCCGCGCCCAGGGGCCGCCGTGCGGCAGCACGATGAGCGGCACGCGCTTGCCGTCGGAGCCGGCCGGGCGGGTGAGGTAACCCTGGATCGGCAGGCCGTCGCGCGCGGTGTAATTCACGATCTCCATCGGGCGCATCTGGTCGGCCTTGATCGCCGGGCGGACGGCGGAAAGCGGCTGCACCTGGAGGCCCTTCCCGCGCAGGTCGCCCAGATAGTAGAGCCCGGGCGTGCGGTCGGAATGGACCCGGAACAGGAAGCGCTTCTCGTCGAGGGAGACGGAGGTGATCGCCACCTCGTAGCCCTTGAATCCCTGCTCGAGGCCGGCCTGCAGGGCGCGCCATTTCTCGTCGAACCAGTGGATGTGCTCCTTGGCATCCTCCCAGCGCACCGCGACGAGCCGGGATCGATCGCGGGAGAAGAGGAGGTCCTGGATCTCGCCCGCCGGCGGGTCGAAGAGCACGCGGCCGAGCGCGCCGGTCTCGGGATCCATCTCCCGGAGCACGCCGCGGTCGTGCTCGGCGTAGGAAATGACGTAGGCGGTCTTGCCGTCTAGGCTGAGTGCCTCGACCTTGAGCGCGGGCGCGAGCGGGTCGAGTTCGCGCAGGGTGTGCCACGGCTGGCCGTTGGCGGTGCGCGAGCGGAGGAACCGCTTCGAGCCCTCGTAGAAGGAGGCGAGGCGGAGATTGCCCTCGCCATCGAAGAAATGATCGCTGCTGCCGCGCTCGAGCACGGTGAGCTGGAGGCGCTTGGCGGTCTCGACGTTGACCTGGTAAATGTTGGGGGTGGTGTTGCGCGGCACCGAGGGGGCGATGCGCGAGGGCTCCGACTCGGAGGTGTAGCCCAGGATGAGGATGTGATCGTCGCTCTTCGGGAAGGTGTCCTCAAGCGAGCCGAAGAAGAGCGAGAAGTCGTCGCGGCGGCGGCGCGATTCGAGGATGCGCTTCACGGTCTTGCCCTGGAGGTCGGTCGAGGCGAGGAGCGGCACCTCGTGGCCCTCGACGTTGGAGGTGAAGAGGAGGCGGTCGTTGCCCTTCCAGAAGACGCTGCGGATGTTCTCGTCGCTGAAGTGGACGACGACGCTCGTCTTGCCGTTGGTGGTGTCGAGGAGCGCGATGGAGTAGCGGCCGTTGTTGGGCGCGATCATCGCGATCTTGTTGCCGTCGGGCGAGAGCGCCATCTGGCGGATGGAGTTGTCGTCGAAGAAGGTCTCGACGGGGAGCAGCTCGCGGGCACCGAGGGCGGGCGCGAGCGAGGCGAGCAGGGTCAAACCGGCGACGAGCCGGAGCAGGCGTAAACCGGACAGCTTCATGGCGATCGGGGAGCGGGCGGACCGGCGCCGCGGCGGGGCGGGCGAGCCGATCGGGTGTCACGTGCGCAGCAGCGCGAGGTCGGATGCGGGCACGTTTTTCGGGTGAGGCGGATGGAAAAAAGCCGGGCCCCCGCGGGCCCGGCTGAAAGGTGAACCGAAGGGTTCGTCGTTCGCTCAGAACTTGTATTTCGCGGCGAAGTAGACGAAGCGGCCGATCGGGTCGTAGGTGTTGATGTCGTGGCTCTGGTTGCCTTCGGAAGCGGCGTAGGGCGGCTCCTTGTTGAAGACGTTGTTCACGCCCGCGGTGAGGCGGAGGCCCTGGAGCCACTTGTTGCCCCAGCCCTTGAAGTCGTAGCCGACCTGAAGGTCGATCGTCTGGTAGGAGCTGATCGCGTATTCGGTGGCGTTGGCGACGTCGTCGACGCTCGGGATCCAGGTGTGGGACAGGCCGACGTCGATGTCCTTGTAGTTCCAGGACAGGCGCGTGAACGTGCGGTAACGCGGATACACGCTGGTGCCCGAGAAGCTGTCGGCGTAGTTGAACGGCGCCGAGGTCGGGAGGGACTGGATGACGTAGCTGCGGATGTAGGTGCCGTTCACCTGGGCGCGGAAGACGCCCAGGGTCTTGCTGTCCCAGGTGTAGCTGGCGCTCACGTCCATGCCGTCCTGCCAGACGCCGGCGACGTTGACGAGCTGGTTGGTGATCCAGACTTCGTCGGACGGGCGGTTGGACATCTGGCCAGGGGTGGTGACGGCGGCGCCGTCGGCGAAGTGCGTCTCGCCGTTGAGCGAGGCGCCGAGGCGGACGAGCGAGGCGTAGGGCGAGGCGGTGCCGAGGCGCTCGACGGAGCTGACGATGAGGGAGGACGAGATCGTGGAGATCAGGTCGCGCTCATCGATGTTGAACCAGTCGGCGGAGAGCTCGAGGCCCTTGAACTTCTTGGGCGACCAGACGACGCCGGCGGTCCAGTTGCGGGACTCGGAGGGATTCAGCTTCGGGTTCGAGCCGGACTGCGAGCGATACTGGCGGGAGCCGGTGTTGACGTTGAGCGCATTGCCCGACGTGTCGTAGCGCGCGATGTTGATCGACGAGGTGAAGCCGACGGACACGGGCCCGAGGAGGTCATACAGGGTCGGAGCCGAGAAGGACTCCGAGTAGGTGGCGCGGATGGCGAGCTCGTCGTTGAACGGCAGCCAGCGGATGGTGTATTTCGGCACGGTCGGGTCGGACGTCTTGCTGTAGATGTCCTTGCGCATGGCGGCCGAGATCTCGAGGTAGTGGAGGCCGGGGAGTGCGTTGTTCTTGTCGAAGATCGGGGCGCGGACTTCGGCGAAGAAGCCATCGGTGTTCGAGCGCGCCGAGAACGGCTGGCGCGGGGTGGCCTGGAGCCACTGGCCGGTCTGGTCGTAGCGGTCGTTGTCGAACTTGAGGTGCTCCCAGCGCGTTTCGGCGCCGAAGCCCGCCGCGAGCGGGCCTGCGGGGAGGTTCATGAGCTCGCCGCTGACGCGAACGTCGAAGCCGTTGAGCTCGGAGACGTAGTCGCGGAAGCTGGTGCCGAGCATGGACTCGACGACACCGGGAGCCTGGACGCGGGCGAACGGATTGTAGGCGCCGCTGTTGGTGAGGTCGGTGTATTTGACCGCGTCGATCAGGTTCTTGTTACGGAAGTGCTGGATCGTGCGGTTGAAGGTGCCGGCAGCCTCGTAGGTCCAGGAGCTGCCGGAGATGCTGCCCTTGACGCCGACGACGCCGCGGACGCTGGTGGACTCCGCCTTGTAGATGCGGGGGAAGTTCACGAAGCGGTTGCGGGCGGTGACGGTGACGGCGAACGGGTTGTTCGGGTTGGACGCGGCAACGTTGCCGGACACGGGCTGGGCGTTCAGCACGGACTCGGTCTCAGTGATGGTGTAGATGAAGTCACCAAAGATGCGGGCGGAGTCGTTGAGCTGGTGGTCGACCGCGGCGGTGAAGCTGCGGCGCTCGGCCTTGAGCAGCATCGTGGGCTTCTCGGCGAGGTCGAAGTTCTGTGCGACCTGGTCCTGCGTGAGCGGGCCGGAATAGATGCCCTGCGCAACGATGTCCGCGAGCGAGAGGTCGAGGTTCTGCGCCGGGGCATTCAGGCCGGGCTTCAGGTAATAGAAGTCATTGCCGATGTTGACCGAGCCGGCGAACGACGGCGTGCGGAACTGGCCCTTGGCCCACTCGCGGTCCTTCTGGATGAGCGGATCGCTGAGCTTCCACTCGGTCGAGAGGGTGACGTTGGTCTTGCCGGAGCTGGCGCCCGCGACCGCGTAGTAGCTGCGCGTGGCCCAGTTCGTGTTGCCCGGGGCCCAGCCGTAGGTGCCGCCGACCTCAACGCCGTTGTAGTTGGTCTTGAGGATGACGTTGACGACGCCCGACACCGCATCGGAACCGTAGGTCGCCGAGGCGCCGTCGGAGAGGATCTCGATGCGCTCGACCGCGGCGACGGGGATGAGGCTGACGTCGACGAAGTTGCCGCCACCGGACGCGAGGACCGGGGAGACAGCCGCGCGGCGGCCGTTGATGAGCACGAGGGTGGCGCGGTTGCGCAGGGCGACCGCGGAGCCACCGTTCGTGGAGCCGGAGGAGATGTTGCCGTTGTCCGAACCCAGGTTGTTCGCGCCGTAGAAATACGGCTGGGTCTTCTTGAGCACCTGGAGGAGGTCGGTGTTGACGCCGGACTTCTCGATGTCCGTGGCCGTCAGGACCGTGATCGGAATGGCCGGGGTGTCGGCGGCCACCGGGATGAGGGAGCCGGTGACGACGAACTTGTCGAGTTTCAGGGGTTCGTCCTGCTTGTCTTTTTCGGAGGAAGCGGAGCCGGTCTGGGCCACCGCGACGGGGATCAGGCTAGCGCTCAGAAGCAGCGCCAGCGCCGACCGCATATTCCATGCGGAACGTGCGTTCATAGTTCGTTCGGTTGTGTTGCAGTTGTGTTAGAGCCGACCACGAGGTGCGCTCGTGCCAGCTAGGGTGTGGCTGGGAGCAATCCGGTGAGTGCTACCTGAGGCAAGTCAAAACACGTATTTTCCACGACAAATCACGCATATTCAAAGACAAGTGTAAGGCGTAACCCTACAAGATCTGCCCAAAACAAAGCGGCCGGGCGTAAGCCCGGCCGCTGAAGATCAGGAGACTAAGCGTCGCTTAGAACGCGTATTTGGCTTCGACGAAGAACAGGCGGCCGATCGGGTTGTAGGTGCCGATGTCCGCATTCGAGTCCGTGAAGGTGCCGCCGGCAATCGGGGGCATCTTGTTGAACACGTTGTTCACGCCAGCGCGGGCGGTGAGGCCGTTGAGCAGCTTCCACTCGGAGCCGAAGGTGTAGCTGGCCGAGATGTCGAACGCGTCGTAGGACTTCACGTCGATCGGGTAGCGATCGCTGCCGTCGCCGTTGACGTCCGTCACGCCGGGGATGTGCTGCCAACCGAGGTTGGCGCGCCAGTGACCGCGGCTCCACGCGAGCGAGCTGTAGCTCTGCCAGCGCGGGATGGTGCCGTTGGTGTTCGAAGCCAGGCCAACCGTCTCGAACGGATCGGTGCCGGGGAGGGACTGCACCGAGTAGGAGCTGTAGTAGCCGACCGACACCTGCGCGTCGAAGCGGCCCCACTGGTCGTGCTGGTAGTTGTAGTCGAGCTTGAAGTCGACGCCCTTGAGCTTCTGGCTGGCGATGTTGACCAGCGTGTCGGTGACGTAGATGTCGTCGATCGCGCTGTTGCCGATCTGGCCCTTGGCCGAGATGGCGGTGCCGCCGAAGCTGCCGATCTGCACGAAGCGGGCATAGGGCGAGGCGGAGCCGTTGAGCTCGACGTCCTGGAGGATCGTCGCGGCACCGATGGTCGAGATCAGGTCGACCTGCTTGATGTCGAAGTAGTCAACCGTGACGGAGAGGCCCTTGATCGCCTTGGGCGACCAGACGAAGCCGAAGGTGTAGTTCTTCGAGCGCGAGGGCTTGAGGTTCGGGTTCGCGCCGCTGCGGGCGTTGGCCTGACCGGTGATGGAGCCGCCGCCGAACTTGTCGAGCGAGAGCGAATCGGTGAAGCCGATGCCGCCCGGGCCGAACAGGTTGAAGAGCGTCGGAGCGGAGAAGGACTTCGAGTAGGTGGCGCGGATGAGGAGTTCCTCGTTCATCGGGCGCCAGCTGAGGGAGAACTTCGGCACGGTCGGGTCGTCGGTGTCGCTGTATTTCTCATAGCGGACCGCGGTGTCGAGCTCGAGGGAGTGGATGCCAGGGATGTTCTGGTTCGCACCGACGATCGGAACGCGGGCTTCCGCGAACATCGAGGAAACCGTGCGGCTCGAGTTGAACGGATCGAGGGTCGTGGCCGACTCCCAGCCGAAGGTGGCCGTCTGCGAGTAGACGTCGGACGTCTGCTTGAGGGTCTCGGTGCGGTATTCGCCACCCACGGCGAAGCCGACCGGGCCGCCGGGGAGCTCGAAGAGCTCGCCCGCGACGCGAGCGTCGTAGGTCGTGAGGGTGGAGGTGGCCTTGCCGAGCGCGGTGCCGAAGATGCCGGAGGCATCGACGGCGCCGGCCGCCTGCTGGCGGGCGGCGAGGTTGATGAGACCGCTGTCGACGGCGGCGGCGCGGTTGACCGCGTTCACGACGCCATTGTTGGTGTAGTTCTGGTCGACGATGTTCTTGTTCGCCGCGGTCTCCCACGTGAGCTTGTCGCCGATCTTGCCCTTGGCGCCGAGGATGCCGCGAATGGTCGTGGTATCGTAGTAGTATTGGCGGGGGTGATCGACGAAGCGGTTGCGGACGAGCATCGTCTGGTTCGTCGGATTCGACGGGCTGGTCGCCGCGACCACCGCCGAGATCGGCTGGGCGTTCAGCTGCGAGAAGGTGTTCGTCTGCGTGTAGAGCATGTCGCCGAAGAACGTCACGTCGTCGTTCACCTTGTGATCGAAGTTCAGCGTCGCGCTGTTGCGCTTGTTCTGCAGGATCATCGTGACGTATTCCGACAGGTTGAACGCGTATTGCTGTTCATTGCCGAGACCGCTGATCAGGTTCGAGGAGTTGACCTGGATGTAGATGCCCTGGGCGACGAGGGTGGCGAGGTCGGTGTGACCGGCCGGCGGCGCGTTGAGGCCGGGCTTGAGCACGTAGTAGACGTTCGGGATCGTGCGGGTGTTGACGACGCCGCCGAAGCTGGGCGTGCCGTAGCTCGGGTTCGAGAACGTGCGATCCTTGTTGAAGATCGGGTCGGTCTGGCTCGACTCGGCCGAGAAGGTGACGTTCGTCTTGTCGGAGCCGGCGCCGCCGACGACCGAGAACGAGCGTTCCTCATACTTGCCGGTGTTGCTGCTGAAGCCGTAGTGGGCGTTGATCTCCGCCCCCTTGTAGTCGCTCTTCAGGACGATGTTGACCACGCCCGCGACCGCGTCCGTGCCGTAGGTCGCCGAAGCGCCGTCCTGCAGGATGTCGATGCGCTGGATGGCGGCGATCGGGATGAGGTTCACGTCGACGTATTGGAAGCCGCCCGACGCCAGGATGGGGGCGTAGGCCATGCGGCGGCCGTTGACGAGGACGAGGGTCTGCGTGTTGCGGAACGCGACCTGCGAACCACCGCCGGTGGAACCGGACGAGATGTTCGCGTTCGAGTTGCCGAGGTTGCCGTTACCCGAGAATTGCGGGGCGGCCTTGCGCAGCACTTCGAGCACGTTGCTCGTGATGCCGGTGGCCTCAATGGCCTTGGTGTCGAGCGTCGTGACGGGCAGCGCGGTCTGCGTGCCGGCGAAGGGGATGTAGGAACCCGTGACCTCGAACTTGTCGAGCTTCAGGACCTTGTCATCCGCGGGCGCAGCGTTGGACGCCGCCGCCGTTTGAGCCAAACCTTGGGTAGCCAGGCTAACGCCGCCCATAAACAGGGCGAACGCCGCCAAGGACTTCCTTGGGGAGGAGTTCATAGTTCGTTCAGTTGTTGTGTTGTGTTGGTGAGACGCCACCGGGTGACCCGGCTGGCATCTCGCGCGTGGTTAGAACAACTTCACCGGAACGTAGCAAACCGATTCTGCAACTCACGCTAAACCCGGGGAATGCCCCACCGCCCAGGCTTGCCGCTCCGCCGGGCACCGTGCTTACTCCCCCGCACACACACTCGACAACATGACGAACCTGCTGCGTGCCCCTCGCTGCCTGGCTGCTGTCTGCAGCCTGCTTTTCACCCTCACGCTCCATAGTGCCGAACGGCCCCCGCTGATCCCGGTCGAGCAATTCTTCGCCGAGCCCGATCTGCGCTCCGTCCAGCTCGCGCCCGACGGCAAGCACCTCGCCTTCCTCACCACCCTCGGCACCGGCAAGGTCGGCATCGCACTCATGGATCTCGCCACGGGCAAGATCGAGCCGCTCGTCGCGGCGAAGGACGAAAACATCGACCGCTACTTCTGGAAGGGCCCCGACCACATCGTCTACACCGGCGACATCGGCGGCAACGAGTCGCCCGCCTACCGCTCCATCTCCCTGAGCAAGCGCCGCGTCGTCGCGCTCGCCGAATCCTACCGCGAGCGCTACGCCGACCGGGCAAACTGGGCGACGCTCATCAGCCCGCTCCCCTTCGACGAACGCCACCTGCTCATCTTCGGTCCCAAGGAAATCGGCAGCTACGACCCCAACCTCTACCTGCTCGACGTCGTCAACGGCACCCGCAGCACCGTCCCGATCAACGAGAACAAGATCGCCTCGTCCGACTACGTCGTCGACTGCGCCGGCGTCATCCGCGCCCGCACCCGCTACGACGGCCCGAGCGTCCTTTACGAGGTCCGCCGCGACGCCGAGAGCGGCTGGACCAAGGTCGCCGAATTCCCCTCCACCGACCCGCGCTGGACCTTCGAGGGCTTCGCCGCCGACAACCACACCCTCTACGTCCTCACCCGCGACAAGTCCGACACCCTCGAGCTCCACGCCCTCGACTGCCGCACCCTCCAGCTCGGACCCGCGCTCTTCCATCACCCCGAGGGCGACGTCACCGGCCTGGTCTTCTCCCGCGACCGCACCAAGCTCTACGGCGTCACCTACGAGACCGACCGCGAGCGCTACCACTGGTTCGACGCCGACCGCGCCAAGCTCCAGGCCCAGATCGACGCCACCCTCGCCGGCACGACCAACTTCGTCATCAGCACCAGCGACGACGAACAGCTTCTCGTCATCGTGGCCGTCAGCGACCGCGACCCCGGCACCTACTACCTGCTCGACCGCCGCGCCCCGCGGCTGATGGCCCTCGGCAAGATCAACCGCCATCTCTCGCCCGCGCAGATGCAGCCGATGGAGCCCGTCCAGTTCACCGCCCGCGACGGCCTCGTCATCCACGGCTACCTCACCCGCGCCGCCGGGGCCGCCGACCGGCCCGCCCCCTCATCATCAACCCCCACGGCGGCCCCTTCGGCATCCGCGACAGCTGGGGCTTCAACCCCGAGGTCCAGTTCCTTGCCAACCGCGGCTACTCCGTCCTCCAGATCAACTACCGCGGCTCCGGCGGCTACGGCTTCAAATTCCAGGAAGCCGGCAAACGCGAATGGGGCGGCAAAATGCAGGACGACCTCACCGACGGCGTGAAGTGGGCCGTCGCACAGAAGATCGCCGACCCCGCCCGCGTCGCCATCTACGGCGCCAGCTACGGCGGCTACGCCGCGCTCGCCGGCGCCACCTTCACCCCCGACCTCTACCGCTGCGCGGTCAACTACGTCGGCGTCTCCGACCTCGGCCTCATCACCAGCTGGGGCCGCGGCCGCTTCGACCGCTCCAGCGACGAGTTCTACCGCGAGTGGGTCGGCGACGATCCGCACTACAAGTTCGAGCGCTCCCCCGTGAATTTCGTCGACCGCATCAAGATCCCCACCCTCCACGCCTACGGCTTCAACGACCCACGCGTCCAGATCGACAACTGGAAGCGCCTCGAGCCGAAACTGAAGCAGTTCGGCAAGACCTACGAGATCCTCATCGAGGGCAACGAGGGCCACGGCTTCGCCAACGAGAGCTCGCGCGTGACCTTCTACCGCAAGCTCGAGTCCTTCCTCGCCCGCTACCTCGCCGGCGACGCCACCGCCTCCGCCCAACCCGGACCGCTGCGCGTCGTCGAGATGCCGGCGAAGGACAAGCCCTGAGCCGAAAACCCTAACGCTCGCCGGTTGACTCGCCTGCGCCGCACTTCAAGCGTCGGCGGCGCATGTCCGCGGTCTCGTCGTTGCTCGGGTCAGTGGTCGACTACGCCGGCCTTTTCCCGCCGGCGCAGCTCGCCATGGCCGACGCCGTCCGCAACCACGCCGCCTACCTCGCCGGCCCCCACCGCACGATGCTCGGCCGCTTCGTGGTGCCGCTCGCGCGCCTCGCGGAATTCGAGGCCGCCCACGCCGCCCTGCCCGCCGCCGCCCGCCCCGGCTGGCAGCTGAGCGTGATCGCCGGCGCCGATTCCAATCCCGCCGCCGATGCTGCCGCGATCGCCGCCTTCCACACCCGCCAGCCGGAGGCGTGCGTCGTCTCGATCGAGAACAAGGCGACCAACCTGGAAGAAGTCACCCGTTCCACCGCGCCCTTTGCCGACGCCAGCGAAGTCTGGGTCGAGCTCCCGGCCGCGCATCCCGGCCTGCCCGACCTGCTCGCCGCCGTCCGCGCCGCGCGCCGCGGCGCCAAGCTCCGCACCGGCGGCATCACGCCCGAGTCCTTCCCCGCGCCCGCCGACGTGTTGCGCTTCCTGCGCGCGTGCCACCGCGCCGGCGTCGTCATGAAGGCCACCGCCGGCCTGCACCACCCGCTGCGCGGCGCCTACCGGCTCACCTACGCGCCGGGCAGCCCGAGCGGCCGGATGTTCGGCTTCCTCAATGTCTTCCTCGCCGCCGCGCTCGTCCACACCGGCGGCTCCGACACCGACGTGCTCGCGCTGCTCGACGACGGCGACGCGCGCCACTTCGTCGCCGCGCCGGACGCGCTCGCGTGGCGCGGGCACCGTTTCACCGCCCCCAACTCGACGCCACCCGCCGCACCCTCTGCCGCTCGTTCGGCTCGTGCTCGTTCACCGAGCCGCTCGAGGGCCTGCAGGAACTTCGCTGGTTATGAGCCTGAACTTCACCCACGACCCCGCCCGGCGCAGCTGGGTGGAATCGGCCAATCTCCCTGACGCGGACTTCCCGCTGCAGAACCTGCCCTACGGTGTCTTCCGCACCAGCGGCAATCCCACGCGCCGCCTCGGCGCCGCCATCGGCGACCGCATCGTCGACCTGCACGCCGCCGCGGCCGCCGGCCTCCTGCCGGAAAACCTCCTGGCCGCCTGCCAGCAGCCGACCCTCAACGCCCTCATGGCGCTCGGCGCGCCGGCCTGGTCCGCGCTCCGCGCCCGCCTGAGCGAATTGCTCGACGCCGCGAATCCGCTCGCGGAGCTGCGCCAGCGCGTCGAGACCTGCCTCGTGCCGATGCGCAGCGCGACGCTGCTGCTGCCCGCGCAAATCGGCGACTACTCCGACTTCTACGCCTCGATCCACCACGCCACCAACGTCGGCTCGATGCTGCGGCCCGACAATCCGCTCCTGCCGAACTACAAGTGGGTGCCCATCGGCTACCACGGCCGCGGCTCGTCGATCGTCGCCAGCGGCACCGCCATCCGCCGCCCGCACGGCCAGCTCAAGGCCGCCGACGCCGCCGCGCCCGTCTTCGGCCCGTGCCGGAACCTCGATTACGAGCTCGAGATCGGCGCCTTCGTCGGCCCGGGCAACGCGCTCGGCGAGCGCCTGCCGCTCTCCGCCGCGCCGCAGCAGCTCTTCGGCCTCGTGCTGCTCAACGACTGGTCCGCGCGCGACATCCAGACCTGGGAATACCAGCCGCTCGGGCCGTTCCTCGCGAAGAATTTCGCCAGCACGATCTCGCCCTGGGTCGTCACGCTCGAGGCGCTCGCGCCGTTCCGCGTCCCCGCGATGGCGCGCCCGGCCAGCGACCCCGCGCCGCTGCCCTACCTCGTCGACCATTACGACGCCACCCACGGCGGCCTCGACCTCACGCTCGAGGTCTGGCTGCTCACCGCCAAGATGCGCCTCGCCGGCGACACGCCCCACCGGATCTCGCGCGGCAAGTTCACCGAGATGTATTGGACGCTCGGCCAGATGCTCGCCCACCACGCCAGCAACGGCTGCAACCTCTCCCCGGCGACCTGCTCGGCAGCGGCACCGTCTCCGGCCCGACCCGCGACTCGCGCGGCTGCCTCCTCGAATACACCTGGCGCGGCACCGACCCGCTGCGCCTGCCCAACGGCGAGGAGCGCAAGTTCCTCGCCGACGGCGACGAGGTCATCCTGCGCGGCTACGCCGAGCGTCCCGGCGCCCGGCGCATCGGCCTCGGCGAGTGCCGCGGCCTGGTCATGCCCGCCGCCTGAGCACATCACCGCGCCGCCGGCACGCTTCGTCCCGCCCCGCCATCGCCGCGTCGCAACCCGCTCGCCGCGCCGCATCCCCCGTCCACGCTCTCCGCATGAAGAAACTGCTCCCGCTCCTGCTCCTGTTCGTGACCGCCTCGCTCGCCTCCGCGGCGGTCGACAAGCAACAACTCAAGCAAGAGGTCGCCGCGCTGGAGGACCAATTCTGCCGCATGGCGAAGGAAAAGGGCATCCTCGCCGCGTTCCAGCACTTCGCCGCCCCGGACGTCGCCTTCATCGACACCGACCCGCGCCAGTTCCGCGGCCCCGCCGCCGTGCTCCAGCGCATGGGCCCGGACAAGCCCGGCGTCTCCCTCACGTGGTCAGCCGCGTTCACCGACGTTTCCGACGACGGCACGCTCGCCTACAACTACGGCCGCTACGAGCTGCACGCGCCCGGTCCCGACGGCAAGGAAGTCACGCGCACCGGCTGGTTCCTCACCATCTGGAAACGCCAGCCCGACGGCTCGTGGCGCTACGTGATGGACAACGGCGCGCCCGACAAGCCGGTCGCCCCCAAGAAAAACTGAGCGGGCGCCACGCGCTCATTGGCGGGCGGGGTCGCCGAACCCCGCCTTGGACGGGGAGGATCAACTCTCGCGGCGGGATTAGGCGACTCCGCGCGACCGCGCCAGCGTTCAGAGCCGCGCCTTGTATTTCTGCGCCAGCTCGAACGCCATCTCGGCGTCGCGCGCCGTGACGGTGAAGTGTCCCATCTTGCGGCCGATCCGCGGCTCCTCCTTGCCGTAGAGGTGCAGGCGGACGTTGGGCTGCGCCAGCAGCGCGTCCCAGTTCGGATCGCCGGCGAGCTTGCCGTCCGCGCTCCACTTCCACGCATCGCCGAGGATGTTCACCATCACGACCGGCGAGAGCAGCGTCACCGCGCCGAGCGGCAGGCCGCAGATCGCGCGCACCTGCTGCTCGAACTGCGAGGTCATGCACGCGTCGATGGTGTAGTGGCCGCTGTTGTGCGTGCGCGGGGCGAGCTCGTTGATCAGGACGTCGCCGGACTTCGTGACGAAGAACTCCACGCCGAGCACGCCGACGAGGTCGATTTTCTCGGCGACGAGCCGCGCGAGCTTCTCCGCCTTGGCCAGCACCTCGGCCGGGACGCGCGCCGGCACGATCGAGAAATCCAGGATGTGGTTCGTGTGGATGTTCTCGGCAATCGGGAACACCCGCACCGCCGCGCTCGCCGAGCGGGCGACGACGGCGGAGACCTCGCAGGCGAAGTCGACGAACTGCTCGATCACGACCGGGTGGCCGGCGAATTTCTTCAGCGCCGCGGGCACGTCGGCCTCGGTCATGACCTTCAGCTGGCCCTTGCCGTCGTAACCGAAGTCCGCGGTCTTCACCACGCACGGCACGCCGACTTCGCGGATGCCCGCGGCGAGATCGCCGTCGGCGGCGAATTCGGCGAAGCGCGCGTGCGGAAAGCCGTGGTCGCGCAGCCAGCGCTTCTCGCGCGAGCGGTTCTGCGTCGTCTCGAGCACGCTCCAGTGCGGCCGCAGCTGGGTGAGCGCCTCGATGTGCTTCAACGGCGCGGCGGGGACGTTCTCGAACTCGTAGGTCACGACGTCGCACCCGCGCGCGAAGGCCGCCAGCGCGGCGAGGTCCTCGTAGGGCGCGTTGACCTCCTGGTGCGCCACGGCACCGGCCGGGCAGTTGGCCTGCGGCTCGTAGACGTGGATGCGGTAGCCGAGGCGCGTCGCCGCGTGCGCGAGCATCCGGCCGAGCTGGCCGCCGCCGAGGACGCCGATGGTGGAACCGGGAGAAAGCATATCAAAAGCTCAGAGCTGAGAGTCTAGAGTCGCAAGCCCGCTGTTCGGCTCTGGGCTCTGAGCTCTTGGCTCTCAGCTTGTCTTGCTCAGGGCAGCTTCGTTTTCAGCACCTTCTTCGTCTGCGCCGTGCGAAAATCCTGCCACGCGCGCTTCGTCTTCGCGTCCGACTGCGCGAGCAGCGAGGCGGCGAAGAGCGCGGCGTTGATCGCGCCGGCCTTGCCGATCGCGAACGTCGCCACCGGCACGCCGCCGGGCATCTGGGCGATGGAGAGGAGCGAATCGAGGCCCTGGAGCGCCTTCGACTCCACCGGCACGCCGAGCACCGGCAGCGTCGTGAGCGAGGCGGTCATGCCCGGCAGGTGCGCCGCGCCGCCCGCGCCGGCGATGATGAGCTTGAGGCCGCGGCGCTCGGCCGACTCGGCGTAGCTGACCATGAGCTTCGGCGTGCGATGCGCGCTGACGACGCGCTTCTCGAAGGGGACGCCGAGCGCCTCGAGCTGCGCGGCAGCGTGCTGCATCGTCTCCCAGTCGGAGGAGCTGCCCATGATGATGCCGACGAGTGGTTTTGCCATGAGGCGCCTAGCTATCGGCGGTCGGCGCGCCGCTGTCAGCCCCGAAATCTTCTAAGTCACGGACGGCCGCCCAGGAGCCGCGCGGGCAGGAAAAACAGGGCCTTCACCAGCGCCAGCACCCCGCCGATCGCCGCGCCGGCCAGCCGGAAGGGCAGCGCGACCAGCCAGACGAGCGGCGCCAGGACGAGCGCGAGCAGCGCCAGCGGCCAGCAGAGGATGAAGAGCACGCACCAGACGAAGAAGGTGAGGATCGTGGTCATGGTGCGGACCGGGACGGCGGTGGCTCAGAGCAGCGAGATGCCCTTCGGGACGCGAACGATGGTCGTGCCGGCGATCTTGTCGTGCCAGCTCTGCTTCTCGTCGTCGAATGCGACCCAGATGAAACCGAGGCCGGCGCAGAAGAACGAGAGGAAGGCGGAGAGCGCGCGCACCACGGCCACGCCCCAGTCGATCTCGCGATCGTCGAGGCGCACGACCTTCAGGCCGCACACGACGCCGCCGATGGTGGTGCCCTTGAGCTTCCACATCACGGCGCTGTAGGCCGCGAGCGTGACGAAGAGCGGGGCCGGACCGCGGCTCATGAAGCTCAGCACGCCGAGCGTGAGGGCGATGATCATGAAGTCGAGGAACGCCGCCGCGACGCGGATCCAGAATCCGGCGCGCGGCAGGGTGGCGGCGGAGAACGCCGGCACGGCCGCGGCGCCGTAGACGGGCGGGACGGGCTCCGGCG
The DNA here is from genome assembly GCF_047777955.1 of Oleiharenicola sp. Vm1. Lineage (GTDB taxonomy): Bacteria > Verrucomicrobiota > Verrucomicrobiia > Opitutales > Opitutaceae > Didemnitutus. The sequence continues at coordinate 4,305,557 of NZ_CP180537.1, forward strand.
CCGGCGCGACCGGGGGCGGTTCGACCACGGGCGTCGCGGTGGCGCCGAAGCCGGCGCTTTGCGCGGGCATCGGCGGCGTGGCCGCCCCGAAGGTCGTCGCCGCCGGCGCCGCGGGAGCGGCGAAGCTCGGGGCGACCGCCGCCGCGGCGGCAACCGGCGCGGGCTTGGGCGGGCGGCTGCTCTTCATCGAGAGGGCGATCGTGTAGATCACGGCGCCGGTGCCGAGGATGCCGAAGATGGCGCGGATGATGAAGCCGCCGACCGGGATGGTGTAGAGCAGCATCGTGACGACGCCGCCGATGAACACGGTGAAGAAGGCGTGCGAATACGCGCCGTCGCCGATGAGCTTGGTGAAGCGCCGGCCGAGCCAGGCAAGCACGGTGGCCTTGCCGAAGAGCCCGGCGAAGAACAGCGCCATGGCGAGAAAGGGGATGACCACGACGCCGATGCCGGTGATGGCGAGCAGCACGATGAGGATCGGGCTGAGCAGCATGGCCAGCAGCGCGGCGAGGAGCGTGCCGCCGGGGCGTTGCTCCAGCGTCTCGGCGCAGCGGTCGATGCCCTTCGGGAAGAGCAGCGCGAGGAGCGCGTAGAAGGCGAGGAAGCAGGCGGCGACGCCCCAGGCCCAGCCGAGGTGTTCGCCGAAGCCGAGCGGGCGGCCCCAGAGCAGGCACTTGCTCACCCAGGCGCGCAGCCACTCGAAGCCGCCGAAGGGACCGAAGCCGCCGATCTGCTCGACGCCGCCGTGGATGACGGAGCCGGGCTCGCGGATCACGCGGCCGAGCACGCAGACGACCTGGTCGCCGACCTCGGCGTTGGGCCCGAGAATGACGTCGCCGAGCACGGCCACGACCGTGCCTTTGACTTTTCCGTTCACTCGCGTCGTGCCGAGGATCGAGACGGCCGCGTCGCCGACGGTGCCGTTCACGGTCGTGTCGCCGTGGATCGAAACCGCCGCGTCGAGGACGGTGCCGTCGACGGTGGTGTCACCCATGATCGAGACGGCCTGCTGCCACTCGCCGCCGGCGGGCACGGTGTGGCTGCCCATCTCGGCGCGCTCGATGCCGTTGGCCGGGCCGGTGCCGCGCGGGCGCTTGGCCTTCTTGGCCTTGACCGGCTTCTGGTCTTTCGACTCTGCGGACGGCGCGAGCTCGCGCAGCGGCGCCTCGTCGGTCTTGGTGACCTCCGCGGCGGGCGCGGGCTCCTCGGACTTCTGGGAGGCCTCGGCCGGCGCGACCGCGGGGATTTCTCCTTCTCGTCGGTGGGGGCGACGGCTTGGTCGGCGGGCTGGGCGGGTTCGACGGTGGCAGGTTTCTCCGGCGCGGGGGCGGGCGGAGGGGCCTCCTGCGCACGGAGCGCCGGCAGGGTTGCCAGCGCGAGCGCAAGCCAGAGGGTAAGCAGGCGGAAGCGGGTCTGGTTCATGGGAGGCAAATCAATTGGGCCGGTAGAGCGCGCGATAGGCGACGGCGCCGAGGCCGAAGAAGGCGACATACATCGTGGCGAGGAACGCGAGGCCGCCGTAGAGCCACAGCGACGGGATGGCGCCGACCTGCGCGCCGACGAAGTCGACGGTCCAGGCGGCGGCGTGCCACAGTTTGGTGAAGAGGCTGAGGCGCTCGCCGGCCTCGGCGGCGACCTTTTCCGGATTCACGCCGGAGAGCAGGGAGTAGGAGGCGGCGACCGCGGTGCCGGCGAACGCCGTGGCGACGAACGCGAACGCGGCCTTCACGGCCGCCGGCCAGTAGCTCCAGCTCTTGTGCCACCAGGCGACCTGGCTGCGCTGCTCGATGGCGGCGAAGACGCGGGCCTCGAGCGTGCGCGGGGCCCGGCGCGGCGGCAGGGCGCGGAGTTCGCGGTGGACGAGCTGCTCGAGCTGCGCGGGCGAGAGCGCGGCGGAGGTCTGGCGGGCGGCGAGCTTGGCCTGGAAACGCGCCTCGAAGCCCTCGGGCGCCTTGCGCGACGGGAGCGCGCGGAGCTCGCGGTGGATGAACTGCTCGAGTTCGTCAGGATTCATTTTCTCGGGATTCATGACGCGCGCTCAGGGTTGGAAGGTTTCGTGGGTGGCCACGCGGCGGACGAGGATCTTGGCGAGGGCCTCGCGGGCGCGGAGGATGTCGGTCTTCACCTTGGAGAGGGAGACGCCGAGCTTCTTGGCGATGTCCTCGTAAGGCATGTCTTCGAAATGGAACAGGACCAGCGGCACGCGCTGGTGCGGCGGGAGCTTCTCCAGCGCGAGCTCGATCAGCTCGCGGCGCTCCATCGAGTCGACGCCGTGGAAGAACGTGTCGGGCGCGGCGAACTCGACCTCCTTCTCCTCGCCCTCGTCGCTGCGGTGGACGAGGTCGGAGAAGAAGCTCCAGCGCTTCTTGTAGCGCTGGATGTGGTTGATCGACATGTTGGTCGCGACCGTCTTGAGCCAGCCGCCGGCGGTCGGGCTGCCGGCGAGCTTTTCCCAGTGTTCGTGCGCCTTGATAAAGACCTCCTGGGCAATGTCCTCCGCTTGCGTCTCATTGCCGATGAGACGCACGGCGGTGGAATAGACCATGTCTTGGTAGTTGCGCATGAAGGTCGTGAAATCGGTCGGAGCGGCTACTTGCGGCAAAGCGTCAGTGGTGTGCACCGGTGGATCATCGTTCTTCCCCACCACCCCGTTGGAGGGCTCCGAGTCGCAGTTTTTCTTCGCTGGCGCAGGCTCCACGGTCCTCACCCGGGCGAATTGCGCCTGGATATCGGCCGCCGTTTGATGGGTCGAAGCCGCCCCGGCCGGCCCCGCCGCGTGCAGTTCATTCACAAGTGATTGCCGTTGAGAAAATAGCTTACTCGCGCGATCACGGGCGGACTCCACCTGGCGCGGCTTCAAACCGAGGCGACCGAGTTTGGCGGGCGTCACGCCCCAATGCCGGATTTCGCCGGGCAACCCGCCGCGGTCGTCCGCCACCAGCGTCGAAGCGAGGTTGAGCAGACACGCGAGTGCCGGAGCGTCCGTCTGCTCCGGCGGGCAATAATGCCCGCGGATGCCCGCCACCACGTCGTCCGGGAAGCGCCATTCCTCCAGGATCATGCCGGCGATCTCCGGACTGCCGAGGCCGAAGAGCTTCGCCTCCCAGCCGAGATAGTCGCCATCCCGCACCGGATGCCACACGGCCGCGGGCACCTGGGCCTGCGCCAGCCGGTCGCAAACGAACAAGCCGACCGCGCGCATCAGGCCCGCCGTGTAGGCGGCGCGCTCGTCCATCTTGCACTCCCGAGCCAGCTGTTCGCACACAATGGCGGTCTTCAGCACGTGCGTGCGCAACTCGACCGCCTCGATGCCGTAGCTCTTCAACTCGGCGTCCGCCAGCTGTTCGCTCGCGATCAAGCCGACGAGTTGGAAGATTTCCCGGTAACCGAGCCGCGCCACCGCCTCCTCGACCGACGCCGTGCGCTGCTCGCCGCGGAACACCGCGCTGTTGCTCATGCGCAGCAGCCGGGCCGCGAGCGAGGTGTCGCGCTTCACCAGCTCCGCGACCTCGTCGAGCGGACACTCGGGATCGCGCAACCGCCGACCCAGCTCGGCGAAAATGCGCGGGGCCGCCGGCATCGAGGCGGCGGTCTCCATGATTCTCTCCCGGATCTTCATAGTTTCACGTGCGGTGCGAGCCGGCCGATTTGTCTTTCATCAACCAGCGGGCAGCAGCGAGCGCATGGACCTCGGTGCTGTCGAAGATAGGTTCATGGAAATCATCGGGTTTTAGCAAGAGTCCAAGTTCCGACGACCCCAGCACGATCGCCTGCGCGCCCTGGGCGCGCAGCTCGCCGGCGAGCCGCAGCAGTGTCTCGCGCGACGACTCGCGCACGATGCCGCGGCAGACCTCGCCGTAGATGATGCGGTCGAGCTCGTCCAAATCGCGCGCGTGCGGCTGGAAAACGGTGATCGGCCGCCGCGGCCGGCCGGGCTCGGGCTTGTCCTTCGGGCGCTCGAGCAGGAAGTCATGTTCGAGGGTGAAACGTGTGCCCAGCAGCCCGACGCGCGTGACGCGGGCGGCGCGCAGCTCCTTCAGCACGGCATCGCCGAGGTGCAGCAGCGGGATGTCGACCGCCGCCTCGACGTGCTCCGCGACGTAGTGCATGAGGTTCGAGCAGATCACGACGCCGTCGGCGCCGGCCGCCTCGAGCCTGCGCGCGGCCTCGGCCAGCATGGCGCCGGCGTCGTTCCAGCGATTCTCCTTCACCAGCGTGTCGAGCGCCTGGAACTCGAGGCTGTCGATCAGCATCCGCGCCGTGTAGAGGCTGCCGAAGCGGCTGCGGACGGTCTCGTTGATCAGCCGGTAATAGAGGGCGGTCGACTCCCAGCCGATGCCGCCGATGAGGCCGAGGCAGTTCATGCAGGTGCGAAGGGGCGCATAGCCATCGTATATCGCTCATCGGATGCCGCCTCCTCCACGATGGCAAGCGGCGAGAAGAAAACGATTTTCTTACAATTAGAAGTCGTGAACGCGCCATTTTTAGGCCGCGGCCCGGTTGCGACTCGGAAGGCGCGCCGGACTATGGTGCCAACGCTTTCCCGCCATGGCTCAATTCCTGACCCCGGACCCGAAAATTGAATCCGCCGTTCGCGCCAAGGGCGAACAGCTCTTCGCGCTCATGGACCAGCAGCCGCCGCCGGCGCTGTTCTCCAAGAAGGGCGCCTACGCCCGCCTCATGGACTGGTCGATGAAGGACCCGGCGTTCAAGACGCAGCTGTTCCGCTTCGTCGATGTCCTTCCCTCGCTCAATTCCTCCGGCGAAATCGTCCGCCACCTCCAGGAGTATCTCGGCGACAAGGCCGTCGAGTTGAACCCCGCGCTGAAGGCCGGCCTCGCCGCCTCGTCCTTCGCGCCCGCGCTCGTCGCCGGCCCGGTGAAGGCGCAGATCGTCGACATGGCCGGGCAGTTCGTCGCCGGCGAGACGGGCGAGGACCTGCTCAAGCAGATCAAGAAGAACATCAAGCTCGGCATCGCCACGACCATCGACCTCCTCGGCGAGGCGGTCGTGAGCGAGGAGGAGGCCGACGTGTTCCTCAAGCGCAACCTCGAGATCCTCGACTCGGTCTCGAAGTTCTACGCGAAGGAGCCCGAGCCGTGCTTCTCCGACCTCGGCCCGGACGGCAAAGCGTTCCCGCGCCTCAATCTCTCGGTCAAGATCTCCGCGCTCACGCCCGACGTCCATCCGGCCGATCCGGAGAACTCGATCAAGGCCCTCAAGCACCGCCTCCGCCCGATCCTCCGCCGCGCCATCGAGGTCGGCGCGCTGATCAACTTCGACATGGAGAGCTACAAGCTGAAGGACCTCACGCTGGCGCTCTTCAAATCCATCTTCGAGGAGCCCGAGTTCGCGCAAAAGCCCGCCATCGGCATCGCCATGCAGGCCTACCTGCGCGACTGCGAGCAGGACCTCCGCGACCTCGTCGCCTGGGCGCGCAAGAACAACCGCCCGCTCAACATCCGCCTCGTCAAGGGCGCCTACTGGGACGCCGAGACGGTCAACGCGCAGGCACGCGAGTGGCCGATCCCCGTCTGGCAGAAGAAGCCCGAGTCCGACGCGAACTACGAGAAGCTCACCGTCTACCTGCTCGAGAACGCCGACATCATCACGCCGAACTTCGCCTCGCACAACGTCCGCTCCGTCTCGCACGCCATCGTGCAGGCCGAGCGCCTCGGCGTGCACCCGAAGCACTACGAGTTCCAGGCGCTCTACGGCATGGCCGACGAGCTGAAGGCCGCGCTGCTGCAGATGGGCCACCGCGTCCGCGAATACAGCGCCATCGGCGAACTCCTCCCCGGCATGGCGTATCTCGTCCGCCGCCTGCTCGAGAACACCTCCAACGAAGGCTTTCTCCGCATCAAGAACATGGGCGAAGCCTCGAAGGAGCAGCTCCTCGGCAACCCGGTCAACGCCCTCGCCGCCGCCACCGAACCGCTCGCGCGCAAGCCGCGCCCGACCGGCGCGTTCATCAACGCCGCCAACACCGACTACACGCTCGCTGCCAACCGCGAGAAGCAGCGCGCCGCGCTGAAGAATTTCGAGGCGACGCAGCTGGGCAAGAAGTGGCCCGTCATCATCAACGGCAAGAAGGTCACCGACCGCCCGTTCCTGCCGTCCGTCAACCCCGCGCGTCCGTCGCAGGTCGTCGGCTACTGGGCCAAGGGCACGGTGCAGGACGCCGAGGACGCCGTCGCGGCGTCCGTCGCGTTCTTCCCGAAGTGGCGTGCCACGCCGGTCGACGACCGCGCGAAGATGCTCGAGCGCGCGGCCGACATCATGGAGTCGCGGCGCATGGAGATTAACTCGCTGCTCATCCTCGAAGCGGCGAAACCCTGGGTCGAGGCCGACGCCGACACCTCCGAGGCGATCGACTTCCTGCGCTTCTACGCCGTCGAGATGCGCCGCATGGCCAAGCCCGTCGTCACGCAGAAGGTCCCCGGCGAACACTGCGTGCAGGTCTGGACGCCGCGCGGCGTCGGTGTGTCCGTCGCGCCGTGGAACTTCCCGCTCGCGATCCTCACCGGCCTCACGGTGGCGCCGCTCGTCGCAGGCAATTGCATGATCATCAAACCGGCGCGCCAGACCTCGATCATCGGCGCGTTCCTGATGGACATCCTCACGCAAGCCGGCGTGCCGGCGGGCGCGCTGCACTACCTGCCCTGCTCCGGCGCCGACGCCGGCGCGCACCTCGTCGCGCACCCGAAGATCGACTTCATCGCCTTCACCGGCTCGCGCGAAGTCGGTCTCGGCATCTACGAGGAGGCGGGCAAGACCAAGCCCGGGCAGCTCAACCTCAAGAAGGTCGTCTGCGAGATGGGCGGCAAGAACGCCATGATCATCGACAACGACGCCGACATCGACGAGGCGATCCCGGCGTGCCTCTACAGCGCGTTCGGCTTCGCCGGCCAGAAATGCTCCGCGCTCTCGCGCCTGATCGTGCTCGAGGGCGTCTACGACAAATTCGTCGAACGCTTCCTCTCCGCCTGCCCGACGATTCCCGTCGGCGATCCGTCGCAACCCGGCACGATTGTGAATCCGGTCATCGACGATGCCGCGCAGAAATCGATCCTCGGCTACATCGAAGCCGGCAAGAAGGAGTCGAAGCTCGCCTGGCAGGCCACGCTCTCGCCCGAACTGCTCGCGAGCGGCGGCTATTTCGTGCCGCCGACCGTGTTCACCGGCTGCAAGCCCGACCACAAGATCGTCCGCGAGGAAATCTTCGGGCCCGTCGTCGCGATCCTGAAGGCCAAGGATCTCGACGAGGCCTTCGCGATGGCGAACGACAACGACTACGCGCTGACCGGCGGCTTCTTCTCGCGCAGCCCGCGCGCCATCGCCCGCGCCCGCGAGGAATTCCTCGTCGGCAACCTCTACATCAACCGCGGCAACACCGGCGCGATCGTGGAACGCCATCCGTTCGGCGGCTTCAAGATGTCCGGCGGCGGCACCAAGGCCGGCGGCCGCGAGTATCTGGAAAACTTCCTCTTCCCGCGTCTCATCGCGGAGAACGTCCTCCGCCGCGGCTTCACGCCGCCGGAGGAGAACGAGTAAGCGACACCCCCGACCCGAAAGGGCGACAAGACCAAGCACACGCCATTGCTGGCTGTTAGCTCCCCAAGAAACTGGCGCGCCGCCCCCAAGCGGCGCGCCTTTTTCTTTTCCCGCGCGATCCCGGAGGCCAACGGATGCGCAGGATTTCGCAGAAAGTTTCCGAGGGCGCGGACACGCGGGAGCGTTCCACCCAGTGACGACCATCGCGTCGCCTCTTCATCAACTCTCCCGCCATGAAAACCACCCGCCTCCTCATCCTCGCCGGCCTCTTCGCCGGCTTCTCCCTCATCGGCAACGCCGGCCAGACCGCGCAACTCTTCCGCCCCGGCGACAAGCCCTCAGCCGCTCCGAAAACCGCCGCGCCCGGCGCGTTCGCCTGCCCGTCATGCAAGGACGAATCCGTCCGCGTCACGCGCTTCGTCGGCCCGGTCAACCGCCAGCAGGTGCAGAGCGTCGAGGTCGCCCGAAAGCACTCGTGCCGCGCCTGCGGCTCGACGGTCGCCGCCGCCCACAACTGCGCCAATGAGCAAATGCCCGGCGCCTCCTGCTGCGCGGGCCGCTCCTGAGCCGTCTCTTCCGCGAGCGAAGCCGGCGCCCGGCTTCGCTCTGCCTTTGGCTCGATTCTTCGAGTGATCCGGCGCGCGCCGGCGTATTCCCTGTCATCCTCATGAACCGTTTCCTTGTCCGCCTCCTGATTCCTCTGTTTTCCCTGCTCGGCCTGCTCACCGCACGCGCCGCCTCCCCGGCTCCGGCAACGGAGCTGGCCAGCGTCCTGACCGACGCCGCGGCCGCGCTCGCGGCCGACGACTTCGCCGCCTATCAGAAAATCGAGCCGCAACTCCGCACGGCCATCGACGCCCTGATCGCGAGCGACGCGACCGCCAAGGCGGCGCTGAAGCAATCCGGCGCGGAACTCCTGCCCGGACGCAAGGACATCGACGCTGCGCGCGAGGACTTTGCCGTCGCGAGCACCGCCGCGGTGGACTTCCTGCGCACGACCGGCGTGGACGCGCAGCTGAAGCTGCGGACCTTCCAATGCCCGATGGCGCCGGTCGTCGGCAAGGGTCGCTGGTTCCAGCGCGCGGCGGGCACGAAAAATCCTTTCTTCGGCTCTTCCATGCCGCGCTGCGGCAGCGAGCTGGGCGCGGCGAAGAAAGCCGCCGCCCTGCCCGCGGGTCATCCGGCGATCGATCATCTCACGCCGGACGAAATCGCCCGCTTCCTGGCGAAGCCGAAGCAGGCCGACGCCTGCTGCGGCAGCTAGGCCCGCTTACGCTCCCGCGTAGCGCAGCACGTCGTCCACGCCGTAGCTGTCGGCGCCGGGAGCGAGGTAGCGCGCGAGGCCGCGGACATCGTCGCCGGCGGTGACAATGGGCGGCTCGCTCGCGCCGTGCGCGTCGCGCTGGCCGAGGCCGACGGCGGCGAGCAGGCCGTTGCAGAGGCACTTCCGGCCGGCCGTCTCGGCGATGTCGCCGCCTTTGGCCGCGAATTTTTCCGCCGGCGCCGCAGGGCAACGATAGCCGAGCGTGCCGTCGGGCGCGGCGTAGACGTCGCGCAGGTAACCGAGGTCGCAGCGGCGCGGACGCGCCGCGTAGACCGCGGGGTCGGCAACGGTGCCGGGCAGGTCGACGACCTTGAAGGGCATGCCCGTCGGCGAGGCGCGCGGGTCGGTGCGGAGATCGAGCGCGCCCTCGCGGGCGCGGGCGAGCGCGGCGGCCTTGATCTCGGGCGCGAGTCCGCTTTCGCGACAAAACGCGAATGCCGTGCCGACCTGCACGCCGGCGGCGCCGGCCGCTTCGGCGGCGCGCAGGGCGTCGGGCGTGGCCTGTCCGCCGGCGAGCCAGAACGGCAGGCCGATGGCCTTGATCGCGGCGAGGTCCGGCGTGTCGCGCGGACCGTAGATCGGTTCGCCGCGCTCGTTCAGCGTCGTGCCGCCGCGCGGCGGGGCGTTGTGCCCGCCGGCGGTGGCGCCCTCGACGACGAAGCCGTCGACCTTGCCGCTCGACTTGCGGGCGAGCGTCAGCGCGAGGACGGACGAGGAGACGATGGCGAGGAACTTCGGGCGCGGCAGCGTCCATTTCTCCCCGTTCAACAGCGCCGCGGGATCGAGCGCGATGGCGTGCTCGTCCTTCGTGCCCTCGACGGCGATCCGCAGCTCGGCCTTCTCGCCGGCGGCGAAGCGGTCGAGGATGCCGGGGATCGCCTTCGGGATGCCGGCGCCCATCAGCACGTAGTCGACCTTGGCCAGCATGGCGCCGTAGAGCGAGGCGAGCGTGGGCAGCTGGATTTTCTCGAGGAGATTGAGGCCGACGACGCCGGGATTCCTCTCCTTGGCGAGGTAAACCTCGACGAAGTTCGCCGCGGCGGTGAGGCCGAGCAGCTCGGCGGCGGAGTCGAGCGCGAACATCGGCGCGAGCCGGTAGGGCTGGCGGCCGATGCCGCCGGGCACGAAGTATTTTTCGAGGATCTGGGAGACGTTCGGCAGCGGGCAGGCGGCAAGCGCGCGGCGCATGGCGCCGTCCGCATCGCCGTCCTGCAGGCGGCGGACGAAGACGGTGTTGAGCGCCGTGCCGGAGACGACGCCGAGGTGGCCGCGGAGCGAGACGGCGCGGGCGAGGTGCCAGTTCGAGACGCCGATGCCCATGCCGCCCTGGATCAGGCGCGGCCAGTGCGTGGGAGGATTGGTCCAATGCATGACACCTCGATTGCGAGGCCGTCCGGTGCGGCCGGTCAATGACGAGACCCGTCACCTTTGCGCATATCTTGGCCAAAGCTCGGCATCGCGGCGCGGGACGCGGAAAATCAGCGCGGCGCGGGGCGGTCCGCCGCCGGTGCGACGCGCTGGAAGTCGCTCCACTCGTATTCGACGCGGTCGCCGAATCTCGTGGCGACCAGGCGCGCGGTGCCGCTCGGCTTCGCCGCGGCCGGGCCGACCGCGGTGCCGTCACCGCCGGGCAGCGCGGTGACGATGTCGAGCTGCACGTCGAGCACGCGCGAGACGCCGAGCGCGACGCGGAAGGGCTCGTCGAGCCGCGCCTGCACGCGCGTGATGGCCCGGGTGGCTTTGTCGATCGCCAGCACGAGCGTGACTTTCTCGATCGGGAACAGCCATTCGGCGCTGGCGCTGGAGCGGAGCGGCAGCTCGTAGCGCACGACGCGCCGGTCGCCGCCGGCGAAGAGGACGCGGTCGAAGTCGAAGTAGTCCGCCACCGGCTTGGTGTGCGAGCGCGCCTTTTGTTCCTCCGGTCGGTGAGCTCGGCCTTTTCCGACGGCGTGGGCACCCGGCCGTCCAGCTGGAGCAGCTCCCAGCGGGCGGGGCGCGAGGGATCGTAGCGCTCGAGGCGCTCGCGCTTGAGCTTGCCGCCGTCGTATTCGCGGGCGAGCTGCGTGAACGCCCAGTGGTCGCGCTCGTCGCGCCAGCGCGCGACGGCATCGCGCAGGATGTCGTCCGCGCGCGCGGTGAGCGCCGCGCCGCCGGCGAGCAGGAAAAAGGAGAAAAGGCGGAGATATCGGACCACGATCGCCTAGACAGCACACGCCGGGCCGGGGTGCCCTCGCCGGCTCAGCGGGCGGGCTCGAGGCGGGTCGTAAACGCGGCGCGCTGGCCGCGGATCTCGAGGCAGAGCGTCTCGCGGCGGCGCGGCGGCACGTCGGGCGTGTCGCCGTGCCAGAGGCGGAACTCGCCCGGGCACTCGATCACCAGCTCGAGCGTGCGGGGGCCGCAGCGCACGGGCAGGCGGACGCGGTCGCGGAACGTCGCCCCGCGCACGTCGCGCCAGTAGCCGAACGGCTCGGGGCGGCCGCGGGCGAAATCGGGCGCGGCGGCGAAGTCGGCGGGGAGTTGCACGGCGCCCTGGAGCTGGAGGGTGAAGCCGAGGGCGTGGTCGCGCCCGTCGTTCGTCTCGAGCTCGAGGCGGTCGACCAGGGTGTCGCCGGCGATCTCGAGCGTGCGGCGGGCGCGGGCATGCGGCGTGTAGCGCGGCTGCTCGACGCTGAGGCGCGCGGGGGCGGCGGAGAACTCGAGCACGCGGCCGAGCTGCGGCGACTGCGGCACGCCGTCGACGCGCGGCCACTGTTTCGCGTCGTTGAGCGCGGCGAGGTCCTCGCCCTCGCCGTCGATGAGCGGGATGTTGTGGTTGGCGCCGCGAGCGAAGTAGCCGCGGTGCATGGGCGAGCCGTAGCCGGTGGTGCCGGTGTCGTGGCTGACGTCGACGCCGTCGAAGCTCGCGGACCAGTTGAGCGCCTCGGGCTGGGCGTGCGAGCGCTGGAGCTGGCCGAAGTGGACGAAGACCTGCCACGGACCGGACCGCAGCACGGCCATGCGCGAGGACTCGAGGAGCCGCGTCGTCACCTCCGGCAGCGCCGGCAGGGCGGACGCGGCGGCGGGCGGATCGAGCAGGGTGTCCCAGTCGCGGCGGGCGGCGGCGGCCTGGAGGCCGAGCGCGGTGGGAAACACGCGGTAGGCCTGCTCGAAGAGGCCGCGGTCGGGCGCGGTGCCGGGTGCCTGGCTGTCGGCGGGATTGGGGAGCTTGCCGTCGGGAAAGCGCAGCGCGAGCAGGCTGAGCATGAGGTTCTCGGCGATGTTGAGCTCGTCGGCGAGTTCCGCGGCGCGGCCGTGGAGGCCGGCGGCGGTGAAGAGCGAGAGCGTGGCCTGGACGACGTAGGCGTTGTAGCCGAGGGACTGTTCCCACCAGAGGTAGTCGCTCGTCACGCCCTCGGCCAGCTGGCGGCGGAAACCGTAGCGGCCGTCGAGCGCCTCGCGCCACATCGCCTCGTCGCCGAGGAGGAGCGCGACCTGCGCGACGGCGCCGCGCTGCCAGACGGCGATGTTGTGGATCGCCTGGAAATTGTGGTTCAGCACGGCGACCTCGGGGCGGAACAGCTTGTCGGTCCACGCCGTGCGGCGCGCGGGCGCGACACGGTCGCCGAGCAGGCGCGCGGTCTCGGCGAACTTGATCAGGCCGCTCGCCTCGCTGAGCGTCTGCCAGAAGAGGCGCGCGCCCGTGCGGGTCGGCGCGCTCGGCGGCGGGGAGGGCCACTGCAGGTAGTGGTCGGCGTAGAAATCGAGCTGGCTCGCCGCCCACTCGGCGTAGCGCGCCTCGCCGGTGAGGCGGGCGAGCTTGGCGGCGCGGACCATCATGGCGACGTGGCGGTCGCGGAAGCCGACGACCCACCAGGCGTGGAGTTTCGGCGTGATGGCGACCTGCGGGTCGGAGGGGCTGGAAAAATGGTCGCTCTCCTCGCCGGGGATGCGGTCGACCCAGGTGAGGCGCGAGCCGTCCTTGGGGCTGATGCCGTCGTGCGACCAGCCGGCGATCCACTCGACGCGGTCGTGGTGGCGCGCGATCCACGCGTCGAGTTCGGCGTGTTCGCGTTCGAGCCATTTTTTCCAGGCCGGGTCACCGGCGACGCGGGTGCGGGCGCCGGCCCAGTCCTCGCGCGCGGCGCGCCAGGGGTGTCCGGCGGCGTCGTAGAGCTTCCACTCGCGGAACTGGGCGGCGGGATCGGGTTTCGGGAAGGGCGGCGGCGCGGCGAGGGCCGCGATCGCGAGCAGGGGGAGGAGCAACAGCGCGCGCATGGCGGGGACGAGCGTCGCGCGGCGCGCGCGGGGCGTCAATCGGCGCCGGAGGGACGATTTTGCGCGGGCCCAGTTACACGGCCGCGAGAACTCCATTCCGCGGGGCCGCGGGCCCCGCCTCCCGCCGCGACTAGCTTTTCGCCGCGGCGCGCGACTGGCGCCAGCGGCGGTAGCCGAAGAGGGCGAGGCCGGCGCCCATCAGCATCGCGCCGTAGGTCGAGGGCTCGGGGACGGGCTTCCAGGGGCGGACCTCGTCGTTGTAGGTGTAGCCCGAGTAGTCGCCGGTCCAGATGGTGTCGTTGCCCACCCACGAGCCGGAGGGCGAGAAGGTGACCTGGTTGAGCGGGGCGGCGCCCTTGTTGCCCGGGTCGTTGGTGACGCGGAAGTAGTCCTGCCCGTCGGTCCAGCTCGCGACGGCGAGGGTGTAGGAGCCGAGGGAGAGGTTGCCGAAGTGGACGATCGAGTCGGCGCCGGAGGCGAAATCGATGGTGGAGTTGCCGGTGAGGGTGAGGCCGGCGAAGGTGCTGTCGTGGCCGTTGAGGTTGAGCGTGCCGCCGGCGAGGACGATGGTGACGCCGGTGGCGTTGAAGTCGGCGCCGAGGGTGAGGGTGACGCCGGCGCCGACGATGAGCTGGCCGGTGCCGGAGAAGCTGCCCGAGAAGGTCGAGTCGGCGAGGAGGGTGAGCGTGCTGAAGGTGGTGATGCCGTCGCCGGCGCCGAAGTCGACCGCGCCGGTGCCGCTGAGCGAGCCGATGGTCTGGGCGTAGGTCTGGAGGGAGAAGGTGCCGCCGTTCACGGCGACGTCGACGGCGGCGTTGTTGAGGGCGTTGTTGGCGGCCATGAGGAGGGTGCCGCTGTTGATGTTCACGTTGCCCTGGAAGCTGCTGTTGTTGGCGCTGGAGATGGTGAGCGTGCTGGCGTCGTTCTTGGTCAGGGAGCCGGCGGTGCCGCCGGTGAGGGCGCCGGCGATCTCGGTGTTGGCCGCGCCGCCGACGGTGAGGGCGTTGGCGCCGACGGCGACGGCGCCGAGCTTGAGCGAGCCGGCGTCGGCCTGGATGAGCGCGGTGGCGCCGGCGACGGTGACGGTGCCGTCGTATTGGTTGTTGCCGGAGACGTTGCGGAGGGCGCCGCCGCCGGAGACGCCGCTGCCGTCGAGCGAGAGGGTCTCGGCGCCGACGTGGATGTTGCCCTGGAGCTCGAGGGCCGCGCCGTTGGCGACCGTGGTGCCGGCGAGGGTGGAGCCGAGGGCGTCGTTGCTGCTGATGTTGACGACGCCGGCGCTGACGGTGGTGGTGCCCTGGTAGGTGCTGTTGCCGGAGAGGTAGAGCGTGCCGGTGCCGGTCTTGGTCACGGTGCCGGTGCCGGTGCCGATGGCGTTGGTGGCGTAGGTGGTGCCGGCGCTCTCGAAGGTGAGGTTCTTGTCGGTGGCGGTGATGGCGCCGTTGAGGGTGAGGGTGCTGGCGGCGTCGGTGGTGATGCGGGCGTTCTGGGCGAGGTTGATGGCGCCGTCCCAGGTGTTGCTACCGCTGACGTTGCGTAGGGCGCCGCCGCTGCCGCCGAAGCCGTCGCCGGCGAGGCTGAGGGTCTCGGCGCCGACGTGGATGTTGTTCTGGAGCTCGAGGGCGGCGTTGGCGCTGACGGTGGTGCCGCCGGCGGTGGCGCCGAGGGCGGTGTCGTTGCGGATGTTGAGGACGCCGGCGCTGACGGTGGTGGCTTCGCCGTAGGTGTTGGCGCCGGTGAGCGTCATGGTGCCGAGGCCGAGCTTGTTGATGCCGCCGAAGACGACCTGGGAGTTGATGGTGAGGTCGCTGGCGGTGTCGCCGGTGGCGTTGGCGACGGTGAAGTTGCGGATGTTGGTGGCACTGGTCTGGTCGTTGAGGGAGAACTGGTAGCCGTTGATGGTGGAGGCGGTGCTGCCGCCGATGGTGACGTCGCCGGCGAGGGTGAGGATGCCCTGGGAACCGAGGGTGTTGCGGGTGTCGATGGTGCCGCCGTTCATCGTCAGGGCGCCGATGGTGTCGCGGCGGCCGTTGAGGTCGAGGAGGCCGCCGGCGTTGATGGTGACGGCGGAGGTGTCCTTGATCTTGTTGTCGGCGCTGCCGGTGCCGTAGAGGACGGTGGCGCTGTGGGTGCCGTCGCCGATGACCAGGTTGCCGAGGATGGTCTTGTCGACGTAGGAATTGGCGGTGTCGAGGACGAGGGTGCCCTCGTTGACGGTGGTGGTGCCGGTGTAGAGGTTCTCGTAGCCGTAGAAGGTGACGGTGCCGCTGCCGTTCTTGGTGAAGCCGCCGGTGTTGCCGCTGACGCCGACGCGGGAGTAGATGCGGGTGTTGCCGGTGCCGTCGACGGTGAGGGTGTTGGCGCCGAGGTTGACGTTGAGGGCGCGGCTGGAGTTCTCGATGGCGAGCTCGGCGGAGGAGTTGTTGGTGATGGTGCCGGCCCCGGCCAGGGTGATGGTGCCGAGCCAGGAGTTGGTGCCGGAGGAGTTGAGCAGCGTGCCGTTGTTGAGCGTGAGGGCGTTGGAGTTCGAGTTGGTGCCGCTGTAGGAGAGCTGGAGCGTGCTGCCGCCGGTGACGCTGACGGCGCCGGTGCCGATGGCGCCGGAGTTCTGGAGCTGGAGCGTGCCGCCGGCGACGCTGGTGGCGCCGGTGTAGGAATTGGCGGTGCCGAGCGTGAGGGTGCCGCTGCCGGACTTGGCCAGGCCGCCGGTGTTGGTGCCGGCGAGGGCGGAGGCGAAGGTGACGTTGTTGCCGTTGGTGTCGACCGCGATGGCACCGGTGCTGTTGGCGATGCGGGAGGAATAGTCCGTCGTGATGCCGCTGCCGTATTGGAGCGTGCCGCCGGTGAAGGTGATGTTGCCGGCGTAGGCGAGGGCGGCGGCGTTGTTGGCCACGATGGTGCCGCCGGCGAGCGTGGTGCCGCCGTCGTAGCTGTTGGCGCCGGAGAGCGTGAGGGTGCCGCTGCCGGACTTGGTGAGGGTGCCGCCGGTGCCGCCGATCTGGGCGGAGAACGTGGTGTCGCCCGTGCCGGCGACGGTCAGGCCGTAGCCGGCGAGGTCGGTGTAGGAGCCGAGGGTGAGGCTGCCAGCGGTGGAATTGATGGTGGTGGTGCCGCCGAGGACGATCTGGCCGCTGAGCGTGTTGGTGCCGGAGAGATTGTTGATGGCGCCGGCGCCGCCGTCGCCGGTGCCGGTGATGGTGAAGCCGCCCTCGGTGAGGCTGACGTTGTTCGAGAGCTCCAGGGTCGCGCCGTTCGCGACGATGTTGCCCCAGGTGGAGCTGCCGAGGGCGCCGCTGTTGGTCACGGCGAGCGTGCCGCCGTTGACGATCATGGCGCCGCTGAAGCTGTTCGAGCCGGAGAGGACGAGGCGGCCGTTGCCGGCCTTGGTGATGCCGGAATACCAGGGCTCGGTGATCGCGCCGGAGAAGGTGGTGGTGCCGGTGTTGTCGATCGTGAACGTGCGGTCGCCGCCGAGGGCAATGCCGCCGGAGAGGGTGAGATCCTGCGAGCCGCCGATGGTGAGGTCGGCGGCGAGGCTGACGGCGTTGGCGAGGGTGCGCGCGCCGCCGCTGGCCGCGAGCGTGCCGCCGTTGACCGTGAGCGTGCCGGTGCCCAGGGCGCTGTTGTTGCCGACGGCGAGCGTGCCGGCGTTGAGGGTGGTGCCGCCGGTGTAGTTGTTGGCGGCGGAGAGCGTGAGGGTGCCGCTGCCGGACTTGGCCAGGCCGCCGGTGTTGGTGCCGGCGAGGGCGGAGGCGAAGGTGACGTTGTTGCCGTTGGTATCGACCGCGATGGCACCGGTGCTGTTGGCGATGCGGGAGGAGTAGTCCGTCGTGATGCCGCTGCCGTATTGGAGCGTGCCGCCGGTGAACTTGATCGTGCCGGAGGTGCCGAGGGCGTTGGCGTGACCGACCTGGAGCGTGCCGCCGGCGAGCGTCGTGCCGCCGGTGTAGCTATTGTTGCCCGACAGCACCCATGTGCCGGTGCCGGACTTGGTGACCGTGCCGCCGGTGCCGGCGATCTGCGACGAGATGGTGCCCACGCCGGTGTTGCTGCCCGTAAGGGTGAGCGTGTTGGTGCCGGACGTGGCGATCGTGCCACCCGACGCGGAGATGGTGAGGTTGCCGGTGCCAGAGACGGTGAAAGTGGAGGCCGCACCGAGGGTGAGCCGCAAGCCGGCGCCGGTGATGACCTGATCGGTATCATCCTCCTGCAGGATGCCGTAGCTGCCGAGCGTGAGCGTGCGAGTGGCGCCGGTCTTGGTGATCGTGAACGCTCCGGCGGACGTGCCGAAGCGGATGCCGGCAACGGAGCGATTGCTGTCGACCGTGACGGTGGTGGTGCCGCCGGAGCCGACGTTGTTAAAGTAGGCGTAGTTGGTGGTGAGGCTGTTGGATGGCGCGCTGCCGCCACTCCAGTTGCCACCGGTCGTCCAATTACCATCCGCGGTCGTGCTCCACGTTACGGCCGTTTGGGCCCAGCCGCTGACCGCCGTCAGCGTCACCCAAAGACTCAGCCCGACGCGTCGAAAAACGCGACGACCGGGAGACAATCCGTTGGCGGGGCGGGCAGACATTCTCGCGCCAGAAATATTCCCTACAGGCCTAGTTGGGTCCAGATAATTTTTAGGGAGTTTCACCTATTGGCTTGCACGGTAGGGCCACCTTTCCTTTACTGCGGGCTCGGTCACCCCACTTGCCTATGAAAACCGGCTTCGCTCGCGCCTGCACTTTCCTGTTCGCCGCCGTCCTGACGTCCCTGCGCGTCTTCGCGTTCGATGATGTTCCCATCGTCAAATACGACCCCAGCCTGACGGTCGTCGAGGGCGACCAGCCGCTCTACCGCACGGTCGAGATTTCCATCACCTCCCCGTTCAACCTCACGCCGGGGCAGACGGTCACGATCCGTCCGGTCGTCACGATCCTCACCAAGCCGACGGGGGTTTCCGACGCCACGGCGCTGAGCTACGTGTCCTTCACCCCGGCCACGCTCGACTTCACCCAGCCCAACCAGACGCTGAAAACCGTGGTGACGGCCGATTTTCCGCTCGGCACCGCCGCCGGCGGCTTCGCCTATCGCATCGAGACCCAGGGCTGGGCCCCGGGCACCCAAGACCCCTGGGCCTTCCTCAACGCCACCATCTACCCGCAGAAAGTCGGTGACGTCCCCACCATCACCCTCAACACGCCGGTCGATGGCGATGTGTTCACCTACCTGCCGGCCGTCGGCCCGCTGACGATCCCGTTCAACTTCAAGGCCTCCGCGCCGACCGTCACGCCGATCACGACCCTCGACGCCAGCCTCAACGGCGCCGCGCTGACCTTCACGCGGACCACCAATTCCGACGGCTCCATCACCGGCACGGGCAACCTCACCATCACCGCCCCTGGCCCCTACACCATCCGCGCCCGAGCCACCAACGACCTCGGCACCAGCACCGACAGCGCCGAGTTCACCGTCAACGTCTCCGCCCCGCCGCCGGTCGTCAGCATCGCCCAGCCGATCGGCCCGTCCTACACGATGGTCACCGGCACCACGCTGACCCTTCCCTACTCCTTCTCGGCCACCAGCTACTACGGCGGCATCCAGACCCTCACCGCCACGCTCAACGGCACGCCCGTCACCTTCACCCCCACCGGCCTGACCACCCTCAACGCCGCCGGCACGGGCAACTTCGCCATCACCTCCGGTGGCAGCTACACCCTCGTCGTCACCGCCACGGACCCGAACGGCACCGCGACCGCCACCCGCACCTTCAGCGTCACGGCCCTCACGCCGACGCCGACCGTCACGATCAGCCAGCCGGTCAACGGCACCGTCATCACCCGCGTAGCCGGCTCGCCCGCCACCGCCGTGCCCTTCTCCTTCACCGCCCTGGCCAACACCGGCTTCACCATCAGCGCCGTTTCCGCGACGCTGAACGGCAACGCCGTCACCGTCACTCCGTCCGGCCTCGGCACCGCCACCGCCGGCGGCACCGGCACGCTCTCCGTCAGCGCGCCCGGCACCTACACGCTCGTTGCCACCGGCACCAGCTCGGGCGTGGTCGCCAGCGCCTCCACCACCTTCACCGTCACGGAGACCACCCCGCCGCCGCCGTCCAGCTGCGACGTCCTCTGGCTGCCGCCGATCAACCTCAACAAGGTCCAGCAAGGCGGCTGCGTCCTGCCCATCAAGTTCCGCATCTGCTGCGAAACCCACGCGCGCTGCAACCGCGGCAACGGCTACGGCAATGGCAACGGCAACGGCAACGGAAATGGCTGCGACCGCAACGACGACGACCGCGACCACAACGGCAGTTACGACTGCGACAACGGCGAGCACTACGGCTGGGGTCGCGACGACGACGACGAGATCCACGGCAAGTGCAAGGGCGACTTCGACACCTCCGTCGTCATCGCGATCTTTGAGATTCGCGGCAACGGCTCCGCCTCCGCCCCGACGCTCTACGCCTACGACCGCCGCTCGCCCAACCCGCCGACCTACACCATTCAGGGCAACAACATGTATCACCTGAATTTCCCCGTGCCGAAGGGCAAGCACACCTTCCGCGTCGAAATCTACCGCACGCCCAGCTCCTCCACGACGCCGCAACTGCTCGGCGCGAAGGAATTCACGAGCAAGTAACCGCCCCAGCGCCACCGGCTCCCGCGAGGCATGGCTTCCCGCCATGCCTTTTTCTTTGGCGCCGCGCCCGGGCCCGCCCGCGGCGCGTCACTTCCCTTCGCCGGCGGGCGCACCGCGCTCGCGCTCAGGCTGATCATGCGCTCGATCACCGCGTAATTCAGTTCCGCCGACACCGGCCGCACCACGGTCAGGAGGAACAGCGGCGGCCAATCCTTGGCCCGCAACCGCTCCTCGATCCGCTGCTGCGCCACCAGGCTCGCCGCATCCTGCCCGGCGAACTGCTTGCGGATGTCGGGCAGCCAGTCGATCTGCCCCGCCAGCGCCGCCGCGCAAAACAGCGCCGCCGCCGCCTCGTCGCGCCCCGCCCCGACCGGCAGGCGGAAGAACGCCTCCCGGCAGCGCTGCAGCAGCCCCGCATCCGGATAGCGGATCAGGTGCTGCGCCACGATCGCCACGCCCGCCGCCGCGTCGGCGCCGGAGGCGTCCAGCAGGATGCCGCTCTCGCGCTCCAGCCGGGCCGGGTAATGCCCGACCGCGTGCGCCGCGAGCGTCAGCCGCGCCACGTCGCGCCCGGCGAGGAGCCCGCGCGCCGCGCGCAGCAGGTCCAGCGCCTCGAACGTGTCGCCGAACTCGATCAGCCGCTCGACGCGGTGCAGCGCGGCATACGGGGTCGCCGGCGCCGGCTGCGCCTCCAGCAGGGCGCGCGCACCCGCCGCGTCCGTGCGCCGCAGCTTCAGCTCGAGGGCGCAGATCGCACGCGTCTCCGCCGGCAGCCGGGCGTCGTCCATCGCCGTGGTGAGGATCGCCCAGTTGCGCGTCCAGCGGGCCGCCGTGATCAGGGCGTGCGTCCACGCCGCCGTGCCGTCCGGCTCGGCCTCGAGCCGCGCCAGCGCCAGCGCGGCCACGCCCGACATCTGCCCGCGCGCGAGCATGCTCCGGCACCAGATGCGCGCCGTCTCCTTGCCGCGCTCCGGGTGCTGCGAGAGCAGCTGCGCGTAAAGTCCGTCCGCCGCGTCGGGCTGCACCAGGTGCAGGAGCTGCGCCAGCAGCATGCCGCTGGCGTAGTCACCCGGGTTGATCTGTCGCGCCACCCGCAGGGCCGCGATCGCCTCGCGCGGGTGCCCCGTCGCCAGCGCGGCCTCGCCCTTCTCGCGAAAGAGGTCGGCGCGCACCTGCCGCATTTCCCGCCAGGCCAGGGGCCAGAAGATCTGCCGCAGGCTCACACGGTAGCCGACCGCGCGCATGCCGCCCCAGGCGCCGAGCCCGGCCAGCAGCGCCAGCGCCAGCACCGCGGCCGCGTGGGCCGCGAACACGCGCCCCCAGAACGGCCGCACGTCCGCGGGCGAGGCGCTGCACACCCAGTCGCCCTTGGCATTGCGCGTGAGCAGTGGGCACACCCGCTGGCCGAAGCGCCGCGGGTCCTTCCAGAACACCACCGCGTCGCAGCGCACGCCGTCCACCCCGCCGATGTCGCTGTTGTTGTGACACGGACAACGGCCCACCCGGCCGCGCACGACGTAGATCGTCTTGCGCGCGTTCCAATACCACCACGCCGCGAACGTGCGCAGCAGATCCCCGAGCCAGCCTTTCATCGCCCGAGGAAAGGCCGCCCCTCCGACCGGCGCAAGCCGCTTCAGGACGGCGGGGCCCGGCGCGCCGCGCGGGCGGCGGCCGGCCTTCCGTGCGTCACGGGTCCCCGACCGGTGCGACCGCTCAATGTCCCGCCGCCGTGTGCTCCTGGATGTATTCGTTCTTCAGGCCGAGCGATTCCGGCGCGTGCAGCACGAGCATCTTCATGCGCACGTCGTCCGGCACCTTCGCCGCCGTCAGTTTCGAGACGACGATCATCAGGGTGATGGCCAGCGGCACGGTCCAGATCGCCGGCTGCTCGCAGAGGATGCGGAGCAGCGGGTGGTGCTGCCAGAATTCGTTCATCGGCGCGAAGCCCGCGAACAGCTTCCCCATCGGGCCCTTGTCGAGCGCGAGGCTGCTGACGTTCACGAGCGTCGCGGCCGCGAGCGCGAACAGGCCGCCGGTCAGCATGCCCGTGGCCGCGCCGGTCATCGTCATGCCGCGCCACCACACGCTCATGAACAGCAGCGGGAAGTAGCTCGCCGCCGCGATCGCGAACGCCTGGCCGACCATGAAGTTGATCTCCAGCGGCTCGACGAAGCAGCCGAGCCCGATCGCCACCGCGCCGATCGCCACTGCGGCGATCTTGAACATCCGCAGCCGCTCCGCCGCCGTCGCGTGCGGTTTCAGCATCCGGCCGTAGACGTCGTGCGCCAGCGCGCCCGTCATCGAGACGAGCAGGCCGCTGAACGTGCTCATGAAGGCCGCGAACGCCCCCGCGCACGTGATGCCGCTGAGCACGCTGCCCCATACGCCGCCGACCGCGCGCGGCAGCTCGAGCACGACCTTGTCCGTGCCCTTGGCCCCGGTCGCCGCGTAGAGCTCGGGGAGCAGGTTGCGCCCGAGCACGCCGAACACCGGCGGGAACACGTAGAAGATGCCAATCAGGATCATCACCCACATCGTCGTCCGCTTCGCCGCCACGCCGTCGGGGTTGGTGTAGAAGCGCACGAGGATGTGCGGCAGGCCCGCCGTGCCGCAGACGAGCGCGATGATGAGCGAGTAGGTGTAGAGCAGCGAATACGGCCGCGCCTCCTCGGCGCTGAGCCCGGCGGCCTTCGCCGCCTTCGTCGTCAGCGGACCGAACGGCGACACCCACGCGGTGTCCGCGGGGGCCTTTTCCACGAGCGGCTTGCGCTCGACCGTCTGCACGACCGGCGCCGCGTCCTTCGCCGCCGCGAGCGCGCGGCCGTCGTTGGCGCCGAGATGCGCGCCGTAGAAGCCGTAGACCGACATCAGCACGAACACCGGCACGCTGATCGCGAACATCTTCATCCAATACTGGAACGCCTGCACCAGCGTGATGCCCTTCATGCCGCCGAGCGCGACGTTCAGGGTGATCACCGCGCCCACCGCCACCACGCCGACCCAGTAGGGCAGCCCGGGGAAGATGTAGGCCAGCGTCGTGCCCGCGCCCTTCATCTGCGGCATGGTGTAGAAGAATCCGATGAACAGGACGAAGCACACCGCGATCTTGCGGAACAGCGGCGAGTCGAACCGGCCCTCCGCGAAGTCCGGGATCGTGTAGGCGCCGAAGCGGCGCAGCGGCCCGGCGATGAACAGCAGCAGGAAGAGGTAGCCGCACGCGTAACACACCGGATACCACAGCGCGTCGTAGCCGCTCGACATCACCATGCCTGCCACGCCCATGAACGACGCCGCGGACAGATACTCGCCGGAGATCGCCGAGGCGTTCCAGCCGACCGAGACGGAGCGGCCGGCGACGAAGAAGTCGCTCGCCGTCTTCGACGTCCTCGCCGAGCGGAAGCCCATCCAGATCGTCACCACCACGGTGATCATCGAGAAGGCCAGGATCCACGGATCGACGCCCGCAAACACGCCGCCCGCGGTCTGCGCCAGCACGAGGGAAAGCGCGCTCATGATTCCGCCCTCCCCTTCTTCACCTGCTCGACTTCATCCTGCTCGAGCCAGATCGAGCGCTTGATGAACAGCCACGAGATCACCCACACCGCGGGGAAGAACAGCACGCCGAGCAGCAGCCAGCTCAGCGTGAAGCCCGCGATGCGCGTCGCCATCAGCTGCGGCGCGAAGTAGTTCGCCAATGGCAGCCCGAACAGCACGACCAGGAAGGCCGCGGCGCAGGCGATGGACAGTTTCAGTTGCCGGCGCATGAGCGTGTGGAGAAACGCTTCGCTGTGCACCGCGTCGTCGTGGGGTATCGGGGCAGGCATTGGCGCGCGAGACTGCGCGCCGGTCCGCGCGAGACAACACCGATGTTCGTCTTACAGTTGGACGCCCGCCGCGGCCGCACCCGGGCGCCCGGCGGCCACGCGGCCCGGGCGCGACCGCGGCCACCCGCCCGGCCGGCGCCGGCGTGGAATCCCCGCGGGCGTTTCCGAAACCGCAACCGGCGTTTGCCTCCGCTCCCTGGCCGGACACGCTGGGGGCCGTGGACTACGCCATCTGGACCCTCACCGTGCTGCTGCTCCTCGCCGGGCTGGTCGGCTCGGTCGTGCCCCTGCTGCCGGGCACGACGCTGATTTTCGCCGGCGTGCTGCTGCACAAGCTCCTCCTGCCCGCGAGCGTGAGCACCGCCGCGGTGGTCTGGATCGGCGTGTTCTGGCTCGGCTCGGTCGTCGCGGACTTCGGCTGCACGCTGCTCGGCGCCCGGTTGTTCGGCGGCTCGAAATGGGGCCTGACCGGCGCGGGCGGCGGCGCGCTCGTCGGGATGTTCTTCTCCCTGCCGGCGCTGCTGCTCGGCACGGTCCTCGGCGCCGTCGCGGCCGAAAAGCTGCTCGGGAAGCGCACCGACCACGAGGCGCTGAAATCCGGCCTCGGCGCGGCGCTGGGCTTCCTCGTCAGCGCGATCGTGCGCGCGGCGTTCGCCGCGGCGATGGTCGCGCTCTTCGCCTACTCCGCCCTCACCTTCGCCACGCCGGCCGCCGGCTAGGCCGCGCTCGACCACTCGAGCATCGCGCACGCCACGAAGCGCCGGTGCGCGCGCTCGACCGCCTCCGCGACCGTCTCGGCCGGCACGCCGGCCAGACGGAACATCGCCGGCTCGACCCGCCAGCCGGCGCTCTCGCCCGGCAGCGCGCAGCCGCGACCGGCCGCCATGCCGCAGGCGAGGTGCAGGCGCGCCGCGGCGCCGGCGAACTCGGGCTGCAGCTCGGGCGCGTGCTGTCCGCGCACGGCGCCGATCGTCTCCGGCGCGAACCGCCAGTGGTCGAGCAGCACCGCCGAGACCTCGGCGGCGTCCACCCCGTGCTGCGCCTTTTCCCATTCGTGGACGCGCGGCGCGGCCGCTTCGCCCGGATAGGCCGTGAGCGGCGCGAAATTGTTCAACACCACCTTGCCGATGCTGCGCAGCAGGCCCGTGGCGTAGGCCGCGCGCGCGTCGCCTCCGGCCAGCAGCGCGAGTTCGGCGTTCAGCGTCCCGATCGCCACCGCGTTCTCCCAGAGGCGTCCGCCGGCGATGTCGTAGACCGGCAGCTCGCCCTGGAACGCGTGGCGCGACACCGCGAGGCCGACGATCTGGTGGATGTCGCCGAAGCCCACGCGGGCGACGGCGTCCTCGAGCGACTCGCAGCGGGCGCGCAGGCCGTAGAGCGCGCTGTTGGCGAGCTTGATGACCTGGAAAGTCAGCGCCGGGTCGATGTTCACCAGTTCGACGATGTCGTCGAGGTCCGCCGTCGGGTCGTTGAGCAGCGTTTGCAGGCGGCCGAGCACGCCCAGCGACGGAGGCAGGCGCGAACCGAGGGATACGATGGTGGCGTGGTCCAGCGTCATCAGGGCAAGAGGTGTCCTCCTGCCATCGGCACAGAACGCGGCCGGCTGTAGCGGAGAAACGCCGCGCCGGCGGTCTAGAAATCGATCGTCCGGAGCGGCCCGGGCTTCACCACGAAGCGGTCGTCGTAGGGCGTGACGCGCTTGAAGTCGCTGCGGGTCTGCTCCGTGTGCTGCTCGACCGGGACGAAGGCGATCGCGGCGCCGAGATCGGCGCGGATCCGGCACACCACGGGGGCGAATCGGGGATCGGCCGCGCGGAAATCGATCGTCGCGGAGGCGCTCTTCACCTTGGCGATCAGCAGCGCGCGCACGGCCTGCTTCAGCCGCAGCTCGATCGCCTGGAAAGCCTGCCGCCCGGCGTCGATGCGCACGATCGCCTCCACCTTGTCGACCGGGAAGCGGCTGTTCGCCTCCTGCCGGAGCGGGACGAGATAACTCAGCGTCGCCGGCGCGCCGGGGGCGTCGGGGATCAGCCGGGCCTGCGCGAGGTCGAGCAGCTCGCCGAAGGTCTTGCGGTCCTTGTTCATCTTCGCACGCTGCTTCCGAAATTTCTTCTGCTCCACCGCGGTCGCGTCCTTCCCGCCGGTCTGCAGCAGCGTCCACTGCACGTCGTAGTGCTGCGACGGGTCGAAGCGCGCGACGGTGTCCTCGGTGACGCGGCCCTTCTTGTCGCGCGAGACCGTGTGCACGGTGTAGGCCCAGCGGTTCGCGTCGCGGCCGAACTGCGCCACCGCCTCGCGGAGCGGGGCCGGCGCGGCGGCGAGCGGGTCGCCGTCATCGCCGGCGGCGGGCGGGTCCGCGCGGACGCCGCCGGCCAGCAGGAGCACGCTGCCGAGCAGGGAAAGGAAAAGGCGCATGGTCTTGAGACCATGCGCCCGCGAAAGGTTTCGGCAAATCCGCCGGGATGAGCGGTCGGGCGTTCAGCCCATGCGGCACATGAGCAGTTCGCGCTCGAAGATCAGCTCCTTCGGCAGCGTGGCGTGCAGGTCGAAGAAGAGCTCGCCCTGGCCGAGCACCTCCGCCTTCCACGCCTCGCGGTCGAAGTGCTGCAGCTCGTCGAACTTCTCCTCGGGGAAGTCGAGGCCGTCCCACTCGATGTCGCGGTAGCGCGGCACCCAGCCGATCGGCGTTTCCTTGGCTTTGCCGCCGGCGCGCACGCGGTCGACGATCCACTTCAGCACGCGCATGTTCTCGGAGAAGCCCGGCCACATGAACTTGCCGTCCTTGTCCTTGCGGAACCAGTTCACGTGGAAGACGCGCGGCGTCTCGCTCAGGCCCTTCTGCATGTTGATCCAGTGGCGGAAGTAGTCGCCCATGTTGTAGCCGCAGAACGGGAGCATCGCCATCGGGTCACGGCGGACCTTGCCGATGGTGCCGGCGGCGGCGGCGGTCATCTCGGAGCCCATCGTCGCGCCGATGTAGACGCCGCTGGACCAGTTGAAGGCCTGGAACACGAGCGGCATCGTCGTGGCGCGGCGGCCACCGAAGATGATGGCGTGGATCGGCACGCCCTCGGGGTCCTCCCAGGCCGGATCGATCGTCGGGCACTGCTTGGCCGGCGCGGTGAAGCGCGCGTTGGCGTGCGCAGCGGTGACGCCCTTCTCCTTGCCGAGCGCGGGCGTCCAGTCGTTGCCCTTCCAGTCGATGGCGTGCGCGGGCGCCTCCTTGGTCATGCCCTCCCACCACACGCCGCCGTCATCGGTCAGCGCGACGTTGGTGAAGATGGTGTTCTTCGCCAGCGCCTTCATCGCGTTGGGGTTGGTGTGGTCGCCCGTGCCGGGCGCGACGCCGAAGAAGCCGGCCTCGGGATTGATGGCGCGCAGGCGGCCGTTGGCGTCGGGCTTGATCCACGCGATGTCGTCGCCGACGGTCCACACCTTCCAGCCCTGCTGCTGGAAGTGCGGGGGCGGGATGAGCATGGCGAAGTTCGTCTTGCCGCAGGCGCTGGGGAACGCGGCGGCGACGTAGGTCTTCTCGCCCTTCGGGTTCTCGACGCCGAGGATGAGCATGTGCTCGGCCATCCAGCCCTCGTCGCGCGCCATGGCGGAGGCGATGCGGAGCGCGAAGCACTTCTTGCCCAGCAGCGCGTTGCCGCCGTAGCCGGAGCCGAAGCTCCAGATCTCGCGCGTCTCGGGGAAGTGGACGATATATTTCTCCTTGTTGCACGGCCACACCACGTCCTTCTGGCCGGGCGCGAGCGGGGCGCCGACGGAATGGACGCAGGGGACGACGCGCTTGAAATCCTTGTCGATGAGCTTGAACACCTCGGCGCCGATGCGCGCCATGATGCGCATGTTCACCACGACGTAGGGCGAGTCGGTGAGCTCGACGCCGATCTGCGACATGGGCGAGCCGATCGGGCCCATGCTGTAGGGCAGCACATACATCGTGCGGCCCTTCATGCAGCCGTCGAAGAGCCCCTTGAGGGTCTTGCGCATCTCGAACGGGTTGACCCAATTGTTGGTCGGGCCCGCCGCGTCCTTCGACAACGAGCAGATGAAGGTGCGGTCCTCGACGCGCGCGACGTCGCTGGCGTCGGAGCGGGCGAGGAAGCAGCCCGGCCACTTCTTCTCGTTGAGTTTGATGAACGTGCCGCTGGCAACCATCTGCGCGCACAGCGCATCGTATTCTGCCTGCGAACCGTCGACCCAGTGGATGGCGTCCGGCTTGCACAGCGCGGCGATTTTTTCCACCCACGTGATCAGGTGCGGATTTGAGCTCAGCGGCTTCGGGGAGTTCTTCATAGCGCGCGCGAGACTACGTGGCGACCTTGCTCCAGCAACGGGAAAGCCGGCGCCGACGCCGCATTAAACGACTTCTTCTTTCCGTATAAGCGCCCGCGCTCACGTCGAAATATCGCGGCGGAATTCAGCTTCGTTTCAGGTCCGTTTCAGAGCGAAAAGCTACGCCACCCGCGGGCGTAGTTTCCGCCCGCGACCCGCTCACGCCGTGCAGCGGCACGTCGCGTTTTGCATGCCGCCATGATGCCCGGGGCGCGCGCCGCGCGCCGCGCATGTGTTGATGCGCACCGCGCGCGCGTTGTCGCGTCTGTGTCATGCGCCGGCGCGATCCGGCGGTTGCAGGCTCGCCTCGCTTCGTCCGCTGCGCACGCTCGCCTCCATGAAGATCACCCCGCTGCTCCTCGCCGCCGTGCTGGCGTTTTCGCCCGGCCTGTCCGCCCAGGAAAAGGCGGCCGCGCCCGCGCTGCCGCCGAACATGACGACCTACTACTTCTGCCTGCTCACCCGCGGCCCGAACGCCGGCAGCGGCACGCGCGAGGAGCGCCAGCAGGCGCAGGCCGCGCACATGGCCAACATCCAGCGCCTCGCCGATGCGGGGAAGATCCTCGTCGCCGGCCCCTTCCTGGATGGCGGCGACTGGCGCGGCCTTTTCATCTTCAAGTGCGCCAGCCTCGAGGAGGCGCAGGCGCTGGTCGCCACCGATCCGCTGGTCAAGGACGGCCGCCTCAAGGCCGAGATCCATCCCTGGCTCACGATGAAGGGCAGCATTCGCGACCCCGAGTTCCCCACCGCTCCGGCGCGGCAGACCCCGTAGCGACCGCCCGGGCCGGCGGCGGCGGCCGCGGCGCGCCTCACTTCATCGGCTCCACGTGCACGGTGACGTCGCTGATGCTGTGCGGGGCCGAATCGATCAGCGCGTCCTTGACCGCGTGCGCGATGGCGTGGCCCTCACGCACCGTCAGCTCGCCGTCGACGCGCACCTGGATGTCCACGAGGTGGCTGAGCCCGCTCTTGCGCACGCGCACCTTGTGCAGCGCCCGCACGCCTGGCACCGCGCTGGCGATGTCGCGCACCTCGTTCGCGAATTTCTCCGAGACCGCCGTGTCCATGATGTCGCCGAGGGCCTTGCCGGTCATGTTGAAGCCGTTGAACGCGATCACGACGCAGGCGAAGAGCGCGGCCCAGTCATCGGCCGTCTCCCAGCCCGGACCGCCCCACAGCGCCACCGCGATGCCGACGAAGGCCGCGCCGGAGGTCAGCGCGTCCGAGTAGTGATGCATCGCCTCCACGCCGAGCGCAGTGCTGCCGACCTCCTCGCCGGCCGAGCCCATGCGGCGCGAAAACCAGATCTTCACCACCACGACGCCCGCGAGCACCAGCAGCGTCCACCACTCCGGCGCGTGGTGCGGCGTGCGGATCTCGTGCACCGCCTCCAGTCCCACGAAGCCCGCCATCGCGAACACGAACACCGCCACCGCCAGCGCCGCCAGCGGCTCGGCCTTGCCGTGTCCGTAGGGATGATTCTCGTCCGGCGGGCGCGCCGCGACGCGGAAGCCCGCCCAGACCAGCAGCGACGTCAGGATGTCGAGCAACGACTCCGCCGCGTCGGCGATCAGCGCGTAGGTGTGGCCGAGGACGCCGCCGGCGGCCTTCACCGCCGCCAGCGCCAGGTTCAACGCGATGCCGCGCAGCACCAGCCGCGCGCTGTCCTCCGCGCGCCGCGTCGTCCGCGCATGATGGTCGGTCCCGGGCATCGCCCCGGACCGTAGACGCGCGCCGGAGGCACACAAGCCCGCTTGCGCCGGCCCGGCGCGGCTAAACCTTCCAGCCGCGCCCGCGAATCTTTCGCGCGCCTAACTTCGCGCGCCCGCCGGCCGAGCCGGCGTTAAGCCAGTTGACCGTCCCGCGCGCGCGACCTACCGTCGCGCCTCGCCATGGAAGAAATGGAAACGACCATCGCGCAGGACCCGGTGAAGCAGTTCTCCGTCTTCATCGAGAACCGCGTCGGCCGCCTGCACGAGCTCACCGCCATGCTGGCCAAGCACAACGTGCACATCGTGGCGATGACGACGCTCGACACCACCGACTGCGCCATCGACCGGATGATCGTCGACGATCCCGACCGCGCCCGCGAGCTGATGGCGGCGAACAATTTCTTCTTCACCGAGTGCGACGTGCTCGCGGTCGAGTTCACCGACGAGTCGAAGCTCCAGGAGATCTTCAAGGCGCTCTACGAGGCCGAGATGAACATCCACTACGTCTACTCGTTCATCTGCCGCCCGCGCGCGCGCTCCGCCATCGCGCTCAACGTCGAGGATACCGACCTCGCCGCGCAGTCGCTCTCGAACCGCGGCTTCAAGGTCCTCACGCAGCGCGACATCTCGCGCTGAGGCTCAGGGCTGCCGCGCGCGCTGCGGCGCAGGCGCCTGCCAGGCCCGCACCTCCACGCTCGCGCCGAACTGCACCGCCGGGTGGGACGCCGCCACCCGCGCCGCCTCGTCGAGATCGGCCGCGTGCAGAAAAAGCAGGGCCGTGAGCGGCCAGGCGCCCTCGCCGGCCCCGGATGGGCCGGGCGCCGGGCGCACCGTCGCCGGTTCGAGGATGCGCGGCTCGAGCTGGTGGCCTTCCGCGTTGACGCGGGCGGCCCAGGCCGAGACCTCGCGCTGCCGCGCGGCCAGGTCGGCCGGGGTGAGTTCACGGGGGATTGCCGGAAGAGGATGACGAAGGTTTTCATGGGACGGGTGGGCGCGGCGCCCCGCAGCGCGGGCGCGGCGATTCCCAGGAGGGCGAGACCAAGCCAGGCTGCACGAAGAGGCGACGACATGCCCGCACTCTACCGCGGCGGCACGCGTCCCGCTTGAATAAATTCGGCGCCGCCGGCCGGCGCTCAGTTCGCCGCGAAGAACCGGGACGGCGCGGCGCCGGTGACGCGCTGGCAGTCGCGCGCGAAGTGCGCTTGATCGGCATAGCCCGCGGCGTGGGCCACGGTGGTGAAGTCGAGGCCGGTGCCGGCCAGGCGCGCGGCCTCGCGAAAACGGACGAGCGCCGCGAATCGCTTCGGCGTCAGCCCCACTCCGCGACGGAAACTGCGCTCGAGCGCGCTTTGGCTCAGTCCCACGTGCCGCACCAGCGCGGCGATCCGCGCTCCCGCCGGCCGGGCGTGCAACCACGCCGTCGCGGCGGCGAGCAGCGGGTCGGGCCGGCGCCCCGCCAGCAGGGAGCGGAACAGGCCGTCCAGCCGGCGCACGCGGTCCGCGTCGCTCGGCGCGGCGCGCAGGCGCGCGGTTTCCTCGGCCCAGTCGCGGCGGCCCAGGCCCGCCTCCGCCAGCGCGACGGTGCGGTTGGCGAATTCCTCCAGCGGCACGCGGAACAGCGCCGCCGCCCCTGCGGGCGTGAAGGCGACGATCGCGACGCGGTTGCCCGCCGCGTGCGCGTGGCACCGCAGCGTCTCGGTGATGCCGGTGACGCTGGCGGCGGGCGCCGGGCCGGCGCCGGCGAGTTCGCAGGTGCCGCGCAGCACGAAGGCGACGAGCGTCCCCGTCTCCGGCAGGTGCGCGTCGGCGCGGGCGGCGGCGTGATCGACCATCACGTAGCGCCGGATGTGGTCGCGCAGGTCGGGACTCGGCGCGTGGACGGTGACCGGCACGGCCCGGAGCTCAACCCTTCGTCTCGAGCAGGCGCTCGCCGTCGAGCTGGTAGATCGCCGCGAGGTAGCCTTCCTCGAAGAGCTCGCCGACCTTCAGCTTGCCCACGAGCGTGATCGGCGTGTCCATCAGCGGCGGGATGCCGCCGTTGCTCATCTTCACCGTCACCCACTCGTTGATGCGCGGCATGACGCCGAAGCAGCACGAGCTCTGGTCCTTCATGAGGAGAAACTCCGTGACTTTGCCGTCCTTGAACTTCGTCGGCAGCATGAAGCCCGTGATCGCGACCTTGCGGGCGTCGAGCTTGCGCACGAAATCCGGGATTTGGTCCTTCGGCTTCGCATCCGCGGCCGGCGCGGCCTTGCCGTCGGGCGTGCCGGTCTCGTAGCCGGGCGGCACGTAGTTGAAGGCGCCGAGCAGCGAGAACTCCACGCGCTCGAATTCCTTCTTCTCGCCGTCGGCGGGTTTCGCGACGGGGTCGGCGCCGCGCACCGTGAGTGCGCCGCAAGCCAGCGTAAGCAACAGGAGTTTCGTGGCAGCCTTCATCGCCGCGCACCGTAGGCGGTTTCGTCGGGGCGTCAAAAGGTTTGGCGGGGGCTGGCTCAATCCCCGTCGTGATCCGCGTTCACGGGAAACGTGAATGCGACGTCCCGGAACACGACGCCGCGGATCTCGAGCGCGGCGAAGCGGCCCTTGAACTCGCCGTCGCGCTTCAGCCAATCCGCCTGGGCGGTGAACTGCGACGTGTCGCCCACGGTCTCCCCGGACAGCTCGTTGGCCACGGCGCCCAGCGCGAGCCTCTCCGTGCGCCCCTTCACCTCGACGGTGAGTTCGAGCGCCTTCGCCGGCAGACGGACGAAATCCTCGGCGTGCGCGCCAAGCACGTAGACGGTGAGCGTGCCGGCCTCGGCGTCGCGCACGAGCTCGAGGTTGAACTGGTGCCGGCCGACCTCCACCAGCGTGCCGCCGTGCGGGGCGGCGTGGACGTGGTGGCCCTCCTGGGCCGGCAGGACGGCCGCCGCGAGCAGTGCGAGCAGGAACGGGAACAGGATTTTCATGCGGAAAGACGGAGGGCGCCCCGGGGCCGGCGGGGTTCACGACACCGGTGCGATCGTCTCCGCGACCGGCACGCGGTAGGCCTTCCAGGCCGGGAGCAGGCCGCCGAGCATGGCGAGCGCGACCAGCGCCGCCGGACCCCAGCCGAAAACCGCGTTCCACCGGAAGGGTTCGAGGACCACCCCGGTCTGCGCCTGGATCACCGACGCCACGCCGAGCGCGAGCGCCGCGAACGCCGCGAAGCCGAGCCCCGCGCCGAGCAGGCCGATCGCCGCGGCCTCGCCCACCACCGCGCCGAACACCGTGCGGCGCCGCGCCCCAGCGCGCGCAGGATCGCGATGTCGCGCTGCCGCGCGCTCATCGAGTTGTAGATGCTCACGAGCACGGAGCCGGCGGCGACCACCGCAACCAGCCACGCCACCAGCGTCAGGACCTTGTCGACCCAGCTGATCTTGGTGAAGAGGTCCGCGACGATGGAGCCGATCGGGTAGGCGAAGGTCATCTTGTTGCCCTGCTTGTTGATCATCATGTCGAGCATGACGCCCGCCGAGGGCGCGCGGAGCTGGATGAGCACGGTGCTGACGTCGCTCGCCGTGCGCGGGTCGTGGCCCGCCATCGTCTGCACGCCGGCGAGCGGGATCCAGAGCACGCGGTCGACCGGCGTGCCGGTCGGCGCGAGCAGGCCGGTGATGGTGTAGACCTCCTCGTGCTTCGCCGCGGCGTCGAAGGACAGGCCGTGGTATGGCTGGAAGGTGTCGCCGACCTTGAGGCCGAGCTTGCGCGCGGCGAGGGCGCCGACGACGGCCTCGCGCCGGCCGGTCTCGAACAGCCGGCCGCCGGCCTGCACCGCGTATTTCCTGCCGGGCGCATACTCGACATCGAAATACTGCGGCGTCGTGCCGACGATGCGCCAGCCGTAGTAATTGTCGCCCACGGCGAGCGGAATGGCGGTCTTGATCGCGGGATGGCGGCGCACCGCCTCGACGTCCTGGGCGGACAGGTTGCCCGGCGAGGCCTCGAGATGGAAGATGGCGTTGAGCACGAGCTGGAGCTTCGAGCCGCGCGCGCCGAGCACGGCGTCGAAGCCGGAATTGGTGTTCGCAAACGTCGCCTGCGACTGGGTCTTCACCACCCAGACGGTCAGCAGCAGGCCCACGGCGAGCGCGATGCTGCCCGCGGTCACGAGCGTCGAGAGCGCGTGCTGGCGGAGCGAGCGGTAGATGAGGTTCCAGATCATCACGCGGCACCTCCGGTCGCGGGCGGCGCGGCGCGGTTCAGGACGCGGAAGTCCTGCACGTTCTCGAACTGCGCGAGCACCGCTTCGTCGTGGCTGACGAGCAGGAGGGCGGCGTCGTTCTCGCGGCAGACCTCGCGGATGAGCGCGAGCGCCTTGCGGCTGTTGCGCGCGTCGAGGTTGCCCGTCGGCTCGTCGGCGAGGACGAGCTTCGGGTGGTTGGCCAGCGCGCGCGCGACGGCCACGCGCTGCTGCTGGCCGGTCGAGAGCTGGCGCGGGAAGTGGTGCAGCCGCTCGCCGAGGCCGACGCGCCGCAGCAGCGCCTCGGCGCGCGCGCGGTCGACGCCGCGGCCGAAGGCCATGCCGAGCTCGACGTTCTCGAGCACGCTGTGTCCCTGGAGCAGGTTGAAGGTCTGGAAAATGTAGCCGATCGTCTCGGCGCGCAGCCGGTCCCGTCCGGCCTCGCCCAGCGCCGCGAGATCGCGGCCGTCGAGCGCGAGGTGCCCCGAGTCCGGCGCGAGGATGCCGGCGATGAGGTTGAGAAAGGTCGTCTTGCCCGTGCCGCTCTCGCCGCGCAGCGCGCGCTGTTCGCCGGCCTCGAGGACGAAGGCCGGCACGTCGACCACGGCGAGGCGGGCGCCGGTGCCGGTTGCGCCCGTCGCGCCGGCGCGCGGGTAGCTTTTCACGAGATCGCGGATGGCGAGGAGCGGCATGATGCGGATTAACGCGCCGGAAACCGAAGATTAAACCCGCTAACAGGTCAACGGTTCCTCCACCTTGACGGAGTTTGCTCTGGCTTGCGTCATATGGCTTTGGCAGTTTCGCGCCACTTCAACCCCACCCCATCGCTATGCTGAACACACACCTCCGGAAGCGGGCAGTGTTGGCTCTGGCCACGCTTGCGTCCGCCATTCCTTCATTTGCCAGCGAAGCTGACATCAAGATCCCCGATCTGACCCAGGTCCATTTCGACGGACTGGGCGGCCTGAGCGGACTGACGCTGATGTATATCGGCATCGCGCTCTGCGCCATCGGCGCGGCGTTCGGCCTCGTGCAATATTCCCAGACCAAGGCGCTGCCGGTGCATGCGTCGATGGGCAGCGTCTCGAACACGATCTGGGAGACGTGCAAGACCTACCTCTTCACGCAGGGCAAGTTCCTCGCCATCCTCTGGATTCTGATCGCGGCGTGCATGGTCTACTACTTCGGCGTGCTGTCGCATAACAGCGCGTTCCACGTCGTCGTCATCCTGCTCGCCTCGGTGCTCGGCATCCTCGGCAGCTACGGCGTCGCCTGGTTCGGCATCCGCATCAACACCGTCGCCAACAGCCGCGCGGCGTTCTCCGCCCTCCAGGGCAACCCGCTCGCCACCCTCTTCATCCCGCTGCGCTCCGGCATGAGCGTCGGCCTGCTCCTCGTCTGCGTGGAGCTGTTCTTCATGATCTGCATCCTGGTCTTCCTGCCGCGCGAGCTGGTCGGGCCGTGCTTCATCGGCTTCGCCATCGGCGAGTCGCTCGGCGCCTCCGTGCTGCGCATCTGCGGCGGCATCTTCACCAAGATCGCGGACATCGGCTCCGACCTGATGAAGATCGTCTTCAAGCTCCCCGAGGACGACCCGAAGAACCCCGGCGTCATCGCCGACTGCACCGGTGACAACGCCGGCGACAGCGTCGGGCCGACCGCCGACGGCTTCGAAACCTACGGCGTCACCGGCGTCGCGCTCGTCGCGTTCCTCGCGCTCGCCCTCGCCGCCAGCGCGCAGCTCTGCGCCATCCTCATCATCTGGCTCTTCGCCATGCGCGCGCTGATGATCGTCACGTCGCTCGTCTCCTATTTCCTGAACGAAATCATCTCGAAGGCGAAATACGGTTCGCAAAAGGACTTCGACTTCGAGGCGCCGCTCACGCACCTCGTCTGGATCACGTCGGCCGTCTCGATCGGCATCACGTTCCTCGCGTCTTACTTCCTCCTCGCGCACCAAACGGGCGGCGTCCAACCCGACCTGTGGTGGGTGCTCTCCGTCATCATCAGCTGCGGCACCATCGCCGGCGCGCTGATTCCGGAATTCACGAAGATATTCGTCAGCACCAACAGCCGCCACGTGAAGGAAGTGACCAACTGCTCCAAGCACGGCGGCGCCTCGCTCAACATCCTCTCCGGCTTCGTCGCGGGCAACTTCTCCGCCTTCTGGATGGGCCTCATCATCATGCTGCTGATGTGGACCTCCTACCACTTCTCGCAAAACCCCGCCCTGCTCGCGCTGCTGCCGGGCAAGTTCGCCTTCGCCGCCCCGATCTTCGCCTTCGGCCTCGTGGCCTTCGGCTTCCTCGGCATGGGTCCGGTGACGATCGCGGTCGACAGCTACGGCCCCGTGACCGACAACGCCCAGTCCGTCTACGAGCTCTCGCAGATCGAGGCCCGCCCGAACATCGCGGCCGAGATCGAGAAGGACTTCGGCTTCAAGCCCGACTTCGAGAACGCCAAATACCAGCTCGAGAAGGGCGACGGCGCCGGCAACACCTTCAAGGCCACCGCCAAGCCCGTGCTCATCGGCACCGCGGTCGTCGGCGCCACCACCATGGTCTTCGGCATCATCATGCTGCTCGAAAACCTCTTCGGCGACGTCGTGCAGAAGCTCTCCATCGTGCAGCCCGAGATCATCCTCGGCCTCATCATGGGCGGCTCCGTGATCTACTGGTTCACCGGCGCGTCCTGCCAGGCCGTCGTCACCGGCGCCTACCGCGCGGTGGTCTACATCAAGGACCACATGAAGCTCGACGCCAAGACCGCCTCCGACAAGGACAGCAAGGAAGTCGTCCGCATCTGCACCGAATACGCGCAGAAGGGCATGTGGAACATCTTCATCGTCGTGTTCTGCTTCGCCCTCGCGCTGCCGTTCTTCAACGCCTACTTCTTCATCGGCTACCTGATCGGCATCGCGTTCTTCGGCCTCTTCCAGGCCATCTTCATGGCCAACGCCGGCGGCGCCTGGGACAACGCCAAGAAGATCGTCGAGGTCGAGCTCCGCCAGAAGGGCACCGACCTCCACGCCGCCACCGTCGTCGGCGACACCGTGGGCGATCCGTTCAAGGACACGTCCTCCGTCGCGATGAACCCGGTGATCAAGTTCACCACGCTCTTCGGCCTCCTCGCGGTCGAGATCGCGGTCACCATGAGCAACGTCACCGCGAAGCATGCCATCGGCGCGGTGTTCTTCGTCATCGCCCTCGTCTTCGTCTGGCGCTCGTTCTACGCCATGCGCATCCCCGACGAGAGCGCGAAAGCCTGAATCCTGCGGGAGGGGCGGTTGCCCTCAACCGCCCTCCTGCCCTTCCCGAGGCCGCGGCCCCCGCCGCGGCCTTTTTGTTTTCCCGGCGGGACGCGAAACGGCGTTGAGCCGGCGCGCGAACCCCGCACGCTCCCGGCATGAGCCGCCTGCTGTCGTTCCTGTTCGCCGCCGTGCTGTCGCTCGCGACCGCGCACGCCGCTCCCCGCCGCTCCGTGTCGCCTGCCTCGGCGACAGCATCACCGAGGGCTACGGCACCGGCGATCCCGTCCACAAGTCCTACCCGGCCCAGCTGGCCGGCCTCCTCGGCGCCGGCTACGAGGTGCGCAACTTCGGCGTCGGCGGCGCCACCCTGCTCGACAGCGGCGACAAGCCTTACCGGTCCTTGCCCGCCTTCGCCCAAGCGTGCGCGTTTCAGCCCGAGATCATCGTCATCGGCCTCGGCACGAACGACAGCAAGCCGCAGAACTGGCAATTCCGCGACCGCTTCGTCGCCAACTATGTCTCGCTTCTCCGCCAGCTGCGTTCGCTGCCGTCGAAGCCGCGCCTCTTCATCTGCCAGCCGATGCCCGCGTGGCCGCCGAGTGGCTGGGGCATCTCGCCCGAGGTGATCGAACACGAGCTCCGCCCGATGATCGCCGACCTCGCCCGCGCCGAAAGCACCGGCCTGATCGATCTCTTCACGCCGATGCGGGACCAGCACGCCAACACCCCGGACCACGTGCACCCCAACGCCGAGGGCGCCGCCATCCTGGCCCGAACCGTGGCCCAGGCGATTCGCCCGCCCAACCCGTAGCCGGCCGCGGCCGAATCGCCTTTCGGCAATATTTCGCCTCCCCCTTTAGTCATTTCGCCGCCCTCGCGTGTCTCAGGGGCACCCCGGACTTATCTTTTTTCGGCCATGCCCCCTGAACCCACAGAAGAAGGACGCTGGTTCGCCGAGCACCTGCTCGTGCACGAGCCGCAGCTGCGCGCCTGGCTGCAAAGCCGCTTCGGCTCCAACGTGCCGGTGAACGACGTCATCCAGGAGGCCTACCTGCGCGTGCTGCGGAGCCGCCAAACCGAGGCCGTCAACGCCCCCAAGGCGTTCCTGTTCGCGACCGCGCGCAACCTCGCCCTCAACGCCGCCCGCAGCGCCAAGGTGCGCGGCGAACATTTCTCCGGGTCGCTCGACGACACCGAGTTGCTCGACGAAAGCGCCAACGTGCGCGAAACCGTCGCCCACTACGAGGAACTGGAAATCCTCACCAAGGCGATCCAGTCGCTGCCGGACCGCTGCCGGCAGATCTTCACGCTACGGAAAGTCTACGGTCTGTCGCAGACGGACATCGCGCGAAAGCTCGCCATCTCCCCGCGCACCGTGAATGCCCAGCTGGCCATCGGCCTCAACAAATGCGCGGACTTCGTGGGCAAGTTCTGCGAGAAAGGATCGGCATGAACCCGCCCGACTCGCCCTCCGGGGCCGCGCGCCACCAACGCATCCGCGAGGAAGCCGCGGCGTGGATCATGAAGCGCGACGCCGGCTTCACCGCCGCGGAGCAGGACGAATTCTTCGAGTGGCTGGCCGCCTCGCCGCAGCACGCGGAGGCCTACACCGCGCTCCAGGCCGTCTTCCAGCGGATGGACGTGATGGTCGAGTGGCGGCCGCTGCACGCGATCGAGCCGAATCCGGACCTGCTCGCCTCGCCGCCCGCCCGGCCCCACCGGCGCCGCACCCTCGCCTGGCTCGGCGGCATGGCCGCGGTGCTCGCGTTGGGTCTTGCGCTCTGGTCCACGCACACCGCCGATTCCTCTCCCGTGCCCACGCGCCTCGCCGCGGGCGACTCCGCACAATCGTCCGAACGGCACGCCCTCGAGGACGGCTCCGTCGTCGTGCTGAACCGCGGCGCGCAGGTGGCCGTGCGCTTCGAAGCCCGGCGCCGCGTCCTCGACCTCGTCTCGGGCGAAGCCTACTTCCAGGTCGCCGAGGACAAGTCGCGCCCGTTCGTCGTGCGCGTCGGCGGCGTCGCCGTCACCGCGGTCGGCACGGAATTCAACATCGCCCTGACGCCCGATCACCTCGAGGTGCTCGTCACCAAGGGGCGCGTGCGCGTCGATCCTCCGTCCGCCCCCGTCCCGCCCCGGGAGCAGCCCCGGCGCCGGTGGCGGTGGAGCAGACGCTCGACGCGGGACAAGGCGTGATCGTCCCGACCGACGGTCCGGAGACGCCGTGGATCGTGGAGACCTACACGCCGCAGCGCGTGGAACAGAAGCTCGCCTGGAAAAACGACCTCGTCGACTTCCGCGCCGTGCCGCTCTCCGAGGTCATCCTCGAATTCAACCGCCGCAATCACACCCAGCTGGTGATCGGCGACGAGGGCCTCGGCCAGGAGCCGATCAACGGCAAGATTCGCCTCGGCAACCTCGACAGCTTTCTCGAGATGCTCGACGTGACTCACCACATCCAAGCCGAGCGCCACGGCACCTCGAAGATCGTGTTGCGGCGCGCGCCGTGAACGCCGCCCGCGCGCCGTCGCTCGCCGACGCCGCGCGCAGGAACCCACGGCCCGCGCTCGCCTCCCGTCTCGTTCCCCGCTTGCTCGAACCCCTCGTTTCCACGCTGCTGCTTAGTCATCCATGATCTTCCAGGTGTCTTGGAGGGCGAACCCCCGCCTTCGTGCGCCTGACCCTGTTATCTCCTCCCACCGTTGATGCTGTTCCGGCGTCTCGCGCGCTCCGTCTGGCTGCCGCTCCTCGTGTTGCTGCACGCGGTGGGCGCGAGCTTTGCCGCCCCGACGCCGACGGCAGACTTTTCCCTTCCGGCGGGTCCCGCGCACGAGCGCCTGAAGCTCGCCGCGCAGCAGGGCAACGTCGAGGTGCTGATCTCGACCGACGTGCCGGAGTCTGCGACGACGCGCGCCGTGCAGGGGCGTTTCACGCCGCAGGAGGCTTTGGAGCGGATGCTCGCGGACACCCCGTTCGCGGCCGTCCCGGTTAGCGGCGGCAAGGCATTCGGCATCCTCCGCAAATCGCCGCGCTCGGCCCCGCGCGCCGACGGCGAAAGCAACCACCCTGGCTCCAACCCCAAACACCCTTCTTCGATGGACACCTCCCCCGCGACTCCGCGGAAAACCTGGCTCTCGGCCGCGCTCAGCGCGCTCGCTTCGTTCGCTTTCACCGCTCCTCCTCCCCTCTCCGCGCAAGAAAAGGCGGCGGAGACCGTGGTCACCCTCAACCCGTTCGAGGTCCGCGCCGCCGGCGAGTCCAGCCTCTGGACCGTCAACCAATCCTCCGGCGGCACGCGCGTGGCCGTGCCGATCAAGGAGCTACCCTTCTCGCTCGACGTGCTGACCACGCGCTTCATGGACGACTTCATCGTCAGCGATCTCGGCGAAGTGCTCTCGCAGGTCGGCAACGTCTCCGGCCTCGAATCCTACACCGGCGCCGGCTCGGGCAACTCGATCCGCGGCTTTTCCCAATATTACCAGCTCCGCAACGGCTTTTATCGCAATGGCGTCATCGACAAGACGCTGGTGTCGCG
Source organism: Oleiharenicola sp. Vm1 (assembly GCF_047777955.1). GTDB lineage: Bacteria > Verrucomicrobiota > Verrucomicrobiia > Opitutales > Opitutaceae > Didemnitutus. The sequence continues at coordinate 4,346,176 of NZ_CP180537.1, forward strand.
CGTCGAGGTCATCAAGGGCCCCTACGCTGCCATCTACGGCCGCGGCGAGCCGGGCGGCGTGATCAACTACATCTCCAAGCGCCCCGTTTTCGGCCAGAACTCCGGCCAGGCGCTCGTCGAGGTCGGCCAGAACCGCACCGGCCGCGTCCAGCTCGAGCACAACCTCGCGCTCGGCCGCCGCACCGCGCTCCTGCTCGCCGGTTCCTACGCCGAGCGCGAGTTCGACCAGATGTTCACCTACGAGCGCACGCGCAACTTCGGCGCCGTCCTCCGCCACCTCCTCACCGATCGCACGGAGCTCCTGCTCGAATACGAGCACATGTTCCGCCGCAACAACCGCGGCCGCCCCGTGATCGACATCCGCATCGACGGCCTCGATCCCACCGATGGCACGCGCAACAAATACACCGGCGAGTTCGCCTACGATTTCATGAGGCAATACGGCTGGGTGAACACGCTCGGACCGACGACCTACAGCGACCGCCAGCTCGACACCGTCAACCTCACGCTCATCCACCAGTTCTCCTCCGACATCAGCCTCCGCGTCGCCTACAACGACTCGAAGACGACGCAGGACTACGACTACACCGCCTTCGGCGGCTCCACGATCCTCGTCAACCCGACCACGCGGCAGTTCACGCGCTGGGCCACGGTCCCATATCCGTTCTGGCGCCAGCTCCCGTCCGACGTGAAAAACCTCCAGGCCGACCTGACGGTCAACTTCGCCACGGGTGCGGTGAAGCATTCCACGCTGCTGACCTTCGACTACTCGAACCAGATCGACAGCCGCATCTCGGAACGCGCCCCGCGCGGCGTGGCGAGCGACGTCTACACCGTGACCTACACCGGTCCGATTCCGAACTACACCAGCGACGCCGGCTCCCTGCACGGCCCGCGCACCGATCCGATCCCGGCTTTCAACACCTCGATCAACCACCGCGACACGCCGCAATACTACACCTGGCTCCAGGAAAACCGCAGCCTCGACTACGACATCACCGGCGTGTTCCTGATGCACCGCGCGCGTTTCCTGAACGACAAGATCCTCGTCATGGCCGGCGGCCGCTACGACACCGCGAAGACGACCATCACCGGCCGCCTCAGCCCCGACAAGGTCACGGTCACCGACCAAACGCAGTCCAAGGTCGACGACTTCACCTACAACGTCGGCCTGAACTACTATGCCACGCCGTCCACCGTCCTCTACGGCTCGCACTCCACCTCGTTCAACCCGAAGGGCGACGTCTACTCGAACACCGGCAAGCCGATGCCCAACGAGCGCGGCGACGGCTGGGAAGTCGGCTTCCGCACGCAGTTGCTCGAGGAGCGATTCGACGTCGGCGCGAGCTACTTCCACATCGAGCGCCAGAACGTCCGCATCGCCAATCCCGACTTTGACAGCGCGGTCGACAATCCCGCGGAAAAACCGCAATTCATCGCCGGCGGCCTCGACCGCTCCCAGGGCTACGAATTCTACGCCAACGGCAAGGTCACCGACGCCCTCTCGCTTCGCGTCTCGGTCGGCACCGTCGACGCGCGCCACATCAAGAGCCTCGATAAATGGAAGGAAGGCCTGCACCTCGTCCGCACGCCGGAGTGGAACTACGCCGTCGGCGCGAGCTACCGCGTGCGCAGCGGCCCGCTCAAGGGCCTCAGCCTGAACGCCGCGTATCGCGCCCAAAGCGGCTACCGCCTCCTGGACCAGACGCCGTCCACCACCGACCTGCGCTACAAGCTGCGCGCCGAGGAGGGCGGCATTCTCGATCTCGCCGCCGGCTACAACTGGAAGACCGGCCCGCGCCTGAAGCACACGATCCGCGTCGCCGTGAAGAACGCGCTCGACGACATCTTCATCGAAGGCAGCGGCTACTTCACGCTCGGCCGCCAGTTCACCAGCTCCTACACGCTCGAATATTGAGCCCGCGCCGCCTCGGCCGAGGCGGCAGCCACGTCCTCCCACCCGCCGCCCGCGCGAAGCCATCCCGCGCGAGCGGCCCCAGGAATCGCCTCCGCCTGCGCACATGAAAAATCGCTTCCGCCTGCTCTCGTTCCTTGCCGTCGCTGTGCTCCGGTGCGGCGCCGAGGTCCCCGAATCGTCCCCGGCGGCCGAGCCGCCCGGCCTGGTCTGGCACCGCGCGGCCGATTGGGGCGTCGAAGGCCGCGCTCTCCCGGAGGCGAAGCGGCTCCGCTGGTTCGACCGCCTCCCCGCCACCGCACAAAATCGCGTCACGGCCAAAGTGTGGACGCTCAGCCGCGACAGCGCCGGCATGCTCGTGCGCTTCCGCACCGACGCATCGACGCTCTGGGTCGACTACACCTTGCTGCGCGGCCCCAACGCCGGTGCGAACCAGACCGCGATCGGCGCCAGCGGCGTCGACCTCTACGCGCGCGACGGCGCCGGCCGCTGGCGCTGGGTCGGCGTCACGCGACCCACGAGCCCCCACGTCCGCCAGGAACTCGCCAGCGGCCTCGCACCCGGCGCGCGCGACTACGCCCTCTACCTGCCGCTGCGCAACGGGGTGGAGGAACTCACCATCGGCGTGCCCGCCGACGCGAAATTCGAGGGCCTGCCGCCGCGCGCGACGAAGCCGATCGCCTTCTACGGCACGTCGATCACCCACGGCGCCAGCGCCTCGCGCCCCGGCATGACGCACGTCGCCATCCTCGGCCGCCGCCTCGACCGCCCGGTGGTGAACCTCGGCTTCTCCGGCAATGGCCACATGGACGCCGCGGTCGGCGAGGTCCTCACGCAAATCGACGCCGCGATCTACGTCATCGATTGCCTGCCGAACATGAACCCCGCGTCCGTCCGCGAGAAATGTCCGCCGCTCGTCCGCCAGCTCCGTGCCGCCCGCCCCGGCACGCCCATCGTGCTCGTTGAAGACCGCCGCAAGCCCAACGTCTGGGTGCTGCCGGCGCGCGACCGCTTCCACTCCGAAAACCACGCCGCGCTGCGCGAGTGCTTCGAAAAGCTCCAGCGCGAAGGCGTCACCGGACTCTACTACCTGCCCGGCGACGCGCTGCTCGGCGACGACGCCGAAGCCACGACCGACGGCTCGCACCCGAGCGATCTCGGCTTCGTCCGCCAGGCCGACGTCTTCGAGCCGCTCCTGCGCCAAATTCTCGGCCCGTAGTCCCGCGCCCCGGCCGTCGGCGACCGTTTGCCCGCCGGCTCCAACCTCCAACCCCGATCCCCATGAACCTCCGCGTTCTGTTCCGTCCGCTCGTCGCCGCCGGCTTGCTCGGCGGCAGCACCGTCCTGTTCGCCGCCACCGGCAACCCGTGGTTCGACGACTTCGTCGCCTACGACAACGCCAGCGGCTCCGCCTACACCGCGCGCACCGATGCCGCCTACCTCGCCTGGCAGGAAAGCTACATGCTCCGCAGCTACCTCAACCTCTACGAGGTCTCGCAGGACACCGCCTGGCTCACCAAGTTCACCAGCCACGCCGACACCGTCATCGGCAACGCCGTCGATCACGACGGCGACGGCTACCGCGACTGGACCACCGCGCGCTACTCGCCGAATCTCGTGCTCAACTCCGGCTTCGAGACCGCCGATCCCGGCGACGCCACGCTCCCGGCCAGCTGGACCCGCAGCGGCTCGACGAGCACGACCGCATTTCGCACCAACGCCTCCGGCGCCTACATCCCCGGCAACGCCTGCTCGGGCGTGACGTGGGGCGCGGAACTGATCACCGCCGGCGCGACCTTGCAGCGGCTCTACCAGGACATCCCCAGCTACCTGCCCAATCACCGCTACGAACTCGCCTTCTCGGCGAAGAACGGCGGCAGCGTCGCCGCCCGCGCCTTCGTCTACGATCGCACCACCAGCACCGTCCTCGGCAGCGTGTTCGCCAGCTCCGCCAGCTGGAAAAGCTACTCGGTCGAGTTCGTCATGCCCGCCGCCGGACACGACGTCGAAGTCTGGCTGAGCCACGCCGCGACCACGACGAGCGGCGACACCGTCTTCTTCGACAACCTCCGCGTCTCACCGTTCTTCGCCTATCACGTCGTCGACGGCATGATCGGCACGCCGATCGCCGCGTTCGTCCGCCTCGTGAATCAAAACGCGACGGCGCTCGCGGCGTTCCAAACCAAGGCGAACGACTACCAGACCTTCCTCGAGAATCACGTCATCGCGAAATGGGAGGACCCCGCCGGCTTCTACGGCAACACCTGGGTGAACGCCTCCGCCACCGAGGGCTACTACCAGGAGCCGACCGGCTACGACACCTTTGCCTCGGGCACGCCGTTCAGCCCGCTGCCGCACAACCAGTCCTTCGCGCTCCTCGGCGTGCAGAGCATTCTCTACGAGGTGAACGCGAACTCCGCGTATCGCCAAAAGGCGGACAAATGCGCGACCTTCTTCGCCAACCTGCTCACCACGCAGGGCACCGCCTACCTGTGGAAATACGGCACGCACACCGGCGCGAAGACCGAGGACGCGTCCCACGCCAACGTCGACCTCGAGTTCATCCTGTCGCTGCACCGGGCCGGACACGTCTTCACCGGCGCCGACCTGACGAAGTTCACGGACACGCTGACCGACTACGTGTGGAACGGCTCCACGAGCGCGCCCCTGCTGCACAATCTCGTCAACGGCACGCAGGGCTCCTACTGCACGGACTACGACTTCTCGCGCGAGATGTGGGGCTGGGTGCCGCTGGCCCAGTTCGATCCCATGGCCTGGTATGTCGGCGCCGCGCAGTATGCCGCCAGCGCCGCCTCCGACCCGAGCGAAGCGGCCACGTTGTCCGAACTCATCAAGTGGGACCCGGTCAAGCTGACCAACCAGGGCTTCGAACTCGCCGACGCCGCCGATCCGACGCGGCCCGCGCGCTGGACCCGCGTGCTCTCCACCGCGGCCACCGCCTATCGCGACAGTGCGAACGCCCGCCGCGGCGCCTCCGGCCTGACGCTCGTCGCCAACGGCACGCAGTGGCAGAAGCTGAAGCAGCCCTGGACCGACTACGTGGGCGGCGCGACCTATGTCGTCACGCTCGACGCCAAGGTCGACAGCTCCGGCGCCGACGGCCGCGTCTGGGTGGTGAACGACACCACCGGCACCACCATCGCCAGCTACAACATCACCAGCACGAGCTGGACGACGCACTCCTTCAGCTTCACCGCCCCCGCGAACGGCACCGATGCCGTCTCCGTCCTCCTCGGCCACCGCGACTACACCGTCAGCGGCGGCCAGGCGCACTACGACAACGTGTCGATCAAGCGCTCGGGCGATGCTTGGTAGCCACCGGGGGAGCCGCTGAGGCTCGGCCAGGCTGCGAGGGTGCTCCGGCGGGGGCCGGGGCACCCTTCCCCGGCGGGCGCGGCCCTCAGGCCCGCATCACCCGCTCCTCCGGCCGCGCGCTGAACTCGCGCACCGGCACCTCGCCGGCCGGGAGCGGCCGCACGAAGCGGTCGATGAGTTTCTTGCGCCACGTGGTGGGCGTGAAATTGCAGGCCGCCTTGTGCTCGCGGCAGAGGTGGCTCGCGCTGGCGTAGCCGCACTGCCGCGCGATCTCCTCGAGCGTGAACGCGGAGCGGCTCATCAGCTCCTTTGCCTTCTCGAGCCGGATGCGCTGGAACTGCGCCTTCGGGCTCGTGCGGCGGCCCTGCCAGAAGAGGCGGCGCAGGTGGCTCGGCGAAACGTGGATGGCGTCGGCAACCTGCTTGACCGAGGGCGCGGCGACGAGGTGCTCGGCATACCAGGAGAGCGCGCGCTCGATCTTGAAGTTCGCCAGGTCGGTCAGCGCCGGTGGCAGCGTGGCAAACTCGTTGCCTTCGACGAGCCGCAGCGAGAGCTCCATCAGCACGCGCTGGAACACCAGCGGGCTCACCAGCGTGGGCCGGCAGAAATGCGGCTCGATCTCCGCCGCGAGGGTGCGGAGCTGGGCGATGCCGGCGGCGTCGAGCTTGTGCTCCAGCCAGCCGCCGTTGCGCCGCACGATGTCGTCGACCGGATACGGCACGCTGCCGAAGTGCAGCACGATGCGCTGGTAGTCGGTCGCGCCGGCGTTGGTCCAGGCGTGGCTGCACTCCGGGGCGAAGATCCAGAGCGTGCGCTCGGCGAGGCGCGGCGTCCGCTGGTCGGAAAACGCGAGGCCGCAGCGGCCCTCGACGACGGCATAGATCTCCCAATTCGTGCGCGTGTTGCAGCGCATGCGGCTTTTCCAGCGGACACGACCGTTGGCGAAATAGCGGAGCACAGCGTGGAGGGGTGGCGGGGTGAGGTTGGACGCGATCCGGCGACGGGCGACGGCGGCGCAATTCGGTCAGTTAGAACGCGTCCGCCGCCGGGGGTTCCGTCGGGCGCGGAAAAGCAAGAAGCCGGCGCCCCCGCGCCGGCTTCGGACCTGGGCGGGCCGCACGCGGCCCCGGGTTGAACCTTAGAAGTTGTAGGTGACGGACAGCTTGAGATTGCGCGGATCGCCGGGGACGGCGGAGGTGCGGCTGCCGGCGGCGAGGATGTAGTCCTTGTCCAGCGCGTTGGCGACCTGCAGGCGCGCGGTCCAGTCCTTCGCGCGGTAGGTGAAGCCGAGGTTCACCAACGTGCGGCCGGCGACGAGGAAGGTCGGCTGGTTGGCCACGCCCACGGCGCTGTAGCCGGTGGCGTTCTCGCCCGCGACGTCGTCCTTGTAGTCGACGCCGACGTTGACGCCGAAGTTGCGCAACGCGCCCTCGGTGAACTTGTAGTCGGCGAAGATCGCGCCGCTGTGGTCGGGCACGGAGCGCACGCGGACCTCGGTGCCGGGCTGGCGGATCTTGAACGAGGTGTAGTTGCCGAGGAACATCAGGTTCTTGTTCACCGCGTAGGTGAACTCGAACTCCCAGCCCTTCGAGTTGAGGTTGAGGTAGAGCGGATTGGGCAGCGCGTTGGCCTCGGCGATGCGGCCCTGGGCGACGAGGGTGTAGTAGTCGCTGTTCGGCACCGGGTAGTTGGACTGCTCGATGTCGAAATGGGAGAAGGAGGCGGTGAGGCGGTCGTTCAGGAAGGAGGCCTTGGCGCCGAACTCGACCTGCTTGCCCTCGGAGACGCGGAAGTTGGGCGCGTAGGTGCCGGGGTTGAGCGAGGACGGCATGGTGCCGCCGGTGGTGTTGTAGCCGTAGAAGAGCGAGACCTGCGGGATCGGCTTCACCAGCGCGCCGAAGGTCTTGGCGTCGGTCGTGAGGTTGTAGCTCGGGTAGGTGTTGGCCGGCGGGATGCCGGTCGTGTCCGTGCGCGTGAGCTGGCCGAAGAAGCGCGAGAGGCCGCCGGAGAGCTGGATGCGATCCTTCCAGAAGGAGGCGTTCTCGTAGACGAAGAGCTGCGCGTCCTCCTGCTTGCCGGTGCGGTTGCCGCCGCCGTTGGTCGCGGTCGGCTCAAGGTAGCCCCAGTTCGGGAAGGTGATCGCGCCGAGGGCGTTCGCCGCGACGGTCGGGCGCGTGCCGCCGGGGTAGATCTTGAACTGCACCTCGGAGAAGTTGGCGGCGACGCCGCCGATGGTGGTGGTCTTGACGAGGTCGGTGTCGAACTTGACCGCGTAGTCGTTGCGCAGGTGGGCCTCGGTGTAGAAGAGGTCGACCGCGGTGGTGTTGCGGGTGTAGCTCCAGGTCGAGGGATCGGTCACGGGCGCAAGGGTCTTGGTGATCGTGGTCGCGCCGGTGACGCTGTCGGTCGTCGCGGTCCAGTTCACGCCCGGCTCGTAGAGGCCGGTGTTGGGATTGCGGCTGCCGCCGCCCGCGCCGGCGAGCGCGGCGCCGGTGCCGCCCCAGTCCTCGCGCACGACGTGGTTGCCCATCAGCTGGAGGCGCGAGGTGACGTGGTCGCCGAGGTTGGAGAGGAGCTCGGCGGTGATGCGCTCCGTGGCGCGGTGGCGCGCGTCGCTGCTGTCGTCGCCGAAGGAGAACGTCCGCGGCAGGCCGCGGGCGATGACCGCGTAGTCGTTCGAGCCGACGGACGGATCGATCGGCAGGCCGCTGGTGATCGTCTCGCGGTTCTGCATGAACTCGGCCTTCACGATCAGCTTGTGGTTCGGCCCCATCTGCCAGGCGATCGAGGGGGCGAGCATCCAGCCGGTGCGGAACTGGCGGTCGAAATAGCCCTCGTTGTTCCAGTAGGCGAAGACGAAGCGGGCCGCCAGGGAGTTGTCGTTCTTCGAGAGCACGCGGTTGACGTCGGCGCTGATGGCGCGGTTCGAATACTGCGAGAGCTCGAGCGTGAGCGACTGCTTGTCGACGCCGAGCGGCGACTTGGTGATCGGGTTGAACTGGCCGCCGGGGCTGCCGCCGGGCACGAGGATGGCGTTCGGGCCCTTGATGATCTCCACGCGCTCGATGTTGTAGCCCATGAGCGAGGCGCTGTAGCCGTCCTGGCCGGAGATCTCGGCGCCGTCGATGAACTCGTGCGAGACCTGGAAGCCGCGGATCATGTAGCGGTCGCCGCCGATCGGCAGCGTCGACTCGACCACGGGCGTGATGTATTTCGCCGCGTCGAGCATGCGGTAGCTCTGCGTGTCCTGGAGGAATTCGCTCGTGACCACCGAGATCGTCTGCGGGATGTCCTGGATCGACATCGCGACGCGCGAGGCGGAGAGGGCCTGGCGCGACTGGTAGGGATTGGCGCGGTTCTCGACGATGGTGAACTGCGGCAGGACGACAGGCTCTTCCTTCTTGTCAGCGGAAGGCGCGGGCGTCTGCGCGAGGGCGACGCCGGAGAGGACCGAAGCCAGGCCGGTGCTCAGCACCGCGCGGCGAAGTGGGAATCCATTCATGGGACTTGGTGGGGTGGGGTTGGCTGCCACCGGTGGTTCGCCCGTGGCATCGTCGCGCAGAGATGCCGCGTGCGCTCAAACTGTAAAGCGGGCACGCCGCTCCTTTTTTGTCACAAAACGCTCATGCGCGCCGCGGCCGCGGGCGCGCTTTCACTCGGCGCCGGGCGGGCCGCATAGCGGATTTCGCCCGTGGAAAAACCCCGCCGGTCCGCGGCGCGCGGCGGAATGCGCAACGGAACGATGGCGCTCAACCCGCCGGGCGGGCGTGCCACGCCCGCAGCACCTCGGCTTCGCGCTCGGGCCGGAGGCCGGCCTTCGGCTGGGCGCGGCGGTCTTCCGGCAGCGCCTTCCAGTAGGCGAGCGTGTCGGCCGCGGTGACGGCGAGCGGGCGGTAGGTCAGGCCGGAGGCGACCGACTTCCTTCCGCTCACGCGATGGAAGCCGAGCGTCTCGCCCTGTCCGGGCACCCACACCGGCAGATCGCTCCACGCCTGCACGCGCTGCCGGGCGAGAAATTCGGCCGTGGTGAAGGTGAAGCGCGCATCGCCGCCGACCGCCGCGCGCACGCCGTGCAGCAGCGCGGCGGTCGAGAGCTCGGCGGCGGGCCCGACGCCGTTGAACGCGCCGAACGCGCGCTGCTCGCAGAGGCGGATCGTCCACTCGGCGAGGTCGCGCGCGTCGATCAGCTGCACCGGATCCTCCGGCGGCGGCGCGAGCACTTCCCCGCCTCGCGCGATGCGCACCGGCCAGTAGGTGAAGCGGTCGGTGTCGTCGCCGGGGCCGACAATGAGCGTCGGACGGATGACGGTCGTGAGGCCGGGGAACCACTTCTCCGCCTCCTGCTCGCACGCGGCCTTGAGCGGGCCGTAGAGCGCGAGGTTGGCCAGCAGCGTCGCCCGCGTCTCCTGCATCACGTCAGGCCCGGTGTATTTCGCGAGCGGCGCGTCCTCCGTCATGCCGGCGGTCGCGGTGTCCGCGTAGGCGGAGAGCGTGGAGATGAACACATACTGCTTCACCCGGCCCTGCAGCACGCGGCCGACATCGCGCACCCAGTGCGGCACGCTCGTCGGGTTGTCGATGCACACGTCCCAGGTGCGGCCCGCGAGCGATTTCACGTCGCTTGTCTCGCGGTCGCCGGTGAGCTCCTCGACCTCGGCCGGCCATTCCTTCGGGCGGCGGCCGCGGTTGAACAGCGTCAGCTTGTGCCCGCGCGCGAGAGCGTAGCGCACCTGGTGCGGGCCGGTGAAGCCGGTGCCGCCGAGGATGAGGATGTTCAGCGGCTGCGCCGCGCGCGCGACGCCGTCGAGCGCGTCGACGTGCACCGGTTTCGGCTTCGGCGCGGGCGCGGACGCCTGCGCGAGCGCGCGGGGGATCATCGTGGCGGCGCCCGCGAGGGCGCCGAGCTTGAGCAGGTCGCGACGGGTCATGGGGGTAGGCCGCCGAGATTGCGCAACGCCGCCGCCGCGCCAACGCCATTCTGTCCATCGGCGCGCCAGGCGGGACGAATGGCGTGCGCCCTGCGGCCGCCCCGCCGCCGGGCGCGTTCGTCGCACACCGCTCGACTTCGCCGCCGCCCGGTGCAACCTGTGCGGCTTCCCGCCATGAAACTACCCCGCCTGTTCGCCGTGGCCGCGCTGAGCGCCTCCACGCTCCTCGCCGCCAACGCCGACTTCGACCGCTGGGCCGAGTCGTTCTCCGCCGACTGGGTGCGCGCCAACCCGACGTTCTCCACCATCCAGCAATACCTGCCCGCCGCCGAGCAGGACGCGCTCGACCGCCAGCTGACGCCGAACACCCGCGACTACCGCGCCGGCCGCGTCGCCGCCGCCAAGGCCGCGCTGGCCGAGCTGGCGAAGTTCGACCGCGCGACCCTCAGCGCCGACCAGCGCACCTCGGCCGCCACGATCGAGTGGTCGCTGCGCGGCATCGTCGAGAGCGAGCCGTTCGCAGACTACAACTTCGTCTTCAACCAATTCGGCGGCCTGCACGTCAACACGGTCAACTTCCTCACGCAGTCGCACCCGATCCGCAACCGGCGCGACATCGAGAACTACCTCGCGCGCCTGCAGCTCGTCGCCGGCCGCATCGACGAGGGCATCGCCCAGGCGAAGGACGCCGCCGCACGCGGCTTCCTCATGCCGGACTTCATCACGAAGTCCGTGCTCGGGCAGTTCGAGCGTTTCCTCGCCGGCCCGCCGCACGAGAACCGCTTCGTCGCCGCGCTCGCCGAGCGCGCGGCACCGCTGAAGGATGTGACGGCGGAGGAGCGCGCCCAATTCGTCGCCACCGCGGAGAAAATCACGACCGAGCAAATCCTCCCCGCCTTCCGCCGCGCGCAGGCGATGCTGCAGGAACAGCTGCCGCACACCACGAGCGCCGCCGGGCTCTGCCGCCTGCCGGGCGGCGACAAGGCCTACGCCAACGCCCTGAAGCGCTTCACGACGACCGACCTGACCGCCGAGCAGATCCACCAGCTCGGCCTGCGCGAGGTCGCGCGGATCGAAAAGGAGATGGACGGCTACCTCCGCCAGCTCGGCTACGCCGACGGCTCGATCAAGGAGCGCATGGAAAGACTCGAGCACGACCTGCAGCCGAAGGAGGCCGACCCGCGCCCGCGGCTGCTCGCGAAGTTCGACTCGATCCTCCGCGACGCCGAGCAGCGCGCGAAGCTCGTGTTCGACCTCACGCCCAAGGCGCCCGTCGTCGTGAAGCGCGAGCCGCCCTTCACCGAGAAGACCGCCGCCGCCCACTACACCGGCCCGGCCAAGGACGGCTCTCGGCCCGGCATCTTCTGGGCGCCGCTGCCCGGGCCGACCTTCGAGATCGCGACCATGCGCACGCTGGTCTACCACGAGGGCGTGCCCGGCCACCACTTCCAGATCGCGCTGCAGCGCGAGACCGAGGGCCTGCCGCGCTACCGCCGCGACGGCGTCTTCGGCGGCGGCTCCGCCTATGCCGAGGGCTGGGCGCTCTACGCCGAGCAGCTCGCGGCGGAGAACGGCTGGTATGACGGCGACCTCGTCGGCCACCTCGGCCAGCTCGACGACGAGCTCTTCCGCGCCCGGCGCCTCGTGGTCGACACCGGCCTGCACGCCTTCCACTGGACGCGCCAGCAGGCGATCGACTACGGCATCAAGGCCTCGGAGGTGGAGCGCTACGTGATGAATCCCGGCCAGGCCTGCGCCTACAAGATCGGCATGCTGAAGATCCTCGAGCTGCGCGCGAAGGCGCAGCGGGCGCTCGGACCGAAGTTCGAGATCAAGAAATTCCACAACCTCGTCCTCCAGACCGGCAACGTGCCGCTCGCCGTGCTCGAGCAGGTGGTGGACGGATGGATCGCCGCGCAGCCGTAGGCGCGCGCGCCCGCGGGAGCTCCGAGCGCCGGCCGTCCCGCCGGCGCTTTTTCGCGCCCGTGCCCGGCGCGCGGGATCGGCTTGGCAAAGCTCCGCCGCACCCGCAGCGTGGCGCCCATGGCCGCTTCGTCCACGCCCGTCCCGCGCTGCGCCATCGCCGGCTGGGTGCTCTACGACCTGGCGAACACCGTCTTCTCGATGGGCGTCGTTTCGCTCGTGTTTCCCCTCTGGGTGCGCGGCCAGGTGGGCGAGACGCGGGCGGACGCCGTCTACGGCGTCATCACCGGCCTCTCGATGGGCGCCATCTTCGTCGTCTCGCCGCTGCTCGGCGCGTGGACCGACCGCGCGCGCCGCCGCATGCCGTTCCTCGTCGTGTCGACGCTGCTGTGCGTCGCCGCCACCGCCCTGCTCGCGCGCGCCGGGTTCGGCGTGACCGCCGCGCTGTTCGTCCTCGCCAACATCTGCTACCAGGCCGGCCTGCAGTTCTACGACTCGCTGCTGCCCGAGGTGAGCGACGAGTCGAACCGCGGCAAGATCGGCGGCATCGGCGTGGGCGTCGGCTACTTCGGCTCCTACCTCGCCGTCGGGGCGAGCCTCTTCCTCGGCTCGGAGGACCAGCCGCGGCTGTTCGCGCTCTACGCCGCGGCGTTCGCGCTGCTGGCGGTGCCGTGCTTCGTCTTCGTGCGCGAGCGCGGCAACCCCGCGCCGCGCCCGCTCACCCTCGGCGGCGCGGTCGCCGCGGTGCGCGAGACGCTGGCGACGCTGCGCACCACGCGCCGCTTCCCCGGGCTGGCGCGCTTCCTCATCGGCCGCGTATTCTACACCGACGCCATCAACACCGTGATCAGCTTCATGACGCTGTTCACCGTCAACGTCGCGCTCGCCAACGGCCGCGATCGCGCGGCCGCGAGCCGGCAGGCGCAATTCATCATGCTCGCCGCCATCACCTGCGCCGTCGCAGGCGGGTTTTTCTGGGGCCGGTTGACCGACCGGCTCGGGCCCAAGCGCACGCTCACGCTCGTGCTGGGGTGCTGGATGGCCTTCTTCGCCCTCGCCGCCGCGACGGGCATCTTCGCGCTGCCGCTCGCGGCGATGTATGTCGTGGCCTGCGGCGCGGGCTTCTCGCTCGGCGGCGTCTGGTCGGCCGACCGCCCCTACATGCTGCGGCTCACTCCGCCGGAACGCGTGGGCGAGTTCTACGGCCTCTACGGCATGGTGGGGCGCTTCTCCGCCATCACGGGGCCGTTCCTCTGGGCGGCGATCCTGCATCTCACCGTCGACCGCCTGGGGCTCACGCCGCTGCGCGGCCAGGGCATCGCCGTGCTCTCGCTGCTCGGCCTGACGTTCGTGAGCTACGTGATCCTGCGTCCGGTGTCCGATGCGCCGCGCGACTGGGCGCGGCTCGCGCGCGAGCACGCGGACGCGGCCTGAGCGGCGCCGGTGGGCGCGGCCGGTTCCGCGGGCGCCGGGGCGTCTTTAGCCTCGCGACGCCCCGGCCGCGCGTGTTGGGTGGTCCGCGGCCCACCCCTTGCGCATGATTCCCGTGATCCGTTTCCTGCTGCGTCTGTTTTTCCGCTTCCGCGTCGAGGGCGCCGAGGCGCTGCGGGGGCCGGGGCCGATGCTGCTGTGCCCGAACCACACCTCGTGGCTCGACTGGGCGTTCGTGCTCGTGTGCCTCGACGACGAGTGGAAGTTCGTCGCGTCGTCCACCACCGCGCAGGCGACCTGGATCCATCGCAAGATGATGATCAACTCGCGGACCTTCCCGGTGGACAACACCTCGTCGTTCGCCGTCCGCGGCATGGCCGAGCACCTGGAGAGGGGAGGCAAGCTCGTGCTCTTTCCCGAGGGCCGCATCTCGAGCACGACGGCGCTGATGCGCATCTACGACGGCACGGCCTTCCTCGTGCACCGCACCGGCGCGAAGGTCGTCACCTGCTACCTGCGCAACGCCGTCCGCGTGAAGTGGGTCCGTCACAAGGGCTGGACCCAGTGGTTCCCGCGCGTCTCGGTGCATTTCAGCGCGCCGCTCACGGCGCCGGACACCTCCGCCCTCGCCCACAACGTCGCCCGGCACAAGCTCACCCAGTGGCTGCGCGACCAGATCATGCTCCAGCAGTTCGAGGTCGAGATGCGCTGGGGCCCGCGGACGCTGCCCGCGGCCATCGCCGCGACCGCGCGCGCCACGCCGGGCAAGCTGGCGCTGGAGGACATCACCTTCACCGAGCTGACCTATCGCCGCCTGATGGTGGCCACCGACGTCCTCGGCGCCACGCTCGGCCGGCACCTGTCGCCCGCGCGCGGCGAGCGCATCGGTGTGATGCTGCCGACGGTCAACGGCGCCGTCACCACCGTCCTCGCGCTCTGGTCCCGCGGCAAGGTGCCGGCCTTCCTTAACTACTCGACCGGCGCGGCGACGATGGTCGCCTGCGCCCAGCTCGCGAAGCTGAAGCTGGTGCTCACCTCGCGCGCCTTCCTCGACAAGGCCAAGCTCAACCTCGAGCCCCTGCACGCCGCCGGCCTGCGCTTCCTCTACCTCGAGGACATCCGCCGCGAGATCGGCCCCGCCGCCAAGCTCGCCGCCGTGCTGCGCAACCGCCTCGCGCTCGGCGGCGCGCTCCGCCGCGCCCCGGTCGCGGCCGAGGACACCGCCGCCGTCATCTTCACCAGCGGCTCCGAGGGCGTGCCCAAGGGCGTCGAGCTCTCGCACCGGGGCATGCTGGCCAACCTGCGCCAGATTTTCGTCGCGGCCGACCTGCGCGACGACGACCGCTTCTTCAACGCCCTGCCCTTCTTCCACAGCTTCGGGCTCGTCGGCGGCATCGTCGCCCCGCTCGTGCGCGGCTGCTACGTCTTCAACTACCCCTCGCCGCTGCACTACCGCATCGTGCCCACCGTCGTCTACGAGAAGAACTGCACGATTTTTCTCGGCACGAACACCTTCCTCAACGGCTACGCGCGCAAGGCCCACCCCTACGACCTGCAGACCGTCCGCTACCTCGTCGCCGGCGCCGAGAAGGTGCAGGCCGCGACCTTCGACACCTACGCGCGCAAGTTCGGCGTCCGCATCCACGAGGGCTACGGCGCCACCGAGTGCGGCCCCGTCGTCTGCATCAACACCAAGATGGACCCGCGCACCGACACCGCCGGCCGCCTCGTCCCGGGCGTCGAATGGCGCCTCGAGCCGGTCGCCGGCGTGGCCGAGGGCGGCCAGCTCTTCGTGCGCACGCCCGCGATGATGAAGGGCTACCTCAACCCTGACGCCAACGCCCGCTTCCAGGCGCTCGGCGGCTGGTATGATACCGGCGACATCGCGAAGATCGACGACGACGGCTACGTCACCGTCCTCGGCCGCCTCAAGCGCTTCGCCAAGGTCAGCGGCGAGATGATCTCTCTCACCGCCGTCGAGGACGCGCTGGCCGGCGCCTTCGCCGCGTCGTTCGGGGCGCGCTGCACCATCGCCATCGTCGCCGTGCCCGATGCCGACAAGGGCGAGAAACTCGTCGCCCTCGCCAACGAGCCGCGCCTCCAACTCACGGAGGTCCGCGCCGCCGTGCGCGCGAAGGGCCTGAGCAACCTTTGCGCGCCGCGCGAGCTGCGTTTCGTGTCCGCGATCCCCAAGCTCGGCTCGGGCAAGACCGACCACCGCGAGCTGCTGCGCCAGCTGCACGCCGGCGAGACGACGCCCGCGGGCGCGCCCGGCGCGTAGCCGGCGCGACGGGCCCTCACAGTTCCCCGCCGAAATTTCGCCGAACGGCCACTGGCGCGGGCGGACCGCGCTGCTAGACTGGCGGCATGTCCACGCCCGCCGGATTCGACCTCGCCGCCTACCTCGCCCGCATCGGCTACACCGGCGCGCGCACGCCCACGCTCGACACGCTCCACGCCGTCACGTGGCACCAGGCGACCACGATCCCGTTCGAGAACCTCGACGTCCTGCTCGGCCGCCCCGTGGCGCTGGCCCCGGAGGCGATCGCGGCCAAGCTCGTGCAGGCGCGGCGCGGCGGCTACTGCTTCGAGCAAAACAACCTGCTGCTGCTCGCGCTGCGGGCGCTCGGCTTCCACGTCACCCCGATCGGCGCGCGCGTGCGCTGGCAGCAGCCGCGCGACTTCGTGCCGCCGCGCACGCACCTGTTCCTCCGCGTGCATTTCGCGCGCGGCGACTGGCTGACCGACTGCGGCCTCGGCGCCGCCTCGCTCACCGGCGCCATCCCGCTGGAGTTCGACCGCGAGCTCCCGACGCCGCACGAGCCGCGCCGCCTGACCAACGAGGGCGGCCGGCTGTTCCACCAGATGAAGATGGGCGACACCTGGGCGGACCTCTGCGAGTTCACCCTCGACGAGCTCCACCCGATCGACTGCGAGGTGGCGAACTGGTGGACGAGCGCCAATCCCGCCTCGCGGTTCAAGCAGGACGTCGCCATCGGCCTCGCGCTGCGCGACGGCACCCGCAAGGCGATCCGCGGCGGCACCTTCACGCACCGGCGCGGCGCGGAAATCCTGCACCAGCGCGCGATCGAGAGCGCGAACGAGCTCCTGGCCTTGCTCGACGAGCACTTCGGCCTCCGCTTCCCCGCCGACACGCGCTTCGGCCCCGCCGGTGCGCCGTGGGCGCAGTGAGGCGCGTCACTCGCGCTGCACGCTGATCGTGCAGGCCAGTCCGTCCGGCTGCACGGTCACCACCACCATGCGGGCGCCCTCGTCGAGCAGTTGCTGCACGAAGGTCCCCACCTTTTCGAGGGCGATGTTTTCGTGGCGTTCGAGGAGCAGGCTGACCATGCCCTCAAGTTAGCCGGGAAATCTCCGGACAGTAGGCCCGAAAACCACCTAGATTCAGGTGGTGCAAAACGGCGCTCGGCTCAGGTGCGCGGGGGCGACGGTGAGCGTCCTTCGCTGTGTTCGATGAGGTCGAATGCCGTCACCGCGGGCAGGTCCTCGCCGCCGGCCTCCCGTTTCAATCCCTGCAAGTAGGCGCTGGCCCGGTCGTTCCAGCCGTATTTTCGCGCGTGCTCGTTCCAGACCATCGTCTGCGTGCGGTTCGGCCGGAGTCCGCGCGCGAAGACCCATTCGGCGATCTCGGCGTCCGAGCCGCCCTCCTTCACGCGGGCCTCGACCTCCTCGAATTTCACGTTCAGGAAACCGCAGAGCTGTCCGTCGAGGCCGACCGAGAGCCCGTAATTGCGATGGAAGTCCTCCGGCAGCTGCCCGGCGAGCATCAGGCGGATCTTGTCGAGCATGCGGCCGAAGTGGTGCAGGCCGCCGACGCTCTTGTCGTAGGGACTGCGCAAACCGGGCACGTGGGGCATGGGGCGAGTGAACCGCCGGGGCGAACGGCGGCGACGCGAAAATCATTCCCCGGGCGGTGGGCCTCAGCTACGGCCGCGCGCGGGGCGGCTGACGCGGCGGCCTGACTCGCGGCGCCCGGAATGAAAAAGGCGCGGACCGGAGTCCGCGCCTCGAAGTTGTCGGAGTCGGCGGCGGGCCGGCTCAGAAGCGGAACGCGACCTTGCCGTAGTAGGTCACGCCGTTGAAGCCGAAGGGCGAGATGCCGCTGTAGGGGAAGATGCCGACGTTGTCGGAGCCGTTGAACACGGTGCCGTTTACGATGCGGGAGCGGATGTTCTCGTCCGGGTAGACATCGAGCAGGTTGTTCGCGCCGACGGAGACGGTGATGTTCTTCGTGACCTTGTAGCTGACGTCGAGGTCGGTGAGCCACTTCGCGCCGAAGGTCTGGATGATCTGCTGGTTCGTCGTGGTGCCGCCGACGCTGCCGGGGACGGCCGGGCGGAGCTCGACGTCGTAGCCGGGCGTGAGCGCGTCGATCTGGGCCTGCGTCGCGCTGCTGAAGGCGACGGCCGAGACCTTGCCGAAGCGCGTCTCGCGCACGAGCACGGACCACTTCTTGTAGTCCCAGACGAGGGAGGTGTTGAAGCCGTCGCGCGGCTGGCCGCGCTCGAGGCGGATGGTCTCGGTGAGATCGAAGAGCGGCGTGGTCGTGATCGCGGCGAGCGTCGCGTTGGCCGACTTGATCTTCGTGGCCTTGGTCTGGTTGTTGTTGTAGGCGGCGGTGAGCGTGAACTTGCCGAGGTCGGTCGTCTTGATCGTGTAGCGGCCGGAGATGTCGAAGCCCTTGGTGGTGGTGTCGACGGCGTTGGTGAAGTAGCGGCCGCCGCCGATGCCGGTGATGCCCTGGGTGGCGAGGAGGTTGATCACGGCGGTGCCGGTGAAGTTCGAGGAGAGAACGATGCGGTCCTTGATGTCGATGTGGTAGTAGTCGACGGTGAAGGAGAGCTCGTCGCTCGGGTTCCAGGTGCCGCCGAGGGAGTAGCTGGTGGACTTCTCGGGCGTGAGCGCGGTGGCGCCGAGGGCCTTGGCCGCAGGCGCGCTGACGGGGAAGGTCAGGATGTCGAACGGCACGCCGCCGATGAAGTTGGTCGCCGTGGAGCTGAACCATTCCTGGGCGAGGTGGGGGGCGCGGAAGCCGGAGCTGACCGAGCCGCGGAGGGCGAAGCCGGCGGGAAGCTTCACGCGGGTGGCGAGCTTGGCCGTGGTGTTGCTGCCGAAGTCGCTGTAGTCCTCGAAGCGCGCGGCGGCGGAGACCAGCCACTTGTCGTTCACCTCCTGCTCGAGGTCGACGTAGACGGCCTTCGAGTCGCGCGAGTGCGTGCCGGCGTCGGAGGGCTTGAAGCCGGGGAACACCTGCGCGCCCACGGCCGCGAGGCCGCCGGCGCTCGGGCCGCCGATGATGGCCACGCCGCCGTTGCGGTAGGAGTCGGGCTCGCCCGCGGCGATGCTGTAGTCCTCCTGGCGGTATTCGAGGCCGCCGGCGACCTTGAGCGGGTTGGCGAAGCCAGTCTGGATCTGCGAGGTGACGTCGAAGTTGTTCGTCCACTGCTTGAACTTCAGCTGGCCGTCGTAGAACGACGTCGGGCTGCTGTTGCCGAGCGTGACGTTGGCGGACTCGGCCGTGCGGTAGTCGAGGGTGTTGTAGCCGTAGACCGAGCTGAGGTCCCAGTCGAAGCTGCCGGCCTTGCCCTTGGCGCCGCCGGCCCAGGAGGCGTCGAACACCTCGGTCTGGATGTAGGGCAGGAAGCCGTTCGGGTAGATGGCGCGGATCGTGCGGTCGTCACCGGCGCGGCGGAAGAAGCCGGCGCCGTTCGCGTGGCGGTTGCTGAAGCCGCCGAAGAAGTAGAGGTCGAGGCCGTCGCGCAGCGGGTAGTCGCCGTTGAACCAGGCGCCGTTCTCCTTGACCATCGGGTCGCCGAAGCGGTGGTTCAGGCGGTTGACGGTGGCCTCGCGCGGATCGAGCGTGCCGCTCGAGGCGGAGAGGCCGGTGCCGGAGCCGTAGTTGCCGGAGATGGCGGTGGCCGCGCCGGTGCTGGGGTTCGTGCCGAAGTATTGCTGGCGGGTGTCCGGCGCGATGCGGTTGGTCGGGTCCTTGTCGCGCGACCAGGCGTTGAGGAAGAGCGAGCCGTTGTCGCCGAGCTTGGTGCCGGCATAGGCGCTGATCTTGAAGTCCTTGCCGTCGCCTTCGCCGGTCTCGCCCCAGGAGACGTCGCCGCCCCAGCCCTGGTCCTTGCGGAGGATGACGTTGATGACGCCCGCGATCGCGTCGGAGCCGTATTGCGCGGACGCGCCGTCGCGCAGCACCTCGATGCGGCCGATGGCGCCGGCGGGGATGGCGTTGAAGTCGGTCGAGACGGAGCCGCGGCCGATGGAGCCGTTGAGGTTCACGAGCGAGCTGGTGTGGCGGCGCTTGCCGTTGAGCAGCAGCAGCACCTGGTCGGGCGCGAGGCCGCGCAGCGTGGCGGGACGGATGTGGTCCGTGCCGTCGGTGAGCGACGGACGCGGGAAGTTGAACGACGGGATCTGCGCCTGCAGCATCTGCGCCGTCTCGGTGTAGCCGCCCTTCTCGAGCTCGGCGCCGCTGACGACGTCGATCGGCACCGGCGACTCGGTGACGGTGCGGTTGTTGAAGCGCGAGCCAGTGGCGACGAAGGTCTCGAGCTTCACGACCTTCTCGTCGGACTTGGGGGCATCGGCGGCGGGCGCCGCGTTGGTCTGGGCAAAGGCGGCCGAGGTGAGGCCGCCGACGGTGAGGGCAATTGCGGCGAACGCGCGCAATTGGCGAAGGCTAGCGCTCACGCCAGCCCCGCAGGGGGTCAGTTCTTGGTTCATAGGTTGGCTAGGCAAAAGGGGTCGGGGTAACCAGTGCCTAAGTGTGGTTCGTGCAACCGGGACCCTAGTCATAACGGATCATCCGACAAGCCATTAGCGGGCCAACTCGACCGCAGAGCGGGGGCAATTTTTCGCCGGCGGCGTGCGGGCCCGCGCGGAAGTTGCGCTTGAGAGAAGGCCGCTTCCGGCAAGAGTGCGCCCCATGCCTACCCTCTCCCGCCTGTTCGCCGGCGTGCTGGCGCTCGCCCTCGTCCTGGTCAGCGCTCCACGCAGCCTCGCGCAGCGTCCCGCCGTCGAGGCGCCGCACGGCCTCGTCACCTCGGCCCACGAGCTCGCGTCGCGGGCCGGCGTCGAGATTCTCCAAAGGGCGGCAACGCCGTCGACGCCGCCGTCGCCACCGGCCTCGCGCTGACCGTCGTCTACCCCTTCGCCGGCAACATCGGCGGCGGCGGTTTCATGGTCATCCACCTCGCCGCGGCCGACGGCCAGCCCGCGCGCGACCTCGTCATCGACTACCGCGAGACCGCACCCGCCGCGGCCTCGCGCGACATGTATGTCGGCCCCGACGGCAAGGTCCTCAAGGGCGACGGCTCCTCCACCGTCGGCTGGAAGGCCTCCGGCGTGCCCGGCTCCGTCGCCGGCTTCGCCCTCGCGATGGAAAAATACGGCTCGCACCGGGTCACCTGGGCCGAAGTCTGCGAGCCCGCGCGCCGCCTCGCCGCCGAGGGCCACCGCGTTTCCCAGACCACCGCGCACGGCCTCCGCGAATGGGGCCCGCGCCTGCTGGCGCAGTTCCCCGAGTCGAAGAAAATCTACCTCAAGGACGGCGCGTTCTGGAACGCCGGCGAACTCTGGGTCCAGGCCGACCTCGGCGCGACCTTCGCCCGCCTGCAAAAGTTCGGCCCGCGCGAATTCTACGAGGGCGAGACCGCGAAACGCATCGCCGCCGCGATGGCGCAACACGGCGGCACGATCACGCTCGACGATCTCCGCGCCTACCGGCCGGCCGAACGCACGCCGCTCCGCGGCCACTACCGCGGCTACGAGATCGTCACCATGCCGCCGCCGAGCTCCGGCGGCATCGCCCTGCTCCAGATGCTGATGATGCTCGAGCCCTACGACGTCGGCGCGCTCGGCTACAACTCCGCGGCCAAATACCACCTCTTCGCCGAGGTCATGAAACGCGCCTTCCGCGACCGCGCCGAATACCTCGGCGACCCCGACTTCGTCCGCGTGCCGGTCGAGAAACTCCTCGATCCCGCCTACGTCGCCGGCCGCATGAAGGACTTCTCGCCCGACCGCGCCACGCCCGCCAGCGCCGTGCAGCCGGGCCTCGGCAAGTTCGATCCCGCCAACCTCCGCCACGCCGAGAAGATGGAGACCACGCACTTCTCCGTCGTCGACGCCGCCGGCAACGCCGTCTCCAACACCTACACCCTCAACGGCGCCTACGGCTCCGGCGTGACCATCCCCGGCACCGGCATCCTCATGAACAACGAAATGGACGACTTCACCTCGCAGGTCGGCACGCCGAACATGTTCGGCCTCATCCAGGGCGAGGCCAACGCCATCGTCCCGGGCAAGCGCCCGCTCTCGTCCATGACGCCCACCCTCGTCACGAAAGACGGCAAGCTCGTCCTCGTCACCGGCAGCCCCGGCGGCCCGACCATCATCAACACCGTCCTCCAGATCATCACCAACGTCATCGACCACAAGATGCCCGTCATGCAGGCCGTCGAAGCCCCGCGCATCCACAACCAGTGGCTGCCCGACGTCGTCACCTTCGAGCGCTTCGGCCTGAGCCCCGACACCGCCGCCCTCCTCCGCGCCAAGGGCCACACCCTGCCCGAACGCAAGTCCTACGAGGGCGCCTACCAGGGCGACGGCGAAACCATCTGGATCGACCCCGCCACCGGCCTCCGCCACGGCGCCGCCGACCCGCGCAAGGGCGACGCCACCGCCATCGGCTACTGAGCCGGGCTCGTCCGCCCGTCCCGCCTGCCGGCGCCGCCCCCGCGGCGCCGTTTGGCTTTTCGCCGGTTGCCTCGCCGCCGCGTTTGCGCGCGAATGCCGGCGATGCCCGCGCCGACCGTCACGTTCCGCCCGCTGCCGCTGCCCGAGTTCCACCTCCTGCGCCGCCCCGAGGCCGACGGCGCGCACAAGGCCGCCGCCGCGTCGGACGCCGGTGCCGCCGACCGCGCCACGGGCTTCTACCTCGAGCGCACCGAGGAAGCCGTCGCGGCCTTCGGCACCGGCATCGCGCCGACGCGCTTCCAGTTCTACTTCATCGGCGTCGTCGAGAAATCCTCCGCCACCTGCACGACCGGCCTGGCGTCGTTTCCGGTCGGCCCGCGCACGGCGTTCTTCGTGCCGCCCGGGCAGATTCACTCCAGCCGCGGCTGGACGACGCGCGACCGCGGCTTCGCGCTGAGCTTCTCCGACGCGTTCTTCTCGGAAAACCTCGCCGACAAGCGCCGCCTCGCCCAGTCCCCGCTCTTCCGCTGGGAACGCCCGCCCTTCCTCGCCCTCACCCCGGCCGAGCACGCCGAGACGCGCACGCTGCTCGCCGCGCTCGCCACCGAGTGGACCGCCCGCCGCGCCGCCAACGCCGCCCTGCTGCGCGCGCTCCTGCACGCCGTCGTCGCCCGCCTCGAAGCCGCCGCGCTGCGCGCGCAGCCGGCCAGGCTCGAGCTCGACGCCAACGCCCGCCTGCACGAGCGCTTCCGGGAAAAGCTCGAGCGCGACTTCCGCCGCGAGAAAAGCCCCGCCGCCTACGCCGCCGCGCTCGGCGTGCACCCGAATCATTTCGCCACCGCGATCCGCGCCGCGTCGGGTCTGCCGCCGGGCGACTGGATCCGCGCGCGCCTCGTGCTCGAGGCGCAATGCCTCCTCGCCGCCTCCACCCAGGGCGTGAAGCAGATCGCCGCCGAGCTCGGCTATGACGACGAGGCCTACTTCAGCCGCCTCTTCAAGAAGGCCGTCGGGGTCTCGCCGCGCGACTACCAGCGGGGCGCGGCCTGAGAAAAATCCAAGACGCCCTGAGCGGCGTCCATTCCGCGCCGGGCGCGGACGCGGTAGAGTGACGCCATGTCCTCCCCGCCTCCTCTCCCGTCTGGTTCATCACCGGCGCCTCGTCCGGTTTCGGCCGCGCCTTCGCGCAGCACGCCCTCGACCGCGGCTACCGCGTCGTCGCCACCGCCCGCCACGTCGCCAAGCTCGCCGATCTCGCCGCCGCCGCGCCCGATCGCGTGCTCCTCCAGCCGCTCGACGTCACCGTGCCTGCCCAGGCCGAAGCCGCCGTCGCCGCGGCGCTCGCGCGCTTCGGCCGCATCGACGTGCTGTTCAACAACGCCGGCTATGGCATCGTCGGCGCCGTCGAGGAGACGCCCGACGCCGAGCTGCGCGCGCAGATGGAGACCAATTTCTTCGGCGCCGTGAACGTCACCCGGGCCGCGCTGCCCGCACTGCGCCGCCAGCGCTCCGGCGCCATCGTCAACGTCTCCAGCATGGGCGGCCAGATGAGCTTCGGCGGCTTCGGCGCCTACTCCGCCTCCAAGTTCGCTCTCGAGGGCCTCTCCGAGGCGCTGGCGCAGGAACTCGCGCCCTTCGGCCTCAAGGTGCTCATCGTCGAGCCGGGCGCGTTCCGCACTTCGTTCGCCGCCGACGCGCTCAAGCACATGCCGATGCTCGACGCCTACCGCGACATCGTCGGCGGCACGCGCGCGTTCGCCCACGGCATGCACGGCACGCAGGCCGGCAACCCCGCCCAGGTCCCGGCCGCCGTCGAGCTCGCCCTCGCCGCCCCCACGACGCCGCTCCGCCTCCAGCTCGGCGCCGACGCCGTCGACGCCGTGCGCGCCCACGCGGAGCGGCTGCTCCAGGACCTCGCCGCCTGGGAGCAGGTCGGCCGCGACACCGCCTTCTGAGCCGTGCCCTACACGCGCCTCGAACTCGACCGGCCCGCCGCCGCCCCTCTCCGCCGGCAGCCGCGGCCGGAGCGCCCGGCCCGGAAGGTGCGGCGGGCCGATAAAGTTGCTATTGACAACGATCATCTTTTGGTTGCTTGTAGCAACTACATGAAAACCTCCGCCTTCCTCTCCGCCCTCCGCGCCCACGTCGCGCTGCCCGTCGTCTTCCGTGCCGGCGCGGCCGTCATTCCCTCCTCCTACCACCTCACCGAGGTGAAGCGCGTCGCCTACGAGACGATGGACTGCGGCGCGATGACGCACCGCTGGTCCGAGACCCAGTTCGAGCTCTGGGTCCCGCCCTCGCCGCCGCCGAGCCCGGCCGCGGGCACCTGCCGGCCGGGAAGTTCCTCGCCATCCTCGAGCGCGTCGAAAAGGAGCTGCCGCTCGACGGCGACGTGCCCGCGCGCATCTTCGCCGCCCTCGGCGACGCGCCCGCCGCGCTCTACGACATTGCCGCCGTGACCGCCCGCGACGGACAGCTCCAGGTCGAGCTCACCGCCGACCGCACGCGCTGCAAGGCCGCCGAACGCCGCGCCGCGGCCGCCCCCGCCGTCGGCTGCTGCGGCACGACCAGCGACGACGCGGAGTCCGCCTGCTGCTCGGCCTCCGCCGGCCCGCGCGTCGCGGCCTGCTGCGGCTGAGCGCCCTCCCGCCTGCAAGCCGCGCTCGCCAAACCGCGGGCGCGGCTTCACCTTGTCCGCCATGCCGCGCGTGCCCGTCCAGACCGCCCAGAACGCCGACGCCCTCCTCCGGGAGGTCGTCCGCCTCTTCCTTCAGGCGCAGCGGACGATGACCGATTGCTGCTCGGACGCCACGGCCAAGGAGTGCCAGGCGCTCCTCCTCGTTGCGGGCGCGGACTCGCCGCTCACCGTCCAGGAATTCGCCGCCCGGATGGGTTTGGAGAAAACCTGGGCCAGCCGCCTCATCGCCCGCCTCGAAAAGCGCGGCCTCGTCACGCGCGTCGATCACCCTGACGACGGCCGCAGCTGGCTGATCGAGCTCACCGCCAAGGGTCGCAAGGAGCACGCCGCGCTCGAATACACCCTCAACCAACACGCCGTGAATCTCCTCGGCTGCGTGCCCGCCGCCGAACGCGCCAACGTCGAGCGCGCGCTCGGCCACCTGCGCGACGCGCTCGCGCGCTGCCTCGTGGAGTGCGCGCCGACCAATTCCCGAAAGCCCCAATGTTGAACTCATCGCATCCCGAGACCCTCGCCGTCCACGCCGGCCGCGCCCCGATCCCGCCACCGGCGCGGTCACGCCCAACCTGGTCCTCAGCTCCACCTTCGCCCGCGACGCCCAGGGCCAGCTCCTCGGCGGCCATATCTACTCGCGCACGTCGAACCCGAACCGCGCCGCCGTCGAAACCGCCCTCGCCACGCTGGAAGGCGGCGCGCACGGCCTCGCCTTCGCGTCCGGCCAGGCGGCGTCGGCCGCGATCTTCGCCGCGCTCGCCCCCGGCGACCGCGTCGTGCTGCCCGACGACCTTTACCACGGCACGCGCTACCTCGCGACGAACGAGTTCGCCCGCTGGGGCCTGGTGGCGGAATTCGTCGACCCCAGCGACCTCGCCGCCGTGCAGGCCGCCCTGCAAAAGCCCGCGCGCCTCGTCTGGCTCGAGACGCCGTCGAACCCGCGCCTGAAGATCTCCGACCTCGCCGCCGTGGCCCAGCTCGCCCGCGCCGCCGGCGCGCTGGTCGTGGCCGACAACACCTGGGCCACGCCCGTCCTCACCCGGCCGCTCGCGCTCGGCGCGCACGTCGTCCTCCACTCCACCACGAAATACCTCGGCGGCCACAGCGACCTGCTCGGCGGCGCCCTCGTGCTCGGCGCCGACGCGCCCGCGGACTTCCTCGCCCGCCTGCGCTCGTGGCAGAACCTCGCCGGCGCCGTGCCCGCGCCCTTCGATTGCTGGCTGCTGCTGCGCAGCCTCAGCACGCTGCCGCTGCGCGTGCGCGCCCAGTCCGCCACCGCCGCCGAGCTCGCCGCCTGGCTCGCCGGTCACCCGAAAATTGAGCGCGTCTACTACCCCGGCCTCGCCTCGCACCCGCACCACCTCGTCGCCGCCCAGCAGATGAGCGCCTTCGGCGGCATGCTGTCGTTCGAAGTTCGCGGCGGCCACGACGCCGCCAAGGCCGTCGCCTGCCGCGTGCAGCTCATCACGCAAGCCACCTCGCTCGGCGGCGTCGAGAGCCTGATCGAGCACCGCCGCCCCGTCGAGGGCCCCGCCTCGGTCACGCCGCCCGGCCTCCTCCGCTTTTCCGTCGGCCTCGAGCACGTCGCCGACCTCCGCGCCGACCTCGCCCAGGCGCTGGGCTAAGCAGGTGAATCGAGCGTAATACGCTCGATTCATCCGCCCCACTCCCGTCGCCATCCGACCGCCAAACGGGCGCCCCGCCTCGGGCCCCGCCGGCGACGCGGGACCGCACCCACACCTGGCACCGGGGCCGGCTGGACTCTCGCCGCGTTACAAACGCCCCGCTTGTCACGCTTCTAGGTGTTCTAGTAACCCTAGAACACCGTGCTGCCCTTCTCCGTCGAATTCCGTCCCGGCGCGCCCGCCTCCGAGCAGGTGATCTACGCCGTGAAGAAGGCGCTGGTCACCGGCCAGCTCGCCGCCGGCGACCGGTTTCCTCCGTGCGCGTGCTCAGCCAGGAGCTGCGCATCAACCCCAACACCGCGCACAAGATCGTGGCCGCCCTCACCGCCGACGGCATCCTCGCCGTCCAGCCCGGCATCGGCACCATCATCGCCGCGCCGGGCGGCGGCTCGGCCGGCGACCGCACCGCCCTGCTCAACGACGAGCTCGAACGCCTCATCGTCGAGGCCCGCCGCCTGGGCGTGAACGAGGACCAGGTGCTCGCGGCCGTCCGCCGGCACTGGCGCAAGCTTTCCTGAATCCATGAACGCCATCGAATGCGAGGAACTCACGCGACGGTTCGGCCGCACCGTCGCCCTCGACCGCCTGACGCTCGCCGTCCCTGCCGGCAGCATCTTCGCCCTGCTCGGCCCGAACGGCGCCGGCAAGAGCACGACCCTCAAGCTCCTTCTCGGCCTGCTCCGTCCGACCGCCGGCCGCTGCCGCGTCCTCGGCCGCGACAGCACCGCGCTGCGCCCGGCCGACTTCGAGCGCATCGGCTACGTCACCGAGGAGCAGCTCCTGCCCGACTGGATGACCACCGCGCAGCTCCTCGCGTTCTGCCGCCCGCTCTACCCGCAGTGGGACGACGCGCTCGCCGCCCGCCTGCTGAAGCTCTTCGCGCTCCCCGGCGACCGCCCGCTGAAAAAACTCTCCCGCGGCATGCGCATGAAGGCCGCGCTGCTCTCCTCCCTCGCCTACCGCCCCGAGCTGCTCGTGCTCGACGAGCCGTTCAGCGGCCTCGACCCGCTCACCCGCGACGAGTTCGTCCAGGGCCTGCTCGAGCTCCCGGGCGACGACCGGCCGCGCACCGTGATCGTCTGCACCCACGACATCGACGACGTCGAGCGGCTCGCCGACCGCGTCGGCTTCCTCACCGATTCCCACCTGCTGCTCAACGAGCCCGCCGACGAGCTCCGCACCCGCTTCCGCCGCGTCGAACTCGTCGGCGAGGGCGTCGCCGACCAGGTCGCGAATCACGCCTCGCCCGACTGGCTCGCCCTGGAAAAACCCGCCGCGCACACCGCGCGCTTTGTGCATCGCGCCTTCGACGGCGTGCGCACGCCGCCGGAGCTCGCCGCGCAATTCCCCGGCGCCCGCGTCGATTTCCGTCCACTCACGCTGCGCGAGATCTTCCTCGTCCTCGCCCGCCAAGCCCGCACCGCGCAGGAGGCCGCATGAAACAGATCCTGCACCTCGCCCGGAAGGATCTCACGCGGCACTGGCTGGTCGCTCTGCTCGTGATCGCAGCGATCGTGTTCGACGCCTGCGACACCCTGTTCGGCTTCGCCAAGTTCCAATACGGCATCTTCGACCGAGATATCCTGATGGTGTTCATCAAGTGGCCGCTCGGTTTCCTGTTCGTGCTGGCGATCGCGCAGGAGGACGTGGTGGTCGGGGAAAAGTCGCTGTGGCTCACCCGGCCGGTGCACCCCTCGGCGCTGCTCGCCGCCAAGCTCCTCACCGCCACCGCGGTCATCGTCGGGCCGCAGGTGGGCGCCTACGCCATCGTGTGCGCCGCGCTCGGCTCCCCGGCCGCGGTCGTCGCGGCGGTGACGCTCGAGATTCTGGGCATCTCGCTGGCGCTGGTGCTCACGGCGCTGGTGGTGGCGTCGCTGACGCGCGGCGTCCTGCAGGCGTGCCTGCTGACGCTCGCCACGTTTCTCGCCGTGCTCGCGACCCTGCTGGCGCTGCGGAGTCTGTGGCCCGAATTCGACCAGCAGCGCGTCCTCTTCTCGCCCGTCAGCTCCGGGACGCGATTCGTCGCGGTCGTCGTCCTGCTCGCCCTCTCCCTGCCCGCCCTGCTCGTGCAGCACTACCACCGGAGAAACGCGCCGGTCACCGCCGCGCTCGCGGTAGCGGTGCTCGTGGCGACGTTCGTGATCGGCCGCGCCTTCCCGTGGGAAATCGTGCCCCCGCCGCACGGCGGCACCGCCGCGCCGATCCCCGAGGCCCCCACGCACACGAAAGTCACGTTCAGGCTCGGCGGCGACGCCTTTCTCGGCGGCACGGTGCGCCGCTACGACCCGGCGACGCGGGCACCGCGCAACCACGTCCTCGTCAGCGTGCCGGTGCAGGCCGATTTCGATCGCGCCGACCGATTCGCGGACGGGATCCGCACCGTGTCGACCGTGCGCTTCCGCGACGGCACGACGAAGGAATTCCCCGCGGTGGGCTACACCTATCTGGGCCACGACCAAACCTACCGCGCGCTGCTGACCGCGATCGGATTGCCGGCGCCCGCGGCCAAGACGGAGAAGCTGAAATCCAGTCCGCTCGCCCTGCTCAGCCTGGCGCCCGGGGAGAATCCGCTGCCGCCCGAAGCGCCGGTCGATATCACGGCCCGGGTGAGTTTCGTGGAGAACGAATTCTATCTCGCCCAGACGGCGCCGCTCTCGGCGCACGAATCGTTCAACCTGCTCGGTCGCGCCTTTCGGGTGGCCGACATCCGGCTCAGCCCCGAGGGCATCCTGACGCTGCAGCTGCGCAGCGTCGGCGTCACCAGCCTGCTTTATCCCGCGGCAACCGCCCGGCCGGACGGGCTGGGCGGTCCGAGCTCGTCCGGAACCGAGATCGGCCTGGTGCTGCGCAACCGGAAGCGGAACGAGTTCGCCTCCGGCGGCGTCACGTTCGTCCGGGACTCGGAAGCGCCGGGCATCTTCGGCGTGAGCCGTGCGATGTGCACGTTCACCTGGCGCCGCGGCGCGCAGATGTCCAAGCCCGCCGCCGGCCTGAGCCCGGAATGGCTCGCCGACGCGGAATTGATGGTGTTCCGCATCCGCCGTCTCGGCCTCACCGAGCAGACGATCGAACTGCACAACGTCTCGGTCGCACGCGAGGACCCGCTGCCGATCCGGTTGTGGTGACCCGGCCGGCATCGTCTTCACCGCTTTTCGTTCGCCAGCTCGCGCCCGCCGCGTAGCGTCCGCCGCATGTTGCCCCGTTTCCTCGCCACGCTCGCGGCGCTGACCCTCGCCGTCGTTTCCGTCTCCGCCGCCGAACTCACCGCCCAGCAAAAGGCCTGGCTCGCCAAGGCCCACCGGCACGAGAAGGCCGGCTGGATCTACCTCCACATCGAAGGCGAGCCGCGCGAACGCGGTTTCCAGCACGGCTACCTCCTCGCCCACGAGATCGCCGAGGGTCTCCGCGTCACCGCCGCGCAGTGGGAGCACGACAGCTCCTTCGACTGGACCTGGCTCAAGGAGCAGACCAACGGCTTCATCGCCGCCGGCGTCGACGCCGAGTGCCGCGAAGAGATGGAGGGCATCGCCGAGGGCATGAACGCCGCCGGCGTCGCCACCACCTACGCCGACATCCTCGCCTTCAACGCCTCCATCGAGACCACCGGCTACTGGTGGCCCGAGGTGGCCGGCAAGTTCTCCGGCAGCGCCACCGTCGTCACCGTGCCGAAGGAAATGTGCTCCTCCTTCATCGCCACCGGCCGGATGACCAAGGACGGCAAGATCGTCCTCGGGCACAACACCATGTCCGACTTCACGCTCGCGATCTACAACGTCGTCCTCGACCTCGTCCCCGCCAAGGGCCACCGCATCCTCATGCAGACGCAGGCCGGCTGGATCCACAGCGGCACGGACTTCTTCCTCACCGACGCCGGCCTGGTCGGCTCCGAGACCACCATCGGCAACTTCAAGGGCTTCTCCGAGAAGGGCACGCCCGAGTTCGTCCGCTTCCGCCGCGCCACGCAGGACGCCGGCTCGATCGACGAGTGGTGCGAGATCATGAAGCGCGGCAACAACGGCGGCTACGCCAACTCCTGGCTCATCGGCGACATCAAGACCAACGAGATCGCCCGCCTCGAGCTCGGCCTGAAATACGTCGGCTTCGAGCGCACCAAGGACGGCTACTACGTCGGCTCCAACATCGCCGAGAACCTGAAGATCCTCCGCCTCGAGACCGAGACGCACGACACCGACATCCGCACCTCGCCCGTCGCGCGCCGCGTCCGCTGGAAGCAGCTCATGAAGGCCAACGCCGGCTCGATCGACCTCGCGAAGGCGAAGGAGTTCGAGGCCGACTGCACCGACGTGTGCTTCGACACCACCGGCCGCCCCGCCGCCCTCGGCCTCAACGCCCGCGGCGACCTCGGCGCGCAGTTCGTCAACCCGCACCGCGAGCCCTTCAAGCCCGCCGGCACCTGCGACGCCAAGGTCGTCGACGCCACCATGGCCGCGCAGATGAAGTTCGCCGGCCGCTGGGGCTCGGCCGACGGCCTGGCGTTCGACGCCGACCAATTCCTCAGCGCGCACCCGCAATACGACTGGATGACCGGCCTGCTCAAGAGCCGCCCCAGCCAGCCCTGGGTCGAGTTCACCGCCGGCGAGCGGCCCTGAGCCGACGGCCCGCGATACTTTCCCTCACTCGTTGCGCAGCGCGACGACCGGGTTCACACGCAGCGCCCGCAGCGCCGGCACGAGCGTGGCGAACGTCCCGGCGAGGCCGAGCGCCAGCACCGTGCCGATGAACGTGCCGGGATCGCGCGGGCTGACCGCGTAGAGGAACCCCGCCATCAGCTGGCCGGCGAAGAACGACACGCCGAGCCCCAGCGCCAGGCCGAGGCCAATCTGCCCGCCGCTCTGGCGCAGCACGAGGCCGAGCACGTCGCGCGGCGTCGCGCCGAGCGCCACGCGCACGCCGATCTCCGACGTGCGCTGTGCGA
Source organism: Oleiharenicola sp. Vm1 (assembly GCF_047777955.1). Classification (GTDB taxonomy): domain Bacteria; phylum Verrucomicrobiota; class Verrucomicrobiia; order Opitutales; family Opitutaceae; genus Didemnitutus. The sequence continues at coordinate 4,377,743 of NZ_CP180537.1, forward strand.
CCGAGTAGCTCATCACGCCGTAGAGGCCGACGCCGGCCAGCACGAGCGCCACGGCGCCGAAGACGCCGAAGATCCAGGCGATGATCCGCTTCGAGAACCGCGCCTCCTCGAGCATCTGGTCGAGCGTCTGTGCGAAATAGACCGGCAGGTCGTCGCTCAGGCTGCTCACCGTCTGGCGCAGCACCGGCGCGAGCGCGACGGCGTCCCCGCCGCGCGCCTTCGCCATCACGGTCATGCGCCGGACGTCAGCCGACTGCGTGAACGGCACGTAGGCCTGCGGTCCCGGCTGCGCGTTGAAGCGCCCCTCCATGATCGGAGTCACCACGCCAACGACCGTCAGCCAGTCCTCTTTCTCGCCCGGCTTCCCCGCGCCGAAGTGGAAGCGGCGCCCGAGCGGCTCCTGGTTCGGCCAGTATTTCTGCACGAACGCCGTGTTGACGATCGCCACCTGCTGCGACTGGGCGCTATCCGCGTCGGTGAAATCGCGCCCTTGCAACAGGCCGATGCCGAGCGTGGAGAAGAAATGCGGCGCGACGGCCTTGCAGCTCGAGGTGAGCGGCGGCTTGCCGGCGGCCTCCGGCGCGCGACCCTCGATCAGGATCGGCTGGCTGTTGTCCCAGGTCGGCTGCATGTCGCTGAGCGTAAAGTCCGCGATCTCCGGTCGCTCGCGCAGCCGCTCGATCAGGCGGGAGAAAAACTGCTTCTGCTTCGCCACGTCGTCATACTCGCGATCGAGCAGCGCCACGCGCCCCGAGTAGATCCCGGCCGAGGTGAAGCCCAGCGGCAGCGCCTGCGTCTGGATCACGCTGCGGATCGTCAGGCCGGAGAGCACCAGCAGCAGGCACGACAGCGCCACCTCGCCCACGATCATCAGGCGCGCGAAGCGCCCGACGCCCGCGCTGGTCGAGCCGCGCCCGGCGTCCTTGAGCACGGTGTTCAAGTCCGGCCGCGAGTGCCGCCACGCCGGATAGAGCCCGGCCAGCAGGCACGAGGCGCCGGCCAGCCCGGCGGCGTAGAGCAGCGCCGCGCCGTCGAGGTCGAAGTGCATCCAGTAGGGCGGATGCGCGTCCGCCACCGCGCGCCGGAAAACCTCCAGGCTGCCCGCCGCGATGACGCAGCCGAACGCGGCGCCGGCGCACGAGAGCAGCAGCGCCTCCGCCAGCAACAGGCGCACGACGCGCGCGCGGCCGGCGCCGAGCGCGGCGCGCACGGCGAGTTCCTTCTCGCGCACGGATGAGCGGGCGAGGAGCAGGTTGCCGACGTTGGCGCAGGCGATGAGCATCACGAGCAGCACGGCGCCGAGCATGACGCCGAAGAGCTGCCGGTCCTCCTCGCTGGAAAAGCGCTCGAAGAGCGTCTGCGCGCCGAAGGTGACGCCGCGGTTGGTGTCGCCGTGGTCCTTGGCCAGCTGGGCGCCGAACGCCGCGACCTCGGCGTGCGCCTGCGCCAGCGTCACCCCGGGCTTGAGGCGGCCGAAGATCGTCAGGCCGCGCTCGTCGCGCTTGTCCTTCAGGTGCAGGTCGCGCATCGGCACGAACGCGCCGGCGTCCTCCGGAAACCGGAAGCCCTCCGCCGCCACGCCCACGATCGTGGTCCACTCGCTGTTCACCTTGATCTGCCGCCCGACGATCGCGGGGTCGGCCTTGAAGCGGTTCGTCCACAGCGCATGGCTGAGCACGATCGTGCCCGGCGCGCCGGGCTGGTCGTCCTCGGCGGTGAACCACCGGCCGAGCGCGAGCGGCCCGGGCAGCATGGTCATGCCGCTGGCCGACGTCGCCGTGCCGGCGATGCGCTCGGGCTCGCCGCCGGGGCCGCTGAGCGTCGTGGTCCGGTCCTCCAGCGCCGCCACGTCCGCGAACGACCGCTGCCCGCGCCGGAAATCCTCGAACTCCGCCCACGACATGCCGAAGCGGTCGCGCGGCTGCGCCTCGTTGCGCCCGACTACCGCGACGATGCGCTCCTGCTCGGGAAACGGCAGCCCGCGCCAGAGGATGGCGTCGATGATGGAGAACATCGCCGTGTTGACGCCGATGCCGAGGCCGAGGGTGACGATGGCGACAACACAGAACAGCGGGCTCTTCGCGAGAGTCCGCAGGGAAAGGCGCAGGTCGGACAACATGGGTAACGTGGGTTGTCCGCCAACACCCGCGGCGACCCGCGCCGGTTGCACAAATTACCGCCGCCCGCCCGCCGCGGGCGAAAAAGAAAGCGGGCGAGGCTCGTAGCCGCCTCGCCCGCGCTTACCCCGGCGTGACCTGGTTCAGTATGCGACCCCCGAAGGCGCGGGCCGTTGCCGTGCCTCGCCGCCACCCGGCCGCCGGCCCGTGCCCGACGTCTGGACGGGCGTCGAGGCACGGGCGGGGCGGATCGGGCAAGCGGCGGGCATGGCAGTTCACCCCCACATGCGCAGAAAACGTCCGGAACGGCTCAGCCGGCCGGAAGAAAATCAATTTTTCCAGCGCGCCGCCTCCGCGCCGCGCCCGGTCTGCTCGTATAGCTCCGCCAGCAGCCGCCGCACGCGGGCCGCGGTGCGCGGCAAGGCCGGGTTGTCCGGCGCGGCGGCCATCGCCCGGCGGAAGCTCGCATCGCAGGCCAGCAACGTCGCCTCGGCGCCGGCGGACTCGCCGCTGCGCAGCTGGGCCTCGCCCTGCCCGAGTTGGGCGCCGAGCGTGTCGGCGTGGTTCTCCCCGACCGTCCGGCGGCGCTGCGCGAAGACGGCGGCGAACAGCGGCAGCGCCTCCGCCGGACGGCCCTCGTCCAGGCGCAGCGCGGCCTCGCGGTAGCTCAGCTCCAGCGCGCGCGGCGCGGTCGGCCCGAGCGCGCGGCCGGCGATGCGGCGGGCCTGGGCGAACAGCTCGTCCGCCTCCGTCCAGTTCCTCTGCGCCGCGCGCGCCCGCGCCAGCACCAGCAGCGCATCGAAGGTCTGCACGTGCTCCGGCCCGAAGCGCTTCCGCAGCCGCTCCAGCGCTTCGCCCGCCAGCCGCCCCGCCGCGGCGGGATCGTCCTGCTCGAGGTGGACGCCCGCGCGGGCGACGGCGGCCGCGAGCGTGACGGCGTGGTCGGCCCCGAGCACGCGCGTCTCGACCGGGAGCGTGCGGTCGAACCGCTCCGCCGCCTCGGCGAAGCGCCCGGCCTGCACGTAGATGTTCGCCAGGATGTCCGAGGCCCCGAGCGTCTGCGGGTGTTCCGCCCCGAGCACGCGGTCGCGGATCGCCACGACCTTCCGGCCGAGCTCGACCGCCTCGCTCATCCGGCCGGCCATGCAGTAGATGGCCGCGAGGTTGATCATCGTCGGCAGCGTCTGCGGATGCTCGGCGCCGAGCACGCGGCTCTTGACCGCGATCGTCTCCTCGCTGAGCCGGATCGCCTCGTCCAGCCGGCCAAGCTCGGTCAGGGCGAGGGCGAGATTCGACAGCACCATGAGCGTGCCCGGGGCCTCGGGACCGAGCGTGCGCCGGCTGACCTCGACCGAGCGCCGCAGCAGCGGCTCGGCCTCGGCGAACTTGCCCTGCCCGAGCAGGATCGCCTGCAGCGCGTTGCGCACCTGCACGGTGAGGGCGTGCTCGGGACCGAACTGCCGCTCGAGGCGCGCGAGCGTCTCGGCGGCGAGCGCGGCGGCCTCCGGCAGGCGGCTCTGCAGGCGCAGCACGTGCGCCAGCTGGCCGGCGGTGCGGAGCGCACCCTCGCCGTCGTCGCCCGCCGCGCGCCGGTGCAGCGCGCGCGCCGCGACGAGCTGCTGCTCCGCCGCCGGGAATTCGCCGAGCGCGATGTAGGTGCTGGCCAGCGTCTCGCGGATCGCCGCCTCCACCCGCGGCTGGTCGCCAAAGCGGCCCTCGAGGCGGGCGGCCGCGCGGTCGAGCACGGTGCGGAGCTTGAGGTCGCGGTCGCGCTGGTTGTCCGGCGAAGCCTGCGCCAGCAGGTCCTCGCGGAGGAAATCCGACAGCGCGCGGCTCGATGCGGCCTCGCTCGCGGCGGTCCGCTCCGCCCGCTCGGCGCGGGCGCGCGCGGCGGCCTCGGCGGCGGCGCGCTGGTCGGCCAGCTGCTCGGCGCGCTGCGCGCGGACGGCCTGGGTCCGGCTGACGACCGTGGCGGCCACCAGGGCGGCGAAGACCAGGATGCCGGCGGCGTAGGCGGCGCGGTTCCGCTGGAGGGATTTTCCCAGGCGATAAAGCCGGCTCGGCGCCGCGGCGGTGACGGGCTCGTGGCGCTGGTGGCGCACGAGGTCGCTCGCCAGGGCGTTGGCGGTCGCGTAGCGGCGGGCCCGGTCCTTTTCCAGGCAGCGCAGCACGATCCAGTCGAGGTCCCCCGCAACTGCGCCACCAGCCGCGCGGGCGTGGTGACCCTCATCAGCGCGGTCGCGCCGCGATCCTCCGCCCCGAGGCGCTGCACGAACAGCGAGGGCCGCACGGCCTCGACCTCGCGGATGCGCCGGCGCCATTCGAGCGCGTCGACCCCGCCGCGCGCGTCGTGCGGCGTGCGGCCGGTGAGCAGCTCGTGCAGCACGACGCCGAGGCTGTAGATGTCGCTGCGGGTATCGAGGTCGGCGTCGCCGGCCACCTGCTCCGGGCTCATGTAGCCGGGCGTGCCGACGAACTGCGCGACCTGCGTCACCGCCGGCAGCGCGCCGCCGCCGGCCGTGGCCTTCGCGATGCCGAAGTCGATGATCTTCGGCCGCGCCACGCCGTCGGCGACCGAGACCAGGAGGTTGGACGGCTTGAGGTCGCGGTGGATGACGCCCTTCTGGTGCGCGTGCTGCACGGCGTGGCAGACCTGGAGGAAGAGCTCGAGCCGCTCCGGGACCGACAGCGCCCGCTCGTCGCAATACCGGGTCAGCGGCACGCCCTCGACCAGCTCCATCGCGAAATACGGCCGGCCCCGCGGCGTCGTGCCGGCCGCAAACACCCGCGCGATCGCGGGGTGGTCCATCATCGCCAGCGCCTGCCGCTCGGCGTCGAAGCGCGCGAGGACCTCGTGCGTGTCCATGCCGGGCTTGATCACCTTCAGCGCCACCGTGCGGCGCAGCGGCTCGGCCTGCTCGGCGCGGTAGACCACGCCCACGCCGCCCTCGCCGAGCCGGGCGCGGAGGGTGAACGGCCCCACCTGGGCGCCGATGAGGTTCTCCTCGGCGGTCGCCGCCGCCGGCGCCGGGTGGCCGAGCGCGGCGGCGATCGCCTCGCCGGCCGTCTCCTCGAGGAAGCCCTCCGTCTTCGGGTGCAGGGCCAGCAGCATCTCGACCCGCGCCACCAGCGTGGCGTCGCCGCCCGCCGCCGTGCGCAGGTAGGCCGCGCGCGCCTCGGGCGGCTGCGCGAGCGTGGCGGCGAAGAGGGTTTCCTCGCGTTCGAGGGAGCTGGGCATGCGGGTCAGCTAGACAGGCGGAAAAACGGACGCGAACGGCTCAGGATTTTTCGGGCCCGGGCGCGAGTTCCTGCATCTCGCGGAGCAGCCAGACGCGGGCGAACGTCCACCCGCGCTTCGCCGCGGCGTGCGAGATGCCCTGCGCCTCGGCCACCTGCTCGAGCGTCAGGCCGGCGAAATAGCGCAGTTTCACCAGCTCGGCCTTCTCCGGCGCCGCGGCGGCGAGCCGGTCGAGGGCCTCGCTGAGGGCGACGAGCCGCTCGTCGGGCATCGCCTGCGGCAGCTCGAGCTCGTCGAGCGGGAGGCGTTCCGCGCCCGCGCCCCGGCGCGCGGCCTGGCGCTGGCGCGCGCGGTCGATCAGGATGCGGCGCATGGCCTCCGCGGCCGCGGCGAGGAAGTGCCGTCGGTTCTGCCACGCCGGCTGGTCGTCGCCGCCGAGGCGCAGCCAGGCCTCGTGGACCAGCGCGGTGGCCTGGAGCGTCTGGCCCGCGCGCTCGCGCGCGAGCTTGGCGGCGGCGAGGCGGCGCAGTTCGTCGTAGACGCGCGCCATGAGCTCGTTCGCGGCGGTGGCATCGCCGGCGCGCACGCGTCCGAGGATCAACGTGATTTCGCCCACGGGGCGCGAGGATGCGTCCGCCGCCGCGCGGCTCAAGGCGCAATTGCTCCGGTGACACGGCGGCGCCGGGGCGAAAAACGGCTGGCGCTCCCGCCGCCGTCGCGCCGATGCTGCGCGCGTGAACCCGCTCGCCCTGCTCGCGCCGCTCTTCTTCGCGTTCGAGCTCTGGCAGCTGTTCGTCGGCGAGCGCTACCTCGGCATCCAGCGCATCCGCGCCCACGCCGACCCGCGCGAGCTGCCGCTGTCCGCCGGCCGGGCGGCGTTCTGGGCCGGCGGGCTGCTCGTCTACTTCGCCTGGATGACCACGCTCCTGCTGCACCCGCTCGGCCGGGCGCAGGGCTTCGCGCTCCTCGGCACGACCGCGATCGGCTACGGCCTGCGCGCGGCCGCGCCGCTGAAGTGGACACTCGTCATCCTGACCTTCGAGGGCGCCATCCGCATCGGCATGCTGCTGTCCCTCTCCGTCACGACCTGGCGCGCGCTGCTGCGCTAGCCCCGCAGCCGCCGCGGCGCCGGACCGCCGCCCGAGGCGGCGAAGAACTCCTGCGCCTGCGTGAGCAGCTGGGCGTAGCGGCCGTAGTCGCCCGCCCAGGAATTCGGCACGCACACGCGCTTGATCACGCCCTGGCCCACCTGGTCCGGTGCGTCCCGATCCGGCGTCAGCTCGACGGTGAAGGGCGGATTGTGCGTGTGCACCACGTAGTGGCGCCCGGCCTCGCGGTCGTCCCGGTCGATGCGCACGAAATGCGGGAAACTCATGGGAACGCCGCGACGATGCCGCGGAACGCCGGCGGCACAAGGGCCGATTTCGCTCGGGCCGCGCGCGGGTTTAGCCTTGAGATGCGCCGTTGCCCGAGGGAAAACGAGCCCAGCGCGCGAAATCGCCCCATGAATCTCGAACCCGCTCCCCGCCTGCCGAAGTGGATCTTTCTCGCGATCGACGCCGGCCTCCTCCTCCTCGCGTTCGTCATCGTCTACTTTGCCAAGGACCCCTACGCCCCGCTGCCGTTCGTGAGCGCGGTCCTGTGCGCGGCGCTCGCCGCCGTCATCGGCCTCGTGCCCTTCCTGATCGACTTCGCCGCCGACACGGCCGAGGCGGTCCAGCACGAGCGCGAGCGCATCAACGAGCAGGTCGCGCGCCTCCACGCCGCCACCGAGAGCCTCGCGCGCGCCGCCGCCCAGATCAAGGCGGTCGAGGAAGCCGTCCACAAGTCCGCCCGCGACGCCGAGACGCTGCCCTACCGCATGCAGGAGAAGCTGGCCGAGTTCAACGAGGCCCTCGCCGCCAAGGAGGAGAGCGACCGCGAGGCGCTGGAGACCGAGCTCGAGGAACTGCGCGCCGCCAACACCGACCAGCTCAAGGGCACGGCGGAGAAGATCGCGAAGGCCGCCGCCGACTGGGCCGCGCTCGAGGTCGCCACCCGCAAGCAGCTCACCGCCGCCGAGGCCGCGCTTGCCAAGTTGCAGAGCGGGTCGAGCGACGCCGCCGCGGAATTCCAGGCGAAGATCGCCGCCGCCCTCAAGGACCTCGACACCCGGATCGCCGCGCTCAAGCACGCCGCCGCCGGCGTGCCCACGACGATCGCCGTCGTGGCGGCGCCCGCCGCCGCTCCGGCCCCGGCTCCGGTCGCGGCGAACGACGGCGCCCACCCGCCGCCGCCACCGGCGGAGCCCGCGGCTCCCGCTCCCGCGGTCGCCGCACCTGCGGAGCCTTCCGCCGCCGACTCTCCCGTCGCCTCCGCGGCGCCGGCCCCGGAGGCCGCGTCCTCCGATCCCGCTCCCGCCGCCACCGAGCCCCCGAAGCCGAAGAAGCCGCGCGCCCCGCGCAAGCCGAAGGCCGAGGACACCCTTCTCGCCATGTCGGCCGACGAGTCGCCGGCCGCCGCGAACGGCACCGAGCATCCGTCGGTCGCCCCCGCGCCCGCCCCGGCCGAACCGGAGCCGGCCTCCGTCGTCGTCGCGCGCGACGAGCCCCCCGCCGCCCCCGCCAGTGACGAACCCGCCGGCGAAGCGCCCGCCGCCAGCGAGGTCGAGTCCTCGACTTCGTCCGACGGCGCCACGCGTCTACTCGCGACGGCCTACATCGGCATCGGCAACAAGCTCTTCATCCGCGGCGACGGCCCCGGCCTGTCGTGGGATCACGGCATCCCGATGCAGTTCGTCTCGATCGGCAAGTGGGGCTGGTCGACGCACGACGCCACCGGTCCCGTCCGCTGCAAGCTCTACAAGAACGACGAGCTCGCCTCGCTCGTCGGCGAGCTCACGCTCGAGGCCGGCCGCCACACCGAGGTGACGGCGCAGTTCTGACCGGCCGGCGCCGCGGCGCCCGGTCCGTTCAGTAGTGCGGTGGGCGCTCGTCCGCCGCGTCGCCTTCGCTCGGCGACGAGGCGCCGCCGGGCTGCTGCGCGCGGAGGACGGCCAGCTCGGCCTGCAGGCGCGCCAGCTGCTCGGCGATTTCGAGCATGGCCTTGTCCTGCTCGGTGCTGTGGCGTTGCAGGTGGGCGTAGCGCTCCTCGAGGCGCGTGAGTCTCTCGGCGTCGGTCATCGGCGGCAGAATGTGCATTGCGCCGCCGGCCGCCAATCCCAGAGTCAGGGGATGCGTTTCGCCGCCTGCCTCGGTCTGCTCATCGCGCTCGCCGGCCTCTCGTCGTGCCAGCAACCCGCCGCCGCCCACCGGGCCCGGCCGCAGGACGAGCTGCTGATCCTCGTCTCGATCGACGGCTTCCGCTGGGACTACCTCGATCGCTACGACGTGCCGACGCTGCGGCAGCTCGCGCGCGAGGGCGTGCACGCGCAGCGGATGACGCCCTGCTTCCCCTCCAAGACGTTTCCCAACCACTACACGCTCGTCACCGGCCTGCGCCCGGAGTCGCACGGCATCGTCTCGAACTGGTTCTGGGATCCCGCCTACGCGGAGACCTTCGGCATGAGCAAGCCCGACAGCAACGCCGAGTCGCGCTGGTGGGACGAGGGCGAGCCGGTCTGGATCACGGCGGAGAAACAGGGCGTGCGCAGCGCGTGCTATTTCTGGCCGGGCTCGGAAACGGAGATCCGCGGCGTGCGCCCGACGCTCTTCCAGAAATTCAACGGCCGCCTCCGAAGCGACGCGCGGGTCGACGGCCTGCTGGCCTGGCTCGACCGGCCGGCGGCGCAGCGCCCACGCTTCTGCACGCTGTATTTCGACCTCGTCGACCACGCCGGCCACACCTTCGGCCCCGAGTCGCCCGAGACCGCCGCCGCCGCCCACGAAGCCGACGCCGCGATCGCCCGCCTGCTCGCCGGCCTGGCCGCGCGCGGCCTGCGCGAGAAGACCAACCTCGTCATCGTTTCCGACCACGGCATGTCCGAGTGCGGCCCCGACCGCGTCGTGTTCATCGAGGACCTGATGGATCCGACGAAGGTCCGGGTCGAGTCGACCGGTCCCAACGGCGGCGTGCGCCCGCTCCCGGGCACGGTCACCGCCGCCGCCCTGGCGGCGAGCATCCGCGCCAAGGCGCCGCCGCAGCTCCACGTCTATCTCCGCGAGGAGATGCCCGAGCGCTTCCATTACCGCCGCAACCCGCGCATCCCCGACGTCATGCTCGTGATGGACGACCACTGGAGCATCGAGAGCAAGGTCGGCTGGCCCTCACGCCGCGCCACCTACGTCAAGGGCTCGCACGGCTGGGACCCCGCGCTGCCGAACATGGGCGCGCTCTTCCTCGCGCAGGGGCCGGCCTTCCGCCGCGGGCACGAGTTCGCCGACGTGGAGAACATCCACGTCTACAACCTGCTCTGCGCGGTGCTCGGCATCACGCCCGCCCGCAACGAGGGCGACGACCGGCTCGTGCGCGAGGCGCTCGCCCCCTGAGCCGCGTAGGAAGGACGGACGGGCGCCACCGCCCGCACCGCACCTCAAACGGAGAGGAGCCGAGGGCGTCCTGCACGCGCTGCCACTCCGCCGCCAGGCGCTCGAGCCCTTCCGCGACCGCCGTCCAGTCGCGCTGCTGCGCGGCGCGCTCCGTCGCCAGCGCGGCGCCGCGCATGGCGAACGCGCCGATGTGGGCGCAGCTGCCGGCCAGGCGGTGCGCCAGCAGCTCCACCGTCTCGGCGTGACGCGCCTGGCCCGCCGCGCCGAGCTCCTGCAGCAGGCCCGGCGTGGTCTCGCGAAACAGCGTCACCAGCTCGCCGAGCAGCTGTGGCTGCCGGCGACCGGGGATCGCGCGCAGTTGCGCGATCTGCTTCTCGTCCAGCACAGTGCGGTCGTTCACCGGCGCCGGTTTCGGCTCCTCCGGCGCGGCGGCCGCCTCGAAGCCGCAGGCGGCGAGCGCCGCGCGCAGCTCGGCCGCGCGCAGCGGCTTCGAGAGATAGTGGTCCATGCCGGCCGCGAGGCACTTCGCCCGGTCCGCCGGCATCGCGTAGGCCGTGAGGGCGATGATCGGGATCCGCTCGGAGCCCGGCACGACGCCGGCGCGAATTTTCCGCGTCGTGACGTAGCCGTCCATCCGCGGCATCTGGCAGTCCATCAGCACGCCGTCGAAGCGCCGCGCCGCGAGCGCCTGCAGCGCCGACTGCCCGTCCTCTACGACCTCGCAGGTGTGGCCGGCCTGCTCGAGCAGCGAGCGGATGAGGAGCTGGTTGGACTCGTTGTCCTCGGCCACGAGAAAATGCCGCCGCGTCCCCGCGCCGGGCGCGCCGGGGACGACGAGCGGACGCCGCACCGGGTCGCCGGCCCCGTGCGTCAGGCCGAAATCCAGAGTGAACCAGAAGATCGAGCCCTCGCCCGGGCGGCTCTGCAGGCCGATGTCGCCGCCCATCAGCTCGACGAGCTGCCGTGAAATCGCCAGGCCCAGGCCCGTGCCGCCGTGCCGCCGCGTCGTCGAGCCGTCCCCCTGGACGAACGCCGCGAACAGCCGGTGCTGCTCCTCGGGCGCGATGCCCGGGCCGGTGTCGCGCACCTCGAACCGCACCCGCCCCGGCGCGTCGACCGCCGTCACCGTCACCGCGATCTCGCCGGCGTCGGTGAACTTCACCGCGTTGCCCACGAGGTTCGTCAGCACCTGGCGGACGCGCACGCTGTCGCCGCGCGCGCGGCGCGGCACCTCGGGCGCGACCGTGCAGGTGACGCGCACCTGCTTCAGCGCCGCCGGCGGCGCCAGCAGCGCCACGGTGTCCTCGACCAGACGCGGCAGGTCGAAGTCGCCGGACTCGATCTGCATCTTGCCGGCCTCGATCTTCGAGAAATCGAGGATGTCGTTCACGATCGTGAGCAGGCTCTCGGCGCTCTTCTGCACCACCTGGGCCATCTCCCGCTGGCCGCGGTCGAGCGCGGTGCCGAGCAGGAGGTCGGTCATGCCGATCACGCCGTTCATCGGCGTGCGGATCTCGTGGCTCATGTTGGCGAGGAATTCCGACTTGAGCCGCGACGCCTCCAGCGCCTGGTCGCGCGCGCGGCGCAGGTCGGACTCGAGGCGCTTGCGCTCGGTGATGTCCGTCGCCACGCCGACCAGCCAGCAATGGCCCGGCTCGGGCTGGGTGATCGAGACCGACTCGTGCATCCAGACCTCGCGGCCCTCGTGCACAAAATGAAATTCCTGCTCGTAACCGGGCAGCCCGTGCTCGATCGCGCGCCGGCTGCGCTCGTTCATCTCCGCCTGCTCCGGGATGGCGAAGCGATACCAGAGGCCGACGTTCGCACTCGGCAGCTCCGGGCCGAACAGCCGGTGGTAGAGCGCCGACGGCTGCACGACGAAGTGCCAGTCCCAATCGTTCGGCGCGAGGCGCACCTGCGCCTCCCAGAGCAGGCAATCCGCCTTGCCCAGCACCTGGACGAGCCGCTGCTCGCTGGCCTGCAAGGCCACCTCGGCCTGCTTGCGCGACGTGAGGTCCTGCGCGATGCCGAGGAAGCCGGCGACGACGCCGGCGGCGTCGCGCAGCACCGTCACGCTCAGGCGCACCGGCACGGTGGCGCCGTCCTTGCGCACATAGGTCCACTCGCGCTCGTCGGCGCCGCCCGCGAGCGCCTGGGCGACGAAGACCTCGAAACCGGGGGCGACCGGGCGGCCGAGCTGGGCGCTCAGCTCCTTCGCCCGCGCCTCCACCTCGGCCGGCATGTGGAAGGCCCGGGGCGTCAGCTGGCCCACGACCTCCGCGGCCGCGTAGCCGAGCATCAGTTCCGCGCCACGGCTGAAGATCTCGATCGTGCCATCCGGCCGGGTCGCGATGATCCCGAAGGCGTTGCCGTCGAGCACGGCGCGCTGGAGGCGGTTGACCTGCGCCAGCTCGGCCGTGCGCTCGCGCACGCGCTGTTCCAGGACGGCGGCCGCCGCCTTCTGCTCGTGGATGTCCGTGTTGGTGCCGAACCAGCGCAGGATCGCGCCGCCCGCGTCGCGCAGCGGCACCGCCCGGGTCTTGAACCACCGATACTCGCCATCGTGCCGCCGGAGGCGGAATTCGACGTCAAACACCACCCCGTCCGCCACCGCCGCCTGCCAGGCCCGGATCGCCGGATCGCGGTCATCGGGATGCAGGCGCTCCGCCCAGCCGTAGCCGGTCTCCGACTCCTCGGTGCCGCCGGTGTAGGCGAACCATTGCGGCCCGAGCCAGTCGCAGCGGCCGTCGGGCAGGCAGGTCCAGACGAGCTGCGGCAGCGTGACCGCGACCGTGCGGTAGCGCTGCTCGGCCTGGGCCAGCTGGGCGATGGCCTCGCGCAGCTCGGCCGTGCGGCCGCGCACCCGCAGCTCCAGGCTCTCGTTTGCCTGGCGCAGCTCCGCCTCCGCGCGCAGCCGGGCGCGCGAGGCGCGGTATTCGAGGCCGAAGGCCAGGATCACCAGCAACAGCGCCAGGGCGCCGGCGCTCACCTGCACCTGGCGCGAGCCGCGCTCCGTGAGACTCCACTCCCGCTCGCGCAGCGCCAGCAGCCGCGTCTCCTCCGCCCGGATCTCGTCCGCCAGGTTGACCAGCGCGCTGCCGCCCGCCGCCGGCTGCTCGGCCAACAGGCGCTGCGCCGCGGCCTGGCCCTCGGTGTCGCGCACCCGCACCAGTTCCCCGGCGGCCGCGATCTTCAGGACCGCGAGCTCGTCCAGGTGCTGGGCGCGTTCGGATTGGACGGCGTTGTCGTTCACCAGCTCCCGCAGGTGCGCCACCTCGGCCTCGATCTCGTCGCCATGGTCACCCACCCGCGCGCGGAACAACGCCACGCCGGTGAGCGCGTAGCCGCGCGCCGAGGACTCCATGCGCGCCACCTCCGCCACGATCCGGTCCACCGTCCCGCGCACCACGTGCGAATGCACGACCCAACCCGACGTGCTGAGCAACTGCTGGTTGCTGACGAAAGTGATCACGCCCACGACCAGGACCAGGCCGCCGGCCGACGCGAACAGCGGCAGCGAATGCGCGGTCGCGCGCTCCGGCGTCGGAGCGCGGCGGATGCCCCACCCCACCACGGCGCCGCCGGCCAGCAGGAAGGACGCCGCCGCATGCACCGCCATCCCGGTGGAGCGCCACCACACCGACGACATGCGCAGGCCCGCCAGGTAGCTGCCCAGGGCGAGGAACGTCACCGCCAGCAGCAGCGACGCCGTGATCGCCAGCGTGCGCGGCCAGGGCCGCGGTTTCGCCATCAGCACCAGGCACAGGCCCAGCAGCGCGAACGCCGCCGCCGCGTTGGGCGAGGTCCGCCCGTCGAAACGGTAGCCGGTCGTTCCCGTGCTCGGGTCGAAATCGATGGCCGACAGCCCCAGCGGCCCCGCCAGCGCGTAGAGGATCAGCGAGCCCGCCCCCAGGACGAGCACCAGCGCCCCCAGCCACGCGCCCACCCGCGGCCGTCCCGTGCCGTGCGCCCCCAGCGCGCCGCCCGCCAGCAGGAAGCCGATCGCCGTGGCAAACGCCATCGGCGCGCCTTCCGGGACAAAGGTCACCCACAGCCGATGCCCGGTGAAGCGTCCGATCAGGACGACAAGGCTCACCGCCGCGATCGCACTGCCCACCGCCAGCAACGACCGCCGGAGAACAGGATCGGGCGGATGAGGATTCACGGCGTAGACGCTAGGCATCGGCCGGAGACTGGCCAGACTTTAGGACGTTCGCGGCCCGCGGCCGCGGCGCCTCACGCGCCGCCGAACAGCTGCGCGCGCAACTCGGCGGGCGTCGCGACCGGCGTCCGGCACGCGAACTCCTCGCACACGAACGCGGTCGCCGCCCCGCCGACCGGGCGCATCTCCGCCAGGTAGGGCCGGCGTGCCGCCAGCCACGCCTGCGCCGCGCCGCCGTCGGCGTGCAGCAGCGCGCGCCGCGGTCCCAGTTGCTCGTGCGCCACCGCCGCAAGCGCGCGGAGCTCCGCCGCCTCGCGCCCGCCCGCCAGCACGATCGTCCGCGGCGGCTCGAGGAAGAGCTCGAGCGCGCCGAGCATCTGCGGCAGCGCATGCGGATGCCCCGTCCAGTGCGCGCGGAACGCCTCGATCGTCGCCTGCGCGCGGGCGCGGGCGCCCGGCAGGCCGAGCATCCAGTCGAGCCGCACCAGGTTCATCGCCGCCACCGAACTCGGCGCCGGCTCGGCCCCGTCGTAGTCCTCCTTCAGCCGCACCAGCACGCTCGGGTCGTCGGCCCGGGAGTTGAAATAGCCCCCGCGTTCCGCGTCCCAGAACAGCGCGTCCATCCGCGCCTGCAGGCGCTCCGCCCACTGCAGCCAGCGCAGGTCGAAACCCGCCTCGTAGAGATCGAGCAGGCCCTGGATGAGGAAGGCGTAGTCCTCCGCGAAGGCGGGAATGTCCCCGCGCGTTTCGCGCCACGTGCGGTAAAGCGTGCCGCTGGCCTCGTCCCACAGCTCGGCGTGGAGAAACTCCGCCGCCCGCCCGGCCCGCTCCAGGCAGGCGCGCTCGCCCAGCACCTGCGCGCCCTTCGCCAGCGCGGAGATCATGAGGCCGTTCCAGGCGGCGAGCACCTTGTCGTCGAGGTGTGGCCGCGGGCGCTGCGCACGCCGTGTCCGCAGGGCTTCGAGGCAGCGCACGAGCTGGTCCGCCGCCACCGTGACATCGAGATTCAGGTCCGCCGCCGTCTGCGCGAGCGGCCGCTGCTGCATGAGCACGTTCTGGCCCGCGAACTCGCCGTGCGGGTCGTGCGCGGGATCGACGTTGCCGCCGGCCTTCACGCCGAAGTGCGCGCCGAAGAACCCGGCGTCGGCGCCGAGCGCGGCGTCGATCTCGTCCTTCGTCCAGACGTAGAACGCGCCCTCGGCGTGCTCCGGCCGGCCGGCCGCGCGGAGCGAGTCGGCGTCCTCGGCGGAATAGAAGCCGCCGCGCGGGCTGGTGAGGTCGCGTTGCACGTAGTCGAAGATGCCGCGCGCCACCCAGGCGTAGACCTCGACGCCCGTGGCCTGCCGCGCCTCGAGGCAGTTCAGTGCGATCTGCGCCTGGTCGTAGAGCATTTTCTCGAAGTGCGGCACGTGCCACTTCTCGTCGACCGCGTAGCGGTGGAAGCCGCCGCCGACGTGGTCGTGCAGGCCGCCCTCGGCCATGCGCTGGAGCGTGAACGCCGCCATCTTCACCGCCTCGGCGCCGGCCTCGGACTTCACGCCCTGCAGCGCCGCGACCCGGAGGAGGAAGTTCAGCGTCACCGCGCGGGGGAACTTCGGCGCGCCGCCGAAGCCGCCCCAGATCGGATCGTGCCCCTCGTAGAAATACTGAAAGCACCGGTCGAACGCCGCGCCCGCCGCCTCGTGCAGCGGCGCGTCGGCCGCGCCTGCCCCGACCTCGCGCGCCGGGCCCTCGCTAGCGTAGCGGCGCAGCGCCTGCACGATCTCCTCGGCGCCGGCCTCGATCCTCGCCCGCTCGCTCCGCCAGTGCTGCGCGATGGCGTGCAGCAGCGTCACGAAGCCCGGCCGGCCATGCCGGTCCTCGGGCGGGAAATAGGTGCCGCCGTGGAACGGCTTGCCCTCCGGGGTGAGCCACACGCTCATCGGCCAGCCGCCGTGGCCGGTGGTCTGCTGCACGTAGGTCATGTAGAGCCGGTCGAGGTCGGGCCGCTCCTCGCGGTCGACCTTGATGGCGACGAAGTCGCGGTTCAGCACCTCCGCGACCGCGGCGCTCTCGAACGACTCGTGCGCCATCACGTGGCACCAGTGGCAGGTCGAGTAGCCGATGCTGAGGAAAACCGGCTTCTGCTCGGCGCGCGCCCGCGCGAAGGCCGCGTCGCCCCAGGGGAACCAGTCGACCGGGTTGTCGGCGTGCTGGCGCAGGTAGGGCGACTTCTCCGTGGCGAGGCGGTTCGGCATCGCGCGAAACAATCCCGGCCCGCGCCGAAGGCAACCGCGCGATTTCCGCCTCGTGCGTCGCGGCCCGCGGCGGCAAGTTGACCGCCCGCCGTGCTCTACGCCTTCCTCACCACCTGCCTCTTCGCCGCCTCGTCCGTGCTGGCGCACCGGAGCCAGAACACGGTCGGCCCGGCGCGCGCCAACCTCGGCCGGCTCACCGTCGGCCTGGTCGGCCTCGGCGCGTGGGCGTATCTCTTCGGCCAGGGCCACGGCGGGCCGGCCTTCACGACCTTCCTGCTCAGCGGGCTCGCCGGCATGGGCCTGGGCGACCTGGCGTTCTTCGCCGCCCTGCCGTTCCTCGGCTCGCGGCTGACCACGACGATGAACCAGTGCCTGAGCGTGCCCGTCGCCATCGGCATCGAGTGGCTCTGGCTGGGCACGCGGCTCACCGGCGGGCAGTTCGCGTGCATCGCGGTGATCCTGTCCGGCATCGTCGTCGCGCTGGTGCCCACGCGCCAGTCGCCGCCGCGAGTCCACGTGCGGCCGGTCGGCGTGCTGCTCGGCCTCGTCGCGGCCGCGGGCCAGGGACTCGGCGCGGTCCTGAGCCGGCGCGGCTTCGAGATCACCGCCGCGGCCGGCGCGCACCTCGACGGCCTGACCGCCGCCTACCAGCGCATTCTCGGCGGCATCGCGATCACGGCGGCGTGGTTTGCCGTCCGCGCGTGGCTCGACCGGGCGCAGGCGCCGCGGCCCGCGCCGCCGCTCCGCGCCCACGGCTGGATCCTGATCCACGCCCTGGCCGGACCGGTGTTCGGCATGGCGACGTTCCAGCTGGCCCTGGCCTCGACGCCGAGCGGCATCGTGCTGCCCATCACCGCCTGCGCGCCCCTGGCCGTGATCCCCCTCGCCTACTGGATCGAAGGCGAACGCCCGTCGAAACGTTCGCTCGCCGGCGGACTGATCGCGGTCGCCGGCGCGGTCGCGCTGGCTCTGGCTCGCTAACTCCCCCCTGCTTACGAATCGCTAGACTGAGCGAAATTCGCCGCGCGGCGCTAAAGTCTGTCGTGGGGGTGTCGAGGACTTCAATTTGAACAACTCATGACCCACACCCAACGGCTCTTCCGCATCCTGGCCCTTGCTCTAGCCCTCACCGGCGTTTTCGCGCACGCGCAACAGGCGCAAGGGGTTGCCAATCTTCCGCCCGCCCTGCGCGCCGCGGTTCTTTCGGGCAACTCGACCCAGGTCTCCCGCGTAATCGCGACCTTGAGCGGCGGCAATCCGCAGCAAGCCGCCGCCCTCGCCAACCAGGTCGTCACAGCGGCCGAGCAGCTGCTCGCGACCAATCCCAGCGCGGCCATCGCCGCCGCCGGCGCCGCGATCGAGTCGGTGCGCTCCGCTCCCGTGCAAACCTCGTCGCCGCAGCAGAGCGAGTCGGTCGTCACCACCGCCGCCCGCATCTTCGCGGCTCCCGCGGCGCAGCAAGCCGCGCCCGACGCGACGGCCCAACTCGCCCTGGCGACCGTGCAGGTCTCCGCCACCCTCAATAATCCGACCGTCGTCGCCACGGTGGCCCAGCAGGCGGTCACCGTCGCCGAACGCGTGCTGTCGACGTCCCCGGCCGCCGCCGTCCAGCTCGCCAGCGCCGCCGTGCAGTCCGTCGGCAGTCAGGCGGTGGCCCAAAACGCGCCCAACCAGACGTCCCAGGTCGCCACGACCGCCGCGCGCATCATCGTCCAGCCCGCGGCCCAGGCCGTGGCGCCGCAAGCCGTCGCCACCATCGCCACGGCGGTGACGCAGATCGTCTCGCAGCCGGCCGTCTTCGCCGCCAACCCGACCGCCGCCGTCACGGTGATGAACAACTCCGTCAGCGCCGTGAACACGCCGGCGGTCCAGGCCGTCGCTCCCAACGCCAGCACGACGGTCGCCGCGACGGTCGCCGCCGCCGCCGCCAGCCCGACGCTGAACCAGATCAGCCCCAACTTGGCGAATCAGGTTTCCACGTCCGCCAACCAGACGCCCACGAATCCGACGTCGGGCAACTCGAACACCACGGCGAACACGCCGCTCGACACGTCGAACCGCAGCGGCTCGTCCTGAGGAGCGCGCACTGATTTTACGAAGCCCGCCCCACCCGGCGGGCTTTTTTGCGTCCCGACGCGTCCGCGCGCGCAAAACCCACGGTTGACGCCGCCTCCTGCGCCCGGCTCACTCGGCGGCTTTTCCATGCTGACCCTTGCCGATGTCGCCAAGTCCTACGGCACCCGCGAGCTCTTCGCCGAGGTGTCGCTCTTCGTCGCGCGCACGGACCGCTACGGCCTCGTCGGCCCGAACGGCGCGGGCAAATCCACGCTCTTCAACCTCATCCTCGGCGAGGAGCAGCCGGACGAGGGCATCATCGAGTGGGAGCGCGGCGCGGACTTCGGCTACCTGCCGCAGGAGAGCGCGCCCGTGGGCGAGGAGACCGTCCTCCAGATCGCCACCAGCGGCAAGAAGCTCGTCCCGGAGAACGACGACGATTACGACATCGATTGGACGCTTGAGCCGCGCGCGAAGAAGATCCTCGCCGGCCTCGGCTTCCGCGAGGAAGACCACGACAAGCCCGCCAAGTCCTTCTCCGGCGGCTGGGTCATGCGCGCGCACCTCGCCCGCCTGCTCGTGAGCGAGCCCGCGCTGCTCCTGCTCGACGAGCCGACCAACCACCTTGATCTCGAGGCGCTGCTCTGGTTCCAGGACTACCTCACGCGCTACCCGGGCGGCCTGCTCATCATCTCGCACGACCGCGAGTTCCTGAACACGCTCTGCACCGGCATCCTCGAGCTCAAGGGCGGCACGCTCAACAAATACACCGGCAACTACGACGACTACCTCGCCGAGAAGGAGGCGCGGAAGGAGCAGCAGGCCGCGCTCTTCAAGAACCAGCAGCGCGAGATCGCCCACCTGCAGAAGTTCGTCGACCGCTTCGGCGCCAAGGCCTCGATGGCCTCGCGCGCCAAGTCCAAGGAGAAGCAGATCGAGCGCCTCAAGGAGGTCGCCGTCGAGGAGCCGTGGGAGGACCTCAAGAAGATCAATTTCCGCTTCCCCCAGCCGCCGCGCTCCGGCCTGAAGGTCATCACGCTGAAGAACGTCCAGCAGGCCTACGGCGATCACGTCGTCTACCGCGACCTCAACTTCGAGGCCGAGCGCGGCCAGCGCATCGTGCTCGTCGGCCCCAACGGCGCGGGCAAGTCCACGCTGCTCAAGATCCTCGCCGGCGTCATCCCGATCCAGGGCGGCCTGCGCGAGCTCGGCAGCAACGTCGTGCCCGGCTACTTCGCCCAGAACCGCGGCGACAATCTCAACACCGAGCTCTCCGTCCTCGAGAACGTGATGGAGCTGCGCACGGCCGAGAACCAGCTCACCGAGCAGCAGGCCCGCGCCGTGCTCGGCGGCTTCCTTTTCCGCAAGGACGACGTCTTCAAGCCGGTCAACGTCCTCTCCGGCGGCGAGAAGTCCCGCCTCGCCCTCGCGCGACTCCTCATCAACCCGCCCAACCTGCTGCTGATGGACGAGCCGACGACGCACCTCGACATCCCGTCGATCGACGCGCTCGTCAACGCGCTGAAATCCTACGAGGGCACGCTGCTCTTCATCAGCCACGACGTGTATTTCATCCGCCAGCTGGCGATGAACGTCCTGCACGTCCACAGCGGCCGCCTCACGCCCTACGCCGGCAACTACGACTACTACCTCGAGAAATCGAAGGCCACCAGCGCCCGCGCCGCGCTCACCGCGGGCTTCACCGACGCCCGGCCCAAGCAGGCGGCCGAGCCGGCGAAGGCCGCCGCGCCCGCCCCGGCCCCGGCGGCGAAGAAGCCCACGCCCAACGAGCTGAAGAAGCTCCGCATCGAGGTCGGCAAGCTCGAGCAGCGCGTCAGCGAGCTCGAGGCCAAGCAGGGCGAGCTCACCGCCGAGCTCGAGAAGCCGGAGACCTACGCCCAGGCCGGCCGCGCGCAGCACCTGAACCGCGAGCTCACCACCACGGTGGACCTCCTCCACGCCGCCACGGCCGAGTGGGAGCAGGCCGCGACCCGGCTGGCCGCGCTGGAAAAACTGTGACGCCCCCGCGCCACGACGGCGGCGCGTCCGGCGGCGAAAAGCGAAGAGCCCGGGCCATCCCTAGCCCGGGCTCTCCGGATTAGTCCGCACAAGATCGGCGGCGCGCACACCTCACGCGCTGCGACGATTCGAACCGAAAATCCCCGCGAACGGCACTTCGTTGAAACCGAGGCGGATGCCGAACGGCGCGACGCTCGCCGGCTTCTTCTCCGCCGGCGGCGGCGCGAAGGCCTTCACCTTCAGCTCGCGTTCCTGGACCGCCAGCCACGCCTCGCGCTGCTTGAGCGCCTCGGCGTATTGGGCGAGCGCGGTCTTCTCCTCGCGCACGGCGAGGCGCTCGTCGGTGAGCGAACGGCGTTCGGCCTCGAGCAGGGCGCGCTGGCGCGAGAGCTTCTCGCGCTCGACGTCGATCTCGTGGGTGCTGCCGGTGAACGGCGCGGCGGTCGCGGCCATCGGCGGCTGGGAGCCGCGCAGGCGCGCCTCGTAGCGCCGGAGGTTCTGCTCCTGCTGGCGCAGGGCCTCCATGTCGGAAAAAATCTGCTGACGCATCTTCTCAAGCTGCGCGATTTCGTAGCGCAGGTGATCGGCCGGGGTCGGGTTGTCGGGTGTGTTCATGGGCGTTGTCGGTGACTGACGACCGCAGCTTACCGCACAAGTGGCGCGCTGCCTATGGGGGCGGCCGGTTTTGACGGCGCGTTTACGGCCGGCTCCGGGTTTTGACAAATCGTTGCCCAAGAAAAAGGCCGCCGGCGACGATCGGCGGCCTCGCGCGACGGATCCGAGCGGCCGGTCAGGCGCGGAACATCACGTCCTCGCGGTTGAACATCTTCACGCAGGCGACGAGCGCGACGACGGCGTAGAGGCAGGACGAGCCGAAGATGAGCGCGATGTAGTTCCAGTTCCAGGTGCCGGAGAGCATCTCCTTGCACACGAGCGAGAGGTTGAGGATCGGGATGAGCGCGGTCTTCGCGCTCAGCTCCATGCCGGGGAGCATGCCGAACACCGCCGGGATGATGGCGAGGAGGATCATCGGGCCGGCGTAGCTCTGCGCCTCCTTGTAGCTCTTGGCGAAGAGCGAGACGGTGAGCAGCAGCGCGGCGAAGAGGATCGCGACCGGCGCGACCATCGCGAACACCCCGATGAAGCCGGCGGGATCGAACGAGGGCAGCGCGGCGGCGGCCTGCGCCTTGTTCGAGGCGGCGGCGGCCATGCCGGAGCCGCCGAGGAAGAGCTTGCTGCCGAGGCTGCCGGTCACCGCCATCGAGGTCATCGAGAAGACGATGGTCGCGACGGAGGCGGTGAGCACGGTGAGGAATTTGCCGAAGACGATGTTGATGCGCGCGGTGGGGCTGCACATCAGCGTCTCCATCGTGCCGCGCTCCTTCTCGCCGGCGGTGAGGTCCATCGCGGGATACATCGCGCCGGAGAAGCAGAGGATGATGATCAGATACGGGATGAAGCCGCCGATGGTGGCGCCGCCGACCTTCTCCGGCGGGGCGACGTTCTGCCGCGCCAGCTCGAAGGGCCGGGTGAACGCCGGCGGCAGCCCGCGCTCCTTCAGGCGCTGGTCGAGCAGGCCGGTGCGGTATTTTTGCAGGAACGACTCGAGCGCGCTGGCGCCGATGCCGGACTTGATCTCGCCGTCGTAGAAGAGCACCGCCACCTTCGGCGACTCGCCGCGCGCGATGGCGGCGTCGAAGTTCTCCGGCAGCTGGAGGGCGACGCGGAGCTTCTTGTCCGCGATCCGCTGCTTGAAGTCGGGCGCCTCCGGCACGACGCGGAACTTCGCGTCGGCCTTCAGGGCCTTCATCAGCTCGGGCGCACCGGCGGCGCCGACGACCATCACGCTCGTGCCCTCGTCGCGGGCCTGGCGGATGATCTTGGTCATGACCGTGCCGAAGCCGAACATCATGAGCGGCATCACGACGGTGGGGATGACGATGGTGGAGATGATGGTGCGGCGGTCGCGCAGCTGGTCCTTCAGCTCCTTCTTGTAGACGACGAAGATGGCTTTCCAGTTCATGGGCGGGAGACTCAGCGGTTGAGGGCGGCGGCGACGGCGGCCTCGCCGCCCACGGCCTTGACGAAGACTTCTTCCATGTCCTGCTCGCCGAAACGGGCGCGAAGCTGTGCCAGCGTGCCCTCGGCGACGAGCCGGCCGTTGTGGATGATGCCGATGGTGTCGCAGAGCTTCTCCACCTCGCTCATCACGTGGGTGGAGTAGATGACGGTCTTGCCGCGCTCGCGGCAGGCGCGGACGAATTTCACGATCGAGCGCGCGGTCATGACGTCGAGGCCGAGGGTGGGCTCGTCGAAGATCATCACCGCCGGGTCGTGCACGAGGGTGCGGGCGATGGAGGTCTTCTGCTTCATGCCGGTGGAGAACTTGTCGCAGCGGCGGTCGAGGAACTCGTGCATGTCGAGCTCGTGCGCGAGCACGTCGATGCGGGCGCGGATCGTCGCGTCGTCCATGCCGTTCAGCCGCCCGAAATACGCGATCATCTCGCGGGCGTTGAGGCGGCCGTAGAGCGCGGTGCTGGCGGCGAGGAAGCCGACGTTGGCCCGGACCTGCTCGGGCGCGGTGGCCACGTCGTGCCCGGCCACGCTGGCCGTGCCGCGGGTGGGCTGCAGGAGCGTGGCGAGGATGCGCAGGGTGGTGGTCTTGCCCGCGCCGTTGGCGCCGAGCAGGCCGTAGATCTGCCCGGGGCGGCAGGTGAAGGAGACGTCGTCGACGGCGGTGATGGTGCCGCGTTTCTTGTCCTGGAACGTCTTGGTGAGATGGCGGGCCTCGATCATGGGAGAATTCGTGGGGGGATGCGGAGGGCGCGGGGTCGGGGAGAATCAGAGGCTCATCCGGTCGCGGAAGTCCTGGGCCTGGCGGCGCGAGAGCTCGACCTTGAGGCCGCCCTTCAGGCGCACGAGCAGGCCGCCGCTGAACCACGGCTCGATCCCCTCGACCCAGGCGAGGTTGATCACCTGCTTGCGGTTGGCGCGGAAGAAGTGCTTCGGGTCGAGCCGCTCCTCCATCGCGGTGAGCGAGCGGAAGAGCTGGGGCTTGTTGTCGTCGAAATGCACGCGGGTGTAGTTGCCCTCGGACTCGAGCAGGCGGATGTTCCGCACCGGGACGAACCAGCAGTGGTCGCCCTCGCGCACGAAGACCTTGTCGTCGAGCGAGAGGCGGGTGCGGGGCGCGGCGTCGCCGGCCGCGCCGGCGCTGGCGCGGAGGCGGAGCTTCTCCAGCGACGCGGCGAGGCGGTTCGGGTCGACCGGCTTGAGCAGGTAGTCGAGCGCGTTGAACTCGAAGGCCTTGACCGCGAACTCGTCGTAGGCGGTGGTGAAGATCACGGCGGGCAGGGCGGACTCGAGGCGCTCCAGCAGGCTGAAGCCGTCGGCGCCGGGCATCTGCACGTCGAGAAAGAGCAGCTCGGGCTTGAGCGCGGCGACCTTGTCGAGCGCGTCCTCCACGTCCGTCGCCTCGCCCACGATCTCGATGTCCTTGTGGGCCGCGAGGAGGCGGCGGAGTTCGTTGCGGGCGAGCCGCTCGTCGTCGATCAGCAGGGCTTTCATGGGCGGGAGGCGCAGGGGATGCGGACGGCGGCGGTGACGAAGCCCGCGGGCTCGGCCGCGAGGGAGAGCCGGGCGCGGTCGCCAAAGAGCAGCTTGAGGCGCTCCGAGGCGTTGCGCAGGCCGACGCCGGTCGAGGAGCCGGCGCGCGCGGCCGCGGTGCTCGTGGGGGCGGAGAGATCGCCGGGGTTGGTGACCCGGATGGTCAGCTCGCCGTCGGCCACGGCCGCGGCGATGAAGATCTCGCCGCCGTCGCGGCGGGCGCTGATGCCGTATTTGACCGCGTTCTCGACCAGGGTCTGGAGCAGCATCGGCGGCACGCCGCAGGCGCGGGCGTCGTCGGCGACGGCCCAGCGCACGCGCAGGCGCGACTCGTGGCGGATCTGCTCCAGCGCGAGGTAGTCCTCGACGATCCGCAGCTCGTCCTCGAAGGGCACGGTCTCGAGCTGGCCCGACTGGAGCGAGTAGCGGAGCATGTTGGCCAGCCGCGTGACCGCCTCGCGGGCGCGCGGCGCATCCTCGTCGATCAGCGCGCGCAGGCTGTTGAGGGAGTTGAAGAGAAAGTGCGGGTTGACCTGCGATTTCAGCGCGCGGAGCTCGGCCTCCTTGGCGCTGGCGGTCAGGCGCAGCTGCTCGACCTGCAGGGACTGGATGCGCTCGAAGATGTGGTAGAAGAAATAGGCGCTCAGCCAGCCGAGCATGATGACGGTGCCGTTCACCCAGCTGAACAGGAAGATGATCACCGGGCTGAACTTCGACGGCCACGGCATCTGGACGATGCCGTAGCAGTAGCCGTAGCCGATCGCGCTCCAGAGGAAGGAGAGCAGCACGCCCATGCCCAGCACGCGCGGGGCGATGGCGAGCCAGCCCATCTCTTTCCAGCGCCAGCGCGACATGAACGGCCGCGCCCAGTGCGTCAGCAGCAGGCCCTGCAGCGCGATCATCACGTAGAGCGCCGCCTCGGTCAGGGCGTCCTGCCGCTGGGTCGCGCCGCTGAGGGCCTTGGAGAACCCGAACTGCATCGCCATGAAACCGCCCCAGCCGCCGAGCTGGGCCGCGACGTAGAGGCGGCGCTTGGCGCGCGCGAGCTTGGCGGCGGGATCGATCGGCGCGGTCGTCATCGGCCACGAGCGAACCACGCCCGCAGGCGCGGGAGCAAGACTGGGCGCGGGCCGGGACGCGCTGAACGACGAGGTGACCGACATCCGCGCCAACCTAGCCGCGGCCCCGGCGCGCACACGCCGCATTGGACAGGCGGTCGCACCCCGCGATGAGCGGCACACGGGGAAAAGCCGCCGGCGGCTCGCAAAAATCCATCAACTAGGCGGCCGGCCCGGTCCCGCGGGGAGATTTGAGGTGCATTGCCCGGCGGCGCCCGTCTAGTCTCGCGGCCCGTGTTACCCCGCGTCGTAGTCGTCGGCAGCTTCATGCAGGACCTTGCGTTTTTCGCCCGCAAGTTCCCGAAGCCCGGCGAGACCGTGGTGGGCGAGTTCCGCTCCGGGCCCGGCGGCAAGGGCTTCAACCAGGCCGTCGCCGCCGCGCGCGCCGGCGCGCCCACCCTGTTCATCGGCGCGGTCGGACGCGACACCTTCGGCCACGCGGCGAAGAAGTTCGCCACCCGCATCGGCCTGCGCGCGCATTTCGTCGAGAAGCACAAATACGCCACCGGCACCGCCGGCATCACGATCGACGGCAACGGCCAGAACCAGATCGTCATCGCCCCCGGCGCCAACCTCGCCCTGCACAAGCCGGACGTGCCGCTCGGCCCGCTCGCCACCGCGCACGTCGTGGTCTGCCAGGGCGAGTCGGACTACGCCATGGTCGCCCATGTGCTCCGCCACGCGCGCAAGGCGGGCGCGGTCACCGTCCTCAACCCCGCCCCGATGCGGCCCGATTTCGACTCCGGCCTCCTGCGCCACGTCGAGGTGCTCATCCCCAACGAGTCGGAGTTCGTCACCCTCGTCCGCCAGCACGCCGGCTGCGCCTCGCTGCTGCGCACCGCCGCCTACCGCGAGGCCGGCGAATTCAACGAGGCAACGCTCCACGCCCTCAAGGCCGACGCCCTGCACCGCCTCTGCCGCTGCCTGCAGGTGCCGATCGTCATTCTCACCCTCGGCGCCCGCGGCTGCTTCGTCTCGCAGCCGGACGCCTACCTGCGCATGAACGCGCACCCCGTCGAGGTCATCGACTCCACCGGCGCGGGCGACGCCTTCGTCGGCGGCTTCGCCGCCGGGCTGGTGAAGTTCAAGCGGAACGTGGCCGAGGCGGTGCACTTCGCCAACGCCGTCGCCGCCCTCGCCGTCATGCAGCCCGGCACGGCCGAGGCCATGCCGAACCCGCGCGAGATCGCCCGCTTCCTGCGCGAGCGCGCGCACGCCTGAGCCGGACCATGCGCCGGGAATTCCGCGCCAAGCTCTACCGCATCGCCCTCGTCCGCTGGGTCGATTTGCCGAAACGCATCATCGGCGAACTGAAATTGCCGCCCGCCGCCATCAAGGGCGGCGGTCAGGGCTGGAACGCGATCCTGCGCTTCAACGACGACATCGACCGCGTGACGCTCCTCCCCGGCAAACCGGGCAAGCTGAAACTCGCCTTCAAGGTCGAGCTGCTGCGCGCCGCCGAGGTCGATGCGGGTGACACGATAGAGTTCACGCTCGAAGCCGACACGGCCACCCGCGAGCCCGAGTTGCCCAAGGAGATGCGCAAGGCCTTTCAATCCCGTCCCGAACTCGAGCAGCGCTGGCTTACGCATAGCGTCGCGCAACGCCGGCAAGTCGTGCGCTACGTCCTCCAGGCCAAAAGCGCCGAGGTGCAGGCCAAGCGCAGCTGGATCTTCCTCGAACGCCTCGCCGAAACCGGAAAACTCGGCGGCAGCTGATCCCCACTCACGCGCGGACGGCAGACAGCTCGGCGGCCAGGTCGGCGATCAAACGCGCCCGCGGCGAGTGCTTCATCCAACCGACGTGCATCTCGAAAACCATCGCGTCGCGAGGCTCCGTGTCGGTGAACACGACGCCCGGCGGACGCGAGCGCGCCGCCATCGGCACGGAATGGCCGATCTCGCCGCCGACGGACACGCGCACGAGCATCGACGCCAGACTGTCGGTGTGATGCGTGATCCGAGGCCGGAAACCCGCCGCGCGACAGGCCTCGACCAGGAGCTGCTTGCGGCCGGGAAAATCCGTCTCGTCCCACGTGACCCAGTCGGCGCCGCGCAACTCCTCCAACCGCAACCGGCGACGTTTCGCCAAGGGATGTCCCACCGGCAGGATGATCTGCGCCGGCACGCTGGCCACCAAAGCCGTGGCGAATTCCCGTCGCAGCGCCTTGTCGGTCTGCCCGAGCAGCGCCACCTCCACGTCGCCCCGGCGCAGCGCCGCGGGCAGCGATCCCGGCGTCAGTTCCACCGGTTGCAACACGACGTGCGGATGCCTCCGCGTGAAGCGCTGCAACCCGGCAGCGAAATAATCTAGCCAGATTGCGCCGTAGTGGCCTAGCCGGAGGCGCGCACCGGTGCTCCGCACCTCCGTGGCGATCCGATCCGCCGCGGCCAGCAATTCGGTCGCGCCGGCTAGAAGTTGACGGCCCTCGGGGGTGAGTTCGGTGCGGGCGTTCGCCCCGCGCCGCAGCAGCGTGCAGCCGAGTTCGTGTTCGAGATCGCGGATCTGCCGGCTGAGTGCGGGTTGCGTGATGTGCAGCCGGACCGCAGCGCGGGAGAAATTCAACGTCTCCGCCACCGCCACGAAATACCGCAGATGCCGCAATTCCATGTCCGGAAAAGGGCCCCATTACCGAAAGGCATACGAGCCCAAAAAGGAGGCATTAGTCGCCCGTCCGCGCCGCCGCTAAACTGGGCGCCGCATGAAACAACTCCCGTCATTCCGCTCCCGTTTGCTCCCACTGCTCGGTTTCGCCGCGCTCCACTCCGTCGTCTCCGCGGCCACGCCGGCCGTCACGCGTCACGACTTGCTGACCGCGATCATCGACCCGGCGCGGCCGGTGGCCAACGCCGCCGTGAAGCGCGTCACGCTTCCTCCCGGTTGCCCCACCGGCCTGCATCTCCACCCTTGTCCGGTCGTCGGCGTCCTCCTCGAAGGCGAAATCCGGTTCCAGCTGGAAGGCGGCCCGGTCCAGATGTTGCGCGCGGGAGACGCCATCTACGAACCCGCCAACGTGCGCGTGCGGCATTTTGACAACGTCGGCGACCGACCGGCCGTCCTGATCGCGTGCTACCTGCTCGCTCCGGACCAACAGGAGTTGATCCGCCTGCTGCCGGAATAATCCCTCGCCGTCCCCACCATGAAATCCTGGCAAATCACCCGTTTCGGTCTCGAAGCCCTCGCGCTCGTCGAAACGCCCGTCCCCGCTCCCAGCCCCGGCGAAGTGCTCGTGCGTTGGCGCGCACAGTCGCTGAACTACCGTGATCTCGTGATCGTCCAAGGCACTTACCTGCCCAACCTGCCGCTGCCCTTCACGCCGTTGTCCGACGGCGCCGGCGAAGTGGTCGCCGTGGGCCCCGGCGTCACCGCATGGCAGCCCGGCGACCGCGTGATCGGCCACTACATCCAGTCCTGGCAGGAAGGCCCGCCCACGCCGGAAAACACCCGCCTCTCGCTCGGGGCGCCGCTGCCCGGCGTCCTTACAGAATACTCCGTGCTGCCCGCCCACGGGCTGGTGGCGCTGCCAGAGCACCTGTCCTTCGCCGAAGGCGCCACGCTGCCCATCGCCGCCCTCACCGCTTGGAACGCCCTCTTCACGAGCGGCGATCTCCGGCCCGGCGGCACCGTCGTGCTCGAGGGCACCGGCGGCGTCTCGCTCTTCGGCCTGCAACTGGCGCACGCGGCCGGTCTCCGCACGCTCGTGACGAGCAGCAGCGACGCCAAACTCGAACGCGCCCGCGCGCTCGGTGCGGATGAAACTATCAACTACCACACCACGCCCGGATGGGGCGCCCGCGTGCGCGAGCTCACCGGCGGTCGCGGCGCCGACCTCATCCTGGAAGTGGGCGGACCGGCCACGATCAACGAGGCGCTGCGTGCGGTGCGGCTCGGCGGCCGCGTCGCCTTCATCGGTTTTCTCGGCGGCACGGCGATGCAGCTCGATGCCGTCGACTTGATCCGCAGCGGCGCCACCGTGCACGCGCTCCGCGTGGGCTCGCGCACGATGTTCGGCGACCTGCTTCGCGCCCTGATCCGGCACCGACTCCATCCGGTCGTGGATCGCGTCTTCCCGTTTGGCGAGGTGCCCGCGGCCTTCCGTCACCTGGCGCAAGCGGCGCATTTCGGTAAAATCGTCGTGTCGGACGAAGGCTGAAACGCCGCCGCCTTCCCGCCATGCGACGTTACCTCGTCCTCACCCGGCGCACTCCGGACTTCGATCCGGGGGCGCTGGTCCCGCACTACGCCTTTCTCGACGACCTGCGGCGCGCGAACCGTTTGGAACTGGCGGGCCCCTTCAGCGATCGATCGGGCGGCGCCTACCTGTTGCGCGCCGAGAATCTGGCGGCCGCCACGGCGATCGCGCACTCCGACCCGCTCCATCTCACGCACTCGTCCGAAGTCACCGTGCACGAGTGGGACGCCAAGTGACGAACCGTCCGCCGGGGGCCGAACGGCGGATGAAGACCGGCTGGCGCGCGGAGCCACCGTCGCCACGAGCGATCGCCCAGACTCGAACGGCAAACGACATCACCGTCGGGCTTGCCTTGGTGCAACGGGTTTCCAGCGTGGAGCGCATTCGCGTGCCGTTCCGGCCTGCCCTTCCCATGTCCCACGCCACCACTTCTCCTTCCGCCGCTTCGTCCGAACGTCCGCGCTTCGCTCCGGCCGATTCCTTTCCTGCTGAACTCCGTCGCCGCGTCGACGAATTCTTCGCCCGCACCGGCCGCCGCCCGCGTGGCAACGGCGCGATGTATCTCAAGACCGCCGTCATTCTCGCGACTTTCTTCGCGAGCTACATCGTGCTCGTATTTTTTGCCGCCAACTGGTGGCACGCCGGCATCGCGGCCCTGATTCTCGGCGCCGCCGCCGGGTTGATCGGCTTCAACATTCAGCACGACGGCTCGCACCTCGCCTATTCCGAGCGGCCGTGGCTGAACAAGCTCAGCGCCATGTCGCTCGATCTCATCGGGGCGAGCTCGTATCTCTGGCACTGGAAACACGTCGCGTCGCACCACATCTACGTGAACATCACCGACCACGATGCCGACGTGGACCTCGGCGCGTTCGCGCGCGTGACGCCGCACCAGCCGCACTACTTCTTCCACCGCGCGCAGCATTTCTACCTGTGGGCGCTGTATGGCTTCATGACGATCCGCTGGCACCTCTACGGCGACTTCCGCGACCTCGTTATGCGCGAGATCGGCGGTCATCCGTTTCCACGTCCGCGCGGGCGCGAGTTGATCATCTTCATCGCCGGCAAGGTGCTGTTCTTCACGTTGGCGTTCGCGCTGCCGATGATGCTGCACAGCTGGTGGAAGGTGCTGCTGTGCTACGCGCTGGTCGCCGGCGTCACCGGCGTCGCCCTTAGCATCGTGTTCCAGCTCGCGCACTGCGTCGAGGAAGCGGACTTCCCGCTGCCGGACGAAGCAACGAACCGGATGGAGGATCAGTGGATGCTCCATCAGATTCACACGACCGTGAATTTCGCGCGGCGCAGCAAACTCGTGTGCTGGCTGCTTGGAGGGCTGAACTTCCAAGTGGAGCACCACCTCTTCCCCAAAGTCTGCCACGTGCACTACCCGGCGCTCTCCCGCATCGTCGAGGAGACCTGCCGCGACTTCGGCATCCGCTACAACGAGCACAAAACCGTTTGGGCCGGCCTCGTCTCGCACTACCGCTGGCTGCGCCGCCTCAGCCAGCCGGGCGCGGCCTGATCACCGGCGCACCGCGCCATGAGAATCGAGCACCTCGCCCTCTGGACTCTCGACCTCGAACGCGCGCGTGAGTTTTACGCGCGGCATTTCGGTGCCGCCGCCGGCACGGCCTATCACAATCCGCGCACCGGCTTTCGCTCGTATTTTCTGACCTTCGCCGGTGGCGCGCGGCTGGAATTGATGCAACGGCCCGACGTCGCCGCGCGCGCCGATACCGCCGGCGCCGACACGCTCGGCCTCGCCCATTTTGCTCTCTCGCTCGGTAGTGAGACGGCCGTCGATGAGACCACTGCGCGGCTGCGCGCCGCCGGCGTCCGCGTGGTCTCCGCACCGCGACGCACCGGCGACGGCTATTACGAAAGCGTCGTGCTCGACGCCGACGGCAACCGCATCGAACTCACCGTCTGAGATGAGCCGCGTGCAACCGATCAAGATCGACCGTGACGCCGCATCGCGCGGACGCGCCGGCGAGTTGGCCGCGCTGCTGAACCTCGGGCCGAAGACGGCGGCGTGGCTCGACGCCGCCGGCATCCACACGCGCGCGCAGCTGGCGCAGCTCGGCCCGCTCGGCGTCTGCCGGCGCCTGCTGGAGAGCGGCCGGCCGGTGAACGTGCTCATGGCCTACGCGGTCGAGGGCGCCCTGAGCGGCACGCACTGGAACGCGCTGCCCGCGGAGACGAAGCAGGCGCTGCGCGCGGAGTTCGCACGGCTGCGCGCCGGCCTGTCGCGCCGGCGAGGCTGAACTGTATCGGCCGGCGCGCGCGAACGGCACACCGGCGCGCACCGGGGGACGCCACAGCGGGCCAAATCGCCGCCGGCGCTGGATTTGGCCGGCATCCCGCCTACGGTCCGCAGCCCATGAAACTCAGCGACCACGAATCCGACTCCATGTCCGCCGCGCGGCTCGATCCGCCGGCCGCCCCGCCGGCGGCGTTCCGCGAGAGCTGGCTCGACAAGCTCGCCCGCCACCTCGGCGCGACGCCGGTCGACCACGTCACGATCCCGCCGGTGACTTTCGTTCCGGCCAAGGCCTGCGGCGCCGGCGCGCGCGTCAGTTGTTCGGGATGAAGCCCTGCGGCTTCGGTTCGCAGAGACGGCGCGCGTAGAGCGGCGCGAACTGGGCGAGGCCCAGCGCGCCGAGCAGGAAGAGGTCGTCCCGATAGGGTCCGCCGAGGAAGATGCCGAGCAGGCCGCAGGCCTCGGCCAGCGCCAGGCCGAGGACGAAGACCACGAACGCCCGCTGCGCCTCGGTATAGCGCGGGAGCACGAGCCAGCGCAGCACGATGCTGACGAACAGCGGCACGAGCCCCGCGAGATCGTAGAACGGATTCGCATGCGGCTCGTTGCCGAGCAGCTTGAGGAAGCCGAAATTCCACCAGATCACGCACAGGCCCGCCAGGCTCGCGGCCCAGAGGAGCCACCAGGCCTTGAGCGGCGGCGGGCGGCGCTCGCCGGGGAGGCGGAGGAGGCGCATCGTCAGGCGCCGACCGGGTGCCAGGTGGTCTTGAACTCCACGAAGTCGCGGATCGCGTAGAGGCTCTGCGCGTCGTCGGCGAGCCAGTTGATCGCCTCCTCGGCCTTCAGGAGTTTCGCGCGCTTCACGCTCTCGGCGGCGCCGAGCTGGAGCGTCTTGCGGTCCTCGGCGCCGACGACGCCGGCCACGGCACGCAGGTGCGTGTGCGTCGCCATCGTGGGCACGATCTCCTTGCGGAACCCGGTGAGGATGTTCACCACGCCGCCGGGCAGGTCGCTCGTGGCGAGCATCTCGCCGAGGACGATGGCGGGATACGGCACCTTTTCCGAGGCGAGCGCGACGACGGTGTTGCCGCTGACGATCGCGGGCACGATGAGCGAGAGCAGCGGCAGCAGCGGCGGCAGGTCGGGGGCGATGACGCCGACGACGCCCATCGGCTCGGTGACGGTGAAGTTGAAGTGCGGCGACGCCACCGGGTTCACGCTGCCGAGGACCTGCTCGTATTTGTCGGCCCAGCCGGCGTAGTAGATCAGGCGGTCGACCGCGGTGGTC
Source organism: Oleiharenicola sp. Vm1 (assembly GCF_047777955.1). Lineage (GTDB taxonomy): Bacteria > Verrucomicrobiota > Verrucomicrobiia > Opitutales > Opitutaceae > Didemnitutus. The sequence goes on from NZ_CP180537.1 coordinate 4,410,501, forward strand.
ACGGCCGCGGCGACGAGGTCGGGCGGGCCGCCGAAGATCGTGTGCGCCTCGACCATCTCCGCGCGGCGCGCCTCGAGCATCTCGGCGAGGCGGTAGATGATCTGCCCGCGGTTGTAGGGCGTGCGCTTCGCCCAGCCGGGACCGGCCTTGGCGGCGGCCTCGATGGCGTTGCGCAGGTCCTTGCGCGTGCACTGCGGAATGTTGGCGAAGAAGGCGCCGGCGGCGTCCTTGATCGGGAAGACACGGGCGCTCTCGGAGCGGATGAACGCTCCTCCGACGTAGCACTTGGGCGTTTTGGTGACGGGCAGACGGGTCATGGCGAAAAACGGGTCAGGAGTTGGCGGGCGCCTCGTCCTGGAGGTAGTTGACCTCCTTGTAGCGCAGGGCGATCGCGGCGAAGATGAGCGAGGCGAGCACGGCGAAGCCGGCGAAGAAGTGGTAGTAGGCGGCGCCGTGGAGCTTCGAGGTGCCGTCGGGGTTCGCGATGAAGAACTGCACCAGCGCGGTGAAGAGATTGCCGGCGGAGATCGAGAGCAGGTAGAGCGCGTTGACCACGGCCTTCAGGTGCCGCGGCGACTGGGTGTAGGCGAACTCGAGGCAGGTGATCGAGGTCATGACCTCGCCGGCGGAGAGCAGCAGGTAGGCGGGCAGCTGCCACATCACGCTGATCTTGGCGCCGGCCGTCAGCTGCGACTCGATCCACGCGCTGATGAGGAACGACACGCCGATGGTGAAGATGCCGAGGCCGATCTTGCGCAGCGGCGTGAGCTTCCAGACGGTGTTGATCGCGGGGTAGAACGCGTATTGGAACGCCGGGATCAGCGCCAGGATCATGATGGCGTTGACCGCCTGCATCTGGGACGAGAGCAGCTCGAACTCCCAGCCGAAGAGATTGACGTGGCGCTGCATCTTCTCGGCCTGCAGCACCCACTCGCCGCCGCTCTGGTCCCAGAGCGACCAGAAGACCGCGACGAAAACGAAGAGGATCGCGAGTCGCCCGAGCGCGGTGAGGCTTTCGCGGTTGAAGGTCTCCTCGACGAACTTCTTCCCCTTCGGCGGCAGGTGCACGAACTTGTAGCGGCCGGACCAGAAGATGAACGTCGCGAGGAACATCAGCACCGCCGGCAGGCCGAACGCGGCCTTCGGGCCCCAGTTCTTGAGCAGGATCGGCGTGAGCGAGATGGAGAAGAACGAGCCGAAATTGACCGCGAAGTAGAACCAGCCGAACGCGCGCGAGACGAGGTGCTGGTTGTCCTTGCCGAACTGGTCGCCGACGTTCGACGCCACGCACGGCTTGATGCCGCCGGCGCCGAGCGCGATCAGGCCGAGGCCCATGAAGAGGCCGAGCCGCGTGTCGTCGGCCGCGAGGAACACGCAGCCGAGGCAGTAGACGAGCGAGATCCAGAACACCGTGCGATACTTGCCCCACCAGACGTCCGCGAGGAACGCGCCCATCATCGGGAAGAAGTAGTTCGAGGCGAGGAAGAGGTGATACCAGCCGTTGGCCTCGTTCTCGTTCATCGGCGCGACCTCGCCGGCGCGATTGCGCAGATACTGCGTCATGTAGATGACGAGCACGGCGCGCAGGCCGTAGAAGCAGAAGCGCTCCGCCGCCTCGTTGGCGACGATGAAGGGGATGCCGGGCGGCATCTTGTCGGTCTTGATCGGGGTGGTGCGGAACGATTCGGCCATGGGAGGGGGAACTAGCGGCGGAAGACGAAGGCGAGGATCAGGGCGAGAACGAGCAGGCTGGCGACGATGGACCAGACGCGGCTGGCGTGGCGACGCGCGGCGGGTTTCGGTCCGCGGCCGTCTCCGTCACGGAACGCCTCGTCCGGCAGATCGAGGCCGTCGTAGCGCGTGTCGTCCTCGTTCCAGCCCGAGCGCTCGTCCGCGCCGCACTCCGGGCAGGCGCGGGCGCCGCGCGGCACAGTGGCACCGCAGACGGGGCAATTTTCGGGCGGGCGAACACGGGCGGACATCAATGGATTTGAACCACCGAGACCCGGAGGCACGGAGCGTCCGTTGCCTTACCCCGGGACTCTGTGTCTCTATCGTTCATCAAGAATCAAGGCAGCGGTGCGGCGGTCAGATGAGCGTGCAGTAGTCGAGCAGGCCCTGGCGGCCGCCCTCGCGGCCGAAGCCGGACTCCTTGTAGCCGCCGAACGGCGAGGTCGGGTCGAACTTGTTGTAGGTGTTCGCCCAGACGACGCCGGCCTTCAGCTCGGTCGACATCTTGAGGATGCGCGAGCCCTTGTCGGTCCACACGCCGGCGCTGAGGCCGTAGGCGGTGTTGTTCGCCTTCTCGACGGCCTCGTCGAGCGTGCGGAAGGTGAGGATGCTCAGCACGGGGCCGAAGATCTCCTCGCGTGCGATGCGGTGGCTCATCGAAACGCCGGAGAAGACCGTCGGGCGGAAGAAGAAGCCCTTGGCCGGCAGCTTGCAGCTCGGCTGGAAGAGCTCCGCGCCCTCCTTCACGCCGCTCGCGACGAGGCGCTCGATCTTCTTGAGCTGCTCGCGCGAGTTGATGGCGCCGATGTCGGTGTTCTTGTCGATCGGATCGCCGACGCGCAGCGTGCGGATGCGGGTCTTCAGCTTCGCCAGCACCTGCGCCGCGACGGGTTCGTGCACGAGCAGGCGCGAGCCGGCGCAGCAGACGTGGCCCTGGTTGAAGAAGATGCCGTTGACGATGCCCTCGACGGCCTGGTCGAGCGGCGCGTCCTCGAAGACGATGTTCGCGGCCTTGCCGCCGAGCTCCAGCGTCATCTTTTTGTCCGTGCCCGCGAGCGAGCGCATGATGATCTTGCCGACCTCGGTCGAGCCGGTGAACGCGACCTTCACCGCCGTCGGGTGGCCCATGATGGCGGCGCCGGTGTCCCCGAAGCCGGTGACGATGTTGACCACGCCCGCGGGGAAGCCGGCGTCGGCGATGATCTCGGCGAACTTCAGCGCGGTGATCGAGGTGGTCTCGGCCGGCTTGATGACGATCGTGTTGCCCATCGCGAGGGCGGGCGCGAGCTTCCACGCCAGCATGAGCAGCGGGAAGTTCCACGGGATGACCTGGCCGACCACGCCGAGCGGCGCGACCTTCCGGCCCGGCGCGACGTAGTCGAGCTTGTCGGCCCAGCCGGCGTGGTAGAAGAAGTGCGCGGCGGCCATCGGCACGTCGAAGTCGCGCGATTCCTTGATCGGCTTGCCGCCGTTGAGCGTCTCGGCGACGGCGAACTCGCGCGCGCGGTCCTGCAGCAGGCGGGCGAGGCGGTAGATGTATTTCGCGCGCTCCCGGCCCGGCAGCTTGCCCCAGGTCTCGAAGGCCTTCGCCGCCGCGGCGTAGGCGGCGTCGACGTCGGCCGCGCCGGCGTGCGGGATCTCGGCCAGCTTCTGTTCGTTGGCGGGATTGATGGTCGCGAAATACTTGCCGCTCTTCGGGGCGACGAACTCGCCGCCGATGAACAGCTCGTAGCGCGGCTTGAGCTTCGGGTCGGCCGTCTCGGGCGACGGGTCGAATTCCCAGAGATCGCCGAAGATCAGCTCGGGCAGCGGGCGGCCTTGGGCGCGTTTTGTCGGACGTTTGGTGGCAGGAGCAGCGGTGGGCATTTTTTGAACCACAGAGGCACAGAGATCACGGAATCATGCTCCGCAGTTTCTCTCTGTGTCCTCTGTGTCTCCGTGGTTAAATTAGGGGGAAAACTCAGTAGGACTCGGCGGCTTCGCTGAAGTAATAGGGCGCCTGGTAGGCGCCGGTCTTCTCCTTCTCGAGCTGGCGGAGGAGGTCGTTGAGCAGCGAGGAGGCGCCGAAGCGGTAGCGGGTGTTGTTGAGCCAGGCGTCGCCGAGCGTCTCCTTCACCGCGATGAGGAAGGTCAGGGCCTGCTTGGCCGTGCGGATGCCGCCGGCGGGCTTCATCGCGATCGCGATGCCGGTGTCGAGGTAGTGGTCGCGGATGGCCTCGATCATCACCTGGTTGTTGCCCAGGGTGGCGTTGAGCGAGGTCTTGCCGGTGCTGGTCTTGATGAAATCGCCCGGCCGGATCGCGCGCATGGCGAGGAAGGAGGCGGCGCGGATGTTGTCGTAGGTCTCGAGCTCGCTGACCTCGAGGATGACCTTGAGCGTGGCGTCGCCGCAGGCCTCGACGACCGCGGCGATCTCGTCCTGCACCTCCCGGAACTCGCCGGCAAGGAACGCCCCGCGGTTGATCACCATGTCGATCTCGTCCGCGCCGTCGGCGATGGCCGCCTTCACCTCGGCCAGGCGCGTCGTCAACGGGGCCTGGCCGCTCGGGAACGCCGTGGCGACCGACGCGATGCGGACGCCGGAGTCCTCGCCCAGCGCGCGGCGGGCATGCTTCACCATCGACGGGTAGACGCAGACCGCGGCGACCGGCGGGCAATCGAGCCCCTCGTGCGGATTGAGCGCCTTCTGGCAGAGCGAGGCGACCTTGCCGGGCGTGTCCTTGCCCTCGAGCGTGGTGAGGTCGACCATCGAGGCGGCGAGCTTGAGGCCCTGGACCTTCGCGGCCTTCTTGATGCTGCGCGTGCCGTATTTGGCCACGCGCTCCTCGATCCCGACCTGATCCACCGTGCCGATTTCGTTGAACAACCGCCGGAACGCGGCATTCCCTGAGAGTGACATGATGCGCGGACTATCCGGTGGTTCCCCTCTGAAAACAATGGCAAAGTCATACGGCGCCACGGCGATTTGGCTCGCCTTGGCCGTGCTCGGACCGGCGGCCGAAACCGCGCCCGCTCCCCGGCCCTTCGCCGGCCCGGTCGAAGCCGCGACGCTCGCCGAACCTCAAAACCGCGAGGCCAGCGGCCTCGCCGCGTCGCACCGCACGCCGGGATTGCTCTGGGTGCACAACGACAGCGGCGGCGAGCCGGTCCTCTACGGCGTCGACGCCGCCACCGGCGACCGGCGCGCGCGGCTGCGCGTGCAGGGCGTCGTCAACCGCGACTGGGAGGACGTCGCGTCGTTCGAGCGCGACGGCCGGGCCTGGCTCGTCGTCGGCGACATCGGCGACAACCAGGGCCGCCGGCCCTTCATCTCGCTCCACGTGCTCGCGGAACCGGATCCCGCGGCGCTGAGGCCCGACGCGGACACCGAGGTCGCGCCCGCCTACACGCTGCGCGTCGTGTTCGAGGACCTCGCCCGCGACTGCGAGTCGCTGGCCGTCGACGCCCGCGAGGGCGCCGTCTACCTGCTCTCGAAGCGCGAGCCCGTGCCGCGGCTCTACCGCCTGCCGCTGGCGCCGAGCGCGGAGCTCGTCGTGGCCCGCCGCGTCGGCACCGTGCCCGGCCTGCCCCAGCCGGACCTGCTGCAGCGCCTCCTAAAGACCCCGACGGGGCGCTTCCGCGGCGAGCCGTGCGCGATGGACTTCGCGCCGGACGGCTCCGCCGCCGTCGTGCTCACCTACGGCGACACCCTGCTCTTCCCCGCGCCGCGACCGAGTCGTGGGCCGACGCCCTGGCGAAGACGCCCGTCGTGCTCGGCCCGCACGGCCTGCCGCAAGCCGAGGCGGCGTGCTTCAGCGCCGACGGCCGCGCGATCTTCGTCGCCTCCGAGGAGTCGCTCCGCCTCCTGCGCTATGACCGCACCCGCTGACGGCGCGGACTTGCGACCGCCGGCGGCGCGTGCATCGTTGCCGCGCATGCCCGACGCCGCCCCGCCCGTCCCCGAAGCCAACGAGCCGCAAGGCGAGCTCGTCATCCGCACCATCGCGATGCCCGCCGACACCAACGCCAACGGCGACATCTTCGGCGGCTGGCTCATGTCGCAGATGGACCTCGGCGCCGCCATCGTCGCCAAGAACATCTCGCGCAGCCGCGTGACGACGGTCGCGGTCGACGGCATGGTTTTCCACAATCCCGTCTACGTCGGCGACATCGTGAACTGCCACGCCCGTCTCCTGAAGGTCGGCCGCACCTCCATGCGCATCGACATCCAAGCCTGGGTGCAGCGCGGCCAGGACGGCACGCTGCTCAAGGTCACCGAGGGCATCTTCACCTACGTCGCCATCGACGACAAAGGCCGGCCGCACCCGGTTTACCGCTGATGAAACTCGGCCCGCTCCTCCTCGCCGGCCTCGTCGCGCTCGTCGCCGCCGCCCCGGTTTTCGCCCAGCAGGCCACGCTCGCCGACGGCCTCAAGGCCGCGGTGCTCCGCGCCGACGAGACCCGTCTCTACGCCCTGCTCGCGGCCGACATCGGGGCGCTCGACGACATGCTCGCGCCCGACTGCCTCTACGTGCACTCGAACGGCGCGGTGCAGACCAAGGCGCAGCTGCTCGGCGCGCTGCAGAGCGGGAGGTTCAAATACGCCGCGCTCCGCTACACCGCCGCCCCGCAGGTGCGCCTCTACGGCAGCGAGGCCGCCATCGTCACCGGCCCGATGCAGATCGAGGTGCGGCTGCCCGACGGGCAGACCTTGAAGCCCGCCCTCGTCGTCACCGCCGTCTACGCGATGCTCAACGACCGCTGGCAGCTCGTTTCCTACCAGTCGACCAACGCGCCGGCCGCGGCCGCGAAGTGACGGGCCCGAATCGCGCCGCGATTCCGTTTCCCAAGGCATGAATCTCCTCGTCCTTTCCACGAGCCTCAATCCCGAGAGCTACAGCCGCCTGCTCGCGCGCGCCGCCCACGCGGAGCTCGCCGCCGCCGGGCACGACGCCACCCTGCTCGACCTGCGCGACCTGCCGCTGCCGCCCTGCGACGGCGCCGCGGCCTACCGGCACGAGAACACCGCGCGCGCCCGCGCCGCCGTCGCCGGCGCGCACGGCATCCTGGTCGCGACCCCGATCTACAACTACGACGTCAACGCCGTGGTGAAGAACCTCGTCGAGCTCACCGGCAAGGCCTGGGAGAACAAGGTCGTCGGCTTCGCCTGCACCGCCGGCGGCGCGGCGAGCTACATGAGCGTGATGGCGTTCGCCAACAGCCTGATGCTCGACTTCCGCTGCACCATCGTGCCGCGCTTCGTCTACGCCACCGAGGCCGATTTCGCCGGCGAGACCATCGCCAACGCCGACATCGCGCGCCGCACCCAGGAGCTCGCCACCGCCCTCGCGCGCTACACCGCGGCGCTGAAGACCTGAGGCGCGGAACAGTTTCCGCCATAACCCGGGCCGAAGTGCTCCCGTCCGTTGACGGCGCGGTCCGATTGGCGCACCGTCCGCCCCTTGGCTCTCGCACCACCGCATCCCGAAGCCCGCCGCGGCGCCCTCGCCGCGGTCGGCGCGTTCACCGTCTGGGGCATCATCCCGGTCTACTGGAAGCTGCTCGTCGCCATCAGCCCGGTCGAGCTGATCATGCACCGCGCGGTCTGGTCGCTGGTGTTCCTGCTCGGCGTGCTGCGCTGGCAGGGCCGGCTCGGGGCGGTGGGGGCGGCCTTCCGCTCGGCCCGCACTCTCGGCTTCAACCTCGCCACCGGCACGCTGCTCATGGGCAACTGGCTGACGTTCATCTGGGCGGTGAACCACGGGCACATCCTCGACTCCAGCCTCGGCTACTTCCTCGTGCCGCTCTTCAACGTCGCCGCCGGCTTCCTCTTCTTCCACGAGCGCCTGCGACCGCTGCAATGGCTCGCCATCGCGCTCGCGGCCGGCGGCGTGGCCTGGCTGCTCTTCCGCGTCGACCACGTGCCGTGGGTCGCGCTCCTGATCGTCGCCACCTGGAGCGGCTACGGGCTGATCCGGAAAAATCCCCCATGGGCGCGCTCGACGGCCTCACGGTCGAAACGCTGCTCTACCTGCCGCTCACCGCCGGCTACCTGATCTGGCTGGCGGCGCACGGCCGCGGCGCGCTCGGCCACGTCAGCGCGACCGACCACGTGCTCGTGCTCTGCTCCGGCTGGATCACGGCCATCCCGCTCGTCTGGTTCGCCTACGGCGCCGTCCGCCTCCGGCTCACGACGCTCGGGCTGCTGCAATACATCGCCCCCTCGCTGGCGTTCCTCGTCGGCTGGCTCGTCTACGACGAGCCGTTCGACGCGCTGCGCGCCGTGTCCTTCGGCCTCATCTGGGGCGGCCTCGCCTGCTACTCGGCCGACAGCTTCTGGACCCAGCGCCAGGCGCTCGCGGGGTGACACACGCGGCGCAACGCGCCTTGCGTGACCGCGGGCTTCGCGCGAGCGTCTGCAGCGCTGTCATGAAAAACCCCGCCCGCCGCCTCCTCCTCGCCGCCGCGCTCGCCGCGGCCGCCCTCACCATCCTCGCCCCGCTCGCGCGCGCCTACGACCCGAGCGTCGGCGCCCCGAAGCACGGCAACGCCCGCTTCTACGAGCTGCACGCGCAGCACCTCAAGCGCGCCAAGCAGCCGATGCAGCTCCTCTTCCTCGGCGACTCCATCACCGAGGGCTGGACCAAGGCGCCCGCGGTCTGGCAGGCGAACTACGAGAAATACCAGGCCGCCAACTTCGGCATCGGCGGCGACCGCACCGAGCACGTCATCTGGCGCATCGAGGACGGCGTGCTCAAGGGCGTGAAGCCCAAGGTCGTCGTGCTCATGATCGGCACGAACAACTCCGGCGAGCACACCGGCGCGCAGATCGCCGCCGCCGACCAGAAGATCGTCGAGCTTATCCGCGCCCACATCCCCGAGGCGAAGGTCCTCCTGCTCGCCATCTTCCCCCGCGGCCCGCGCAAGAACGCCAACGGCGCGCCCGACGACTCCGCGCAGCGCATGCAGGCCATCCACGAGGCCAACGCCATCCTGGCGAAGCTCGATGACGGGAAGAACGTGCGCTTCCTCGACATCGGCGCGAAGTTCCTCGGCGCCGACGGCAAGATCCCCGACAGCATCATGCCCGACCAGCTGCATCCGAACGCCACCGGCTACCAAATCTGGGCCGACGCCATGCGGCCGCTGCTGGAAGAGATGATGCAGTGAGCGTCCGCGCGACGCCGTCCGCCCAACGGGCAAAAAACAAGCGCCGGCGAGAGGCCGGCGCTTTTCGTGGGCCGAGCGGGCCCCGCGCGCTCAGTTCAGCGGCAGGTTCTTGCCGAAATCGAGCAGCTCCATCTCGAACACCAGCGTCGCCCGCTTCGGGATCTTCGGCGGGTTGCCGCGCGTGCCGTAGCCGAGCTCGTAGGGGACGATGAGAAGCCACTTCTCGCCCTTGTGCATGCGCGTGAGCGCCTGGTCCCAGGCGGGGATCAGCTCGTCGCGGCCGACGCGCGGCCGGAAGGCGTGCGCGGGATCGACCGACTGGTCGAAGACCGTCCCGTCGAGCAGCATGCCCTTGTAGAGCACGGCGGCACGATCGCCGGGCTGCGGCATCGGGCTGTTCTGATCGCCCTCCTTGAGGACGATGTAGCGCAGGCCGGTGGAGGTTTTCTTCGCGTTGGGCCAGCGATTCTCGACCACCTCCAGGTCCTCGGGCGGCAGCCGCTCGCGCTGGGCGAAGAGCGGCGAGGCGCTGAGGAAGACGATGCTGGCGAACAGAAAGGCGAAACGGCGGGCGGTGGGGCTCATGGTTTCTTCGTCGGAGGGACAGGAGGAATGACGCGGAAGACTACCGCGGGTTCCCTCGTCGTCGAGGATTCATCGCTCGGCGCCGGCGGCGCGGCGGTCTTCACGGTCGGAATCTCCGTGGTCGCGGCGGCCGGGGACGCGGCCGCGGGCGAGGCGGCGCCGGCAGCCGCAGCCACGGGCGAGACCGGCGCGGCGGCGGTCTCCGTCACCGGCGCGATTCGGGCCGGGGCGGCCGCGAAGCCGCGCTCGAGCATCTCGATCATCTTCAGGTCGCGCGCGCGGCCCTTGTCGACCGAGCGGTTGGGGCCGAACGAGCCCATGATCACCGCGACGATGCGGCGGCCGTTGCGCTCGCCGGTCGCGCTCAGGCAGTAGCCGGCGGCTTCGGTGTAGCCGGTCTTGAGCCCGTCGACCCCGGCGATCTTGCCGAGGAGCTTGTTGTGATTGGTCATGTCCACCGGCCCCTGGGTGCGGGCGAGGCCGAACTTCCGCTCGCGCACCGAGGTATACTTGAGGACGTCGGTGTGCTGGACGAGGTAGCGGCAGAGCTTGGCGAAATCGCGCGGCGTGGTGAGGTCGCCGTCGCTGACGCGGCGGCTCGGCGGCGGCAAGCCGTGCGGCGAGCGGAACGTCGTGCTGTTCATGCCAAGCGCGCGCGCCTTGGCGTTCATCAGCTCGACGAAGGCCTCGACCGAGCCGGCGGCGGTGCGCGCCAGCGCGTGGGCGGCGTCGTTGGCCGATTGGATCATCATCGCGTAGATGAGTTCCTCGACCGGAAACGTCTCGCGCGGGTCGAGGTAGACCTGCGTGCCGCCCATCTTCGAGTCGGAGACGTCGACCCGCACCGGCGTCTGCAGCGTGATCGTGCCGTCGGCCAGCTTGTCGTGCAGCACGGCGAAGGTCATGAGCTTGGTCATGCTCGCGGGCGGGTTGGTCACGTCGGCGTTGTCCTCCCAGAGCGACTGGCCGGTCGCGGCGTCGAGGACGATCGCGCCGGTGTAGCTGCCGGGCGAGGGCGTGGCGTGGGTGGTCGCCCTGGTTTTTGCCGGCGCCAGCGGCGCGAGGGCGAGCAACGGGAGAAGGAAAAGCCGGAACCGGAGCTTCATGAAAATAGTGCGCGCAACAGAGCGCCGCCCCACCCACGACGCAACCGAAAAGCCGGGGTTACACGCCGGCGCGGATCGCCGGATGTTTTGCCACCTGCGCGAGGGCCTGGCGGAGCAGCGTCTTGCCGGGCTCCATGCGGTGCCAGGGCGACGCGCCGCTCGGGTGCGGCAGCGGGATGCAGTCGAGCGCGCGCCCGCGCACGACGAGGGGAATTTCTTCCCGATGAGATCGTTCAGCGGCGCGGGCGGCAGGAAGCGCGTGATCGCGAGCTTGCCAACCGGGAGCACGAGGTCGGGTGCGAGCAGGTCGAGCTCGGCCTCGAGCCAGCGCGCGCAGGCGGCGATCTCGTCCTCGTCCGGCACGCGATCGCCGCCGGCCTTCTTCTTGCCCGGGAAGCAGCGGCAGACCGCGGCGAAGTAGATGCGGTCGCGCGTCTCGTCCTCGCTCCAGCCGAGCGCCTCGTGGAACCACTTGAAGAGCGTCTTGCCCGCGGTCCACGCGAACGGCCGGCCGAGCACCGGCTCCTTGTCGCCCGGCGCCTGGCCGACCAGCAGCACGCGCGACGCGACGGGACGGCCGACGACGACCGGCCGGTGCATGCGCGGACAGGCGCGACACGCGGCGAGGCGCGCGAGGTGTTGGCGGACGGCGGCGACGGTGGGGGCGGGCATGGCGGAGCGGATCACAGCTTCGTGTCCGCGCTCCGCCCCGCGGGCAAGCCCGCTCGCGCCCCGGCGATGGCCGCCGGGAGGGATAATATCGTTGGCGCCCGAACCGGGACCGGCTCAGTGTCGGCCGCGGAAACGGCTGCGGAAGCCGCGGCCGTCGCCGCCGCCATGACCGCCGCCCTGTCCGCGGTGACCGCCACCACGCTGCCCATGGCCGCCACGGCCGGACTGCGGCGGCGGCGTGGGACGCGGGGTGTTGATCGGCAGGTAGTCGAAACCCTCGAGGCGCAGTTCGGGAATTTTCTGGCCGATGAAGCGCTGGATGGCGCGGATGTCGTCGGCGTTTTCCATCGTCACGAGCGTGAACGCGTCGCCCACGGCCTGGGCGCGGCCGGTGCGGCCGATGCGGTGCACGTAGTCCTCGGGGTTTTCCGGAACGTCGTAGTTGATGACGTGGGTGACGCCGGCGACGTCGATGCCGCGCGCGGCGATGTCGGTCGCGACCATGACCTCGTATTTGCCGGACTTGAAGCCGGCCAGCGCCTCGATGCGTTGGTTCTGCGAGCGGTTGGCGTGGAGGACGGCGACGCTGTGGTTCGCGGCCTTGAGCTTGCGCGCGATCTTGTCGGCGCCGTGCTTGGTGCGCGAGAACACGAGCACGCTGTCGAAATCGGTCTGGGCGAGCAGCGCGACGAGGAGGTCGAACTTCTGGCTGAACGCGACCGGGTAAAGCGCGTGATTGATCGAACGGTTGACCGAGCGGTTGACGCCGACCTCGACCCGCTGCGGGTTGCGGAGGGCGAAGGACGCCACCGCCTGGATCTCGGGCGGCACGGTGGCGGAGAAGAACAGCGTCTGGCGCTCGCGCGGGCAGCGGCCGATGATGTCCTTCACCACGGGCAGGAAGCCCATGTCGAGCATGCGGTCGACCTCGTCGAGCACGAGGATCTGGATGTCGCGGAGATTGATCAGGCCTTCCTGGACGAAGTCCATCAGGCGGCCCGGGGTGGCGCAGATGACGTCGACGCCGCGGCGCAGCTCGTTGCGCTGGTGGCCGAAGCCGACGCCGCCGAAGATGGCGACGGTGCGCAGGTCGGTGAAGCGCGCGAAGTCGCGGAAGGCGGTCTCGACCTGCGCGGCGAGTTCGCGGGTGGGCTCGAGCACGAGCACGCGCGGACGCGCGGCGTGCTTGTCGAGGCGCGACAGGATCGGCAGCGCGAAGGCCGCGGTCTTGCCGGTGCCGGTCTGGGCGGAGCCGATGAGGTCGCCGCCACCGAGCACGACGGGAATCGCGCGCAGCTGGATGGGAGTCGGGTCCGTGTAGCCGGCGGCTTGGATGCCGCGGAGGACGGGCTCGGAGAGATTGAGAGCTTTGAAGGCCATGGGAGGAACAAACCACTACGGCGCACTAATCGACGCGAATGGGGGCGCGCGCCGCGGAGCGGCGGGACGCAGGGTGCGGTGCGACGGAATTCCGGCGCGCTCGCGGATGAGGAAACGGCGACGACTAGCGAACTAGCGGATAAGTGACTCGCCTGGAGAAAAGAAAAGGGCGGAGCCGCACGGGCTCCGCCCCGAAAAGTCAGTCAGTTTGCGCGAGGCAAACGGCCGGCTTAGTAACGGTCGCGACCGCCACCGAAGCCACCGCGATCGCCACGGTCGCCACCGCGGCCGCCACGGCCACCGCCGAAGCCACCACGGCCGCCGCCGCCGAAGCCGCGACGCTCGCCGCCGCCGAAGCCACCGCCCGCGGGACGGTCTTCCTTCGGACGGGCTTCATTGACCTGGAGAGCGCGGCCGCCGAGCTGGACGCCGTTGGTCTTCTCGATGGCGGTCTTCGCCTCTTCGGGCGTGCCCATCGTGACGAACGCGAAGCCGCGCGGGCGGCCCGTGAATTTGTCCATCGCGACGTAGATGTCGGAGACGGTGCCGAACTGCTCGAAGTGAGCGCGAAGCTCTTCTTCCGAGGTCTGGAACGACATATTGCCGACGTAGAGTTTGGAGTTGCTCATGTGATGAAATCGTTAGGGGCCTTCGTTCCGCTGCCAGTCCGTTCCCGACGTGGGTTTCAAATCATCACTTAAGCCAAAGCAGCTCAGCCAACGACTCACCAGATCCTGTCATCTAACTCGAAAACTCTAACGAACGGCGGACACAGTCCATGACGCGGCGGCAAACGCAAGGGCATTTCCGTCGCAAAAAACCCTAGATCCTAATCGGGAACAGCTTAGGCGGTGATAAACCCGCACCAGTGACCGCCGTCTCGCCGCCCGTCGACCAACAAAAAGGCGTCCCGCGCGCAACGCGGGACGCCAGGCAAATCGACGCGCGCCGGGCGCGCAGGACGTTATTTCTTCTTCGCCGGAAACTCGCGGCGCACCCAGTCCGAGAGGAGGTCCTTGTCCCAGCGGAGCGGGTCGCTCTGCGGGAACGCGATGGCGGTCATGAAGCCGAGGTTGCTGAGGTCGCGATGGCCTTCGGCCGCGACCGAGCCGTCCGCGTTGAGGAGGCGGAAGTCGAGCGAGGCGCGCGGCGGGTAGATTTCCTTCACGATGCGGATGTCGTCCGCCCGCGGGCCGCGCCAGGGCTCGAAGTCGCCGGCGAGGTCGATGTTCTTGAACTTGATCTCGACCCGCTGGCCGGGAGCGAGGCGCGCGGCGATGCGCTCCTGCAGGAACTCGCGGAACTGGGTCATCAGCCCGTCCTGGCCGTAATCCTTGGACGAGTAGCTCTGGGTGAAGTCGGTGAACTCGGCCGGATTCTCGAACGTGACCTCGACGGGGGATGGCTTGGCAGCGGGAGGATTGTCAGCGCCGGCGAATGCCAGGCTCACGCCGCACAGCGCTCCCGCGAGGAGTAGGACTGGGCGCAATGCTTTCATGAGCGCAAACCATGCTGCATTTGCGTGAAATTTCCAGCGACATCTCTCGTTACAGTCTAATGCATGGGCCGTTGGACGCATGGGACACACGATTTGCTTGCGCGCCGGGTGGGGTTGAGTCCACTCGGCGGCATCCACGTGCGCATCCGCGCAGGTGGAACAATTTCCGCTCCCAGGTGCTCTGACCCGGCACCGCCACGCCAAGAACCATGTTAGTTTCCGTCATCATCCTCGCCTTGCTCTCCCTGCTCGTCGCCACCGAGCCCGAGGGCTGAACCCGTTTGCGCGTCTCTTATCGCCGCCTAGCCCCGTTTCATCCCTTCCCCGACCCCGAACCGCCCCGCGATGAGGCGGTTTTTTTATGCCACGGACGCTTCCTCGACGGGGCGCGTGGAAAACGGAGGAAATTCTCTCCGGCCGAATTGGCGGCTTGCAGCGGTTCCGCGCCGCGGTTTCCGTCGCCGCCTCAACTCAGTCGCATTCGTATCGTGTCATCGTTCACCGCCTCCCTCCGCCGCTTCGGCGCCTCGCTCATCCAGTGGGTCGATTCCGACTACACCTTGGAATCCCCTGAAACCATCCGCGCCCAGCCCGACGGCGTGAATCTCGTCCGCTGCATCCCGTTCGCCATCCTCCACTTGGGCTGTCTGGGCGTGATCTGGGTCGGCTGGAGCTGGTTCGCCGTCTGGACCGCCGTCTTCCTTTACGTCGTCCGCATGTTCGCGGTCACCGGCATCTTCCACCGCTACTTCTCGCACAAGACCTACAGCACGTCGCGCTTCGGCCAGTTCCTGCTCGCCCTCTGGACCGGCACGACCGTCCAGCGCGGCCCGCTCTGGTGGGCATATCACCACCGCCACCATCACCAGCACTCCGACCAGGAGGAGGACGCCCATTCGCCGCACGTGCACGGCTTCCTCTGGTCGCACATCGGTTGGATCACCTCGAAGCGCAACTTCCCCACCGACTACTCGAAGGTGAAGGACCTCGCGAAATACCCCGAGCTCGTCTGGCTGAACCGCTTCGACATCGTTGTCCCCGTTCTCTTCGCCCTGGGTCTCTTCGGCCTCGGCGCCTACCTCGAGACCGCCGCCCCCTCGCTCGGCACCAACGCCTGGCAGCTGCTCGTCTGGGGCTTCTTCATCAGCACCACCGCCCTCTTCCACGGCACCGCGTCGATCAACTCCTTCACCCACCTCTGGGGCAAGCGCCGCTTCCAAACCACCGACGACTCGCGCAACAGTTTCATCCTCGCGATCGTTTGCCTCGGCGAAGGCTGGCACAACAACCACCACCGCTACCAGTCGTCCACCCGCAACGGTTTCTATTGGTGGGAAATCGATCCGACCTACTATGGCCTGAAGCTGATGTCCTTCACCGGCTTCATCTGGGGCCTCAAACCCGTGCCGCAGTCGATCTACGAGGAGGCCGCGCGCAACGAGCACCACGACACCATCCGCCGCATGTCGCTCTCGCACGTGCAGGAGGAGATCAACACCCTCAAGCGCGTCGTCCCCACCGCCGCCGCCATCGCCATCGCCACGGTGAACTCCCCCGCGGTCGCCTCCCAGATGCAGAAGAAGGACGGCCCCGCCATCCACAAGGATGTCTCCGAGCTCGCGCAGCAGCCGCCCGCGACCGCGCCGGACCAGCACCCGCCCGTGATCTGACGCCGCGCGCTCCGCGCTCCCGTCCGTCTCCCCGAGCCCCGCCGACCGCGGGGCTTTTTGTGCCCGCCTCCCGCCCGCGCGTCCGCCGGCCGCGGGATTTGTTGCGTCCGCACCCGCGGCCGGCGCGTAGCTTTCGGCGCGCCCCCCTTCCCGCGCTCGCTTCATCGAAAATCCGAAACCGAAATCCGAAAAACCGCATGTCCCGCCCCAAGCTCGCGATCGTCGGCACCGGCATCTCCGGACTCGGCTGCGCGCATTTCCTCCACCGGCACTTCGACGTCACGCTCTTCGAGCAGAACCGCCACACCGGCGGCCACACCCACACGGTGACCGTGCCCGAGCGCGACACCGGCCGCCCGCTGCCGATCGACACCGGCTTCATGGTCTTCAACTACGAGACCTACCCGCAGCTCACGCGCCTCTTCTCGCAGCTGAACGTCCCGGTGAAGAAGACCGACATGTCCTTCAGCGTCCGCCACGAGGACACCGGCCTCGAATTCAGCGGCTCCTCCCTCAACCACCTCTTCTGCCAGCGCCGCAACCTCCTCCGGCCGTCCTTCTACCGCATGCTGTGGCAGATCGACCGCTTCAACCGCGAGGCCCTCGACGCCCTGGAAAACCCCGAGTGGGCGGACGTCACGCTCGCCGACTACGTGCGCCGCCGCGGCTACGGCGCGGACTTCCTCCACCTCTACGTCATCCCCATGAGCAGCGCCGTCTGGTCCACGCCGCCGGCCCGGATGCTGCAGTTCCCCGCGCGCACGCTCCTGCGCTTCTTCCACAACCACGGCTTCCTCGGCCTGCACACCCAGCACCAGTGGTGGACCGTCGACGGCGGCGCGCAGCAATACGTCCTGCGCCTCACCACCCCGTGGCGCGACCGCATCCGCCACGACACGCGCGTCATCGCCGTCCGCCGCTCGCCCGACGGCGTCTTCGTTACCACCGAGGACCGCCACACCGAGCGCTTCGACAAGGTCGTCCTCGCCGCCCACGGCCACGAGTCCCTCGCCCTGCTCGCCGATGCCACGCCCGACGAAACGCGCCTCCTCCGCGAGTTCCAATACCAGCCCAACACCGCCACGCTCCACACCGACGCCGCCGTCATGCCGCGCACGCGGCTCGCCTGGTCCGCCTGGAATTACTCCATCGCCCGCAACGCCGCCGGCGAGGTCGAGCCCATGACCATCTACTGGATGAACCGCCTTCAGGGCGTCTCCGACCGCGAGAACTACTTCGTCTCCATCAACCGCCCCGACCGCCTCGATCCGCGGAAAATCCTCCGCGCGATCGCCTACGAGCACCCGCTCTTCACCCTCGGCGCCGTGCGCGCGCAGCAGGAAATCCCCGCCCTCAACGCCGCCGCCGCCGGCGCCACCGAGACCTATTTCTGCGGCGCGTGGACGCGCTACGGCTTCCACGAGGACGGCTTCCTTTCCGCCGTGAACCTCGCGCGCCTCCTCCTCGGCCGCGATCCGTGGGCGAGCGAGGATCCGACCGCCGCGCAACTCGCCACCGCCTGAGCATGCCGCCGCGCACGAGCCATCACGCTGCCGGCCGGGACACCGCTCGCCCAGCCGCCTTCCCGCGGCGCCTTAACCGCGCGCCGCAAGTCTGCGCCCCGCGCTTCGATCCCGTCCGCCGGTGAATTCCTGCCTCTACGAGTGCCGCGTGATGCATCATCGCTTCGCCCCGAAGCGACACCGCTTCTCCTATCGCCTGTTCTACCTCGCCCTCGACCTCGACGAGCTCGACGCCCTGTCCGCGCGCCTGCGCCTCTTCTCCGTCAACCGCCCGAATCTCTACGGCCTGCGCGAAGCCGACTTCTTCCCCACGCACGAGCCGCTGCACAACGCCTCGGGCGCCGACCGCGCGGTCCCGCCGCGCACCGCGCCGGCCGCGCCCCCATCCCGCCTCAAGCAGCGCGTCCTCGCCTGGCTCGCCGACCGCGGCATCGACCTCGCCGGCGGCCGCGTCCTGCTCGTCACGCTGCCGCGCATCGCCGGCTACCAGTTCAACCCGGTCTCGTTCTACTTCTGCTTCGATCGCGCCGGCGCGCCCGTCGCCGCCCTCGCCGAGGTGACCAACACCTTCCGCGAGATGAAGACCTTCCACGTCCGCGAGCGCGCCGGCGCCGCGACCTTCCACCTCCGGACGCCGAAGCATTTCTACGTCTCGCCGTTCTCGGACGTCGACGTCGAGTTCGACTTCACGCTGCGCACGCCCGACGCGCGCCTCGCCGTCCGGATCGACGACTACGCCGGCGGCGCGCGCACGCTCACCAGCACGCTCCACGGCGCGCGCGCCGCGCTCACGGACGCGCGCCTCGCGTGGTTCACCCTCAAGTATCCGCTGCTCACCCTGCGCGTCATCGCGCTGATCCACTGGCACGCCTTGCGCTTGTGGCTGAAGCGCATCCCTTGGTTCGCGAAGGCCGGCCGCGCCGCCGAGCAGCGCGACCTGCACCGGCCGCACCCTCCCTCGCTTCCGTCCCGCCATGAGCTCGCCCAAAGCCACCACCGCGCCGACCCTCGCCGGCGACGCCTCCCGCACCCCGTCCTTCGCCGCGCGCGCCGTGCTCGACGCCTTCGCGCGCATGCCGCGCGGACAGCTCCGGGTCGAGCTGCCCGACGGCACCGCCCGCCTCTTCGGCGAGACGCCGTTCCTGGTGCGCGAGGTCGCACCGGGCGTCGCCAACGCCGCCGTGCTGCGCGTGCGCCGCGAGCGCTTCTTCTCCCGCTGCGTGCTCGGCGGCGACATCGGCTTCGCCGAGGCGTTCATCGACGGCGACTGGGACACGCCCGACCTCACCGCCCTCATCGGCTGGTTCATCCTCAACCTCGAGCACGCGCCCACCCTCTCGGGCTCGGCGCGCGCGCGCGGCCTCGCGCTCAACGTCCTGCGCTTCGCCAACCGCCTCGGCCACCTCCTCCGCGCCAACACCCGCGCCAACGCCCGCCGCAACATCGCCGAGCACTACGACCTCTCCAACGACTTCTTCGCCCTCTGGCTCGACGACACCCTGATGTATTCCGCCGCCAAGTGGGAACGCGCCGACGCCACGCTGCGCGAGGCGCAGGTCGCCAAGAACGACGCGCTCTGCCGCAAGCTCCACCTGCGCCGGACCGACCACGTGCTCGAGATCGGCACCGGCTGGGGCGGCTGGAGCCTCCACGCCGCGCAGCACTACGGCTGCCGTGTCACCACGCTCACGCTCTCCCGCCAGCAGCGCGACCTCGCCGTCCAGCGCATCGCCGCCGCCGGCCTCTCCGACCGCATCGAGGTCCGCCTGCAGGACTACCGCGACGTCACCGGGCAGTTCGACAAGATCGTTTCCATCGAGATGCTCGAGGCCGTCGGCCACGAGTTCCTGCCCGACTACGCCGCCGCCTGCGCCCGCCTGCTCAAGCCGGACGGCCTCGTCGCGCTGCAGTTCATCACCTGCCCCGACGCGCGCTACGACGAGTTCCGCCGCGGCGTGGACTTCATCCAGAAACACATCTTCCCCGGCTCGCTCCTGCTCTCGGCCAACCGCCTCAACCACCTCTTCGCCCGCGCCGGCGGCTTCGTGCTGCACGGCCTCGAGGACATGGGCCGCGACTACGCGCGCACGCTGCGCACCTGGCGCGACGGCTTCCACCAGCGGCTCGACCGCGTCCGCGCCCTGGGCTTCGACGAGCGCTTCATCCGCAAGTGGGACTACTATCTCGCCTACTGCGAGGCCGCCTTCGCGCTCCGCAACATCTCCGTCGTCCAGACCGTCCACACCCGCCCAAACAACCTGAGCTTCTGAAACCGGGCGGCGCCCCCTCGCGCCTCCGCCTTCCGTCTCCAGTCCTCCGTCCTCCGATGATCTGGTTCCTCCGCGTTCTCTTCTCGCTCGTGATCGTCTCGATGCTCGGGGTCACCAGCTGGGCCAGCCTGCACCAGCCGCTGGGCGAATTCGCCCGCAGCGCCACCTTCCGCGAGCCGTGGGTGATCGCGACGCTTTTCGATGCCTACTGGGCGTTCATCACGTTCTTCGTCTGGGTGGCGTGGAAGGAAGGCACGCTCGCCGCCCGCGTGCTCTGGTTCGTCAGCATCATCCTGCTCGGCAACCTCGCCATGGCGACCTACCTGCTGCGCGAGCTCTTCGCCGTCCCCGCGGACGCGCCGCTCGCCGAGGTCTTCGCCCGCCGCAACGCCGGCCGCGTCGCGCTCCCCGCCGTCCTCGCGGCGCTTTCCGTCGGGGTCTACCTGCTCGCGTGAACGCCCCGGCTCCGCGTCCGGGCTTCTGGCAGCGCCGCATTGTCCAGCCCGTCGTCGCCCAGCTCACGCAGGGCATCACGCCCGACCGCATCGCGCTCACCCTCGGCGTCGGGCTGGCGTGCGGCGTGTTTCCGTTCCTCGGCTTCACCACCGCCCTGTGCTTCGTCGTGGCCGCGGCGCTGCGGCTCAACCAGCCGCTCATCCACGTGGTCAACCAGCTGCTCTGGCCCGTGCAGCTCGCGCTCATCCCGGTCTACGTGCGGCTGGGCGCGGCGCTGTTCGGCCCCGCGCCGCTGCCGTTCGACCCGCACGAGGTCGCCCGCGTGTTCGTGGCGTCGCAACGCGAGTTCTGGTCGCGTTTCGGCCTGATGGGCCTGCAGGCGCTCGCCGCCTGGCTGCTCTCGCTGCCGCTGCTCGTGGGCGGGGTCTGGCTCGTCGCCCGGCCGATCTTGCGCCGCCTCGCATCCGCCCGCGCCGCCCGGTCGTAAGACAGGGGTGCCTGCTCTGACGCTCGTCCTTCTCGCGCTCGCCGCCCTTGGCGGCGCCTTCGCCGCGCTCTACTTTCTCGCGCGGCGCCTGGACAACTACGGCATCGTCGACGTGGCCTGGGCCTACGCCTTTGCGCCGGTGGCGTGGTTCTACGCCGCCGCGGGCACCGGCTGGCTGCCGCGCCGCGTGACGATCGCGATCCTCGTCACGCTCTGGGCCGCGCGGCTCGGCACGCACCTGCTGCGCCGCGTCGCCGGCCACCATCCGGTCGAGGACGGGCGCTACGGGCAGCTGCGGCGCGACTGGGCGGGGAATTTCGCCGCGAAAATGTTCGGGTTCTTCCAACTCCAGGCGGTCTCGATCGTGCTGCTCGCCGTGCCGTTTCTCCTGCCCGCGCTGAACCCGACGCCCGCGTTCTCCGCGCTCGAGCTGGCCGGCGTCGCGCTCTGGCTGCTCGCGCTGGCCGGCGAGGCCACCGCCGACGCCCAGCTCGCGGCCTTCAAGCGCGACCCGGCCCACCGCGGCCGCGTCTGCAACGTCGGCCTGTGGCGCTACAGCCGTCACCCGAACTATTTCTTCGAGTGGCTGGTCTGGGTGGCGTATCTGCTCTTCGCCCTCGCCTCGCCCTGGGGCTGGCTCGCCGCGATCGCGCCGGCCGCGATCCTCTACCTCCTCCTGCGCGTCACCGGCATCCCGCTGACCGAGGAGCAGTCGCTCCGCTCGAAAGGCGACGCCTATCGCGCCTACCAGCGCACCACGAGCGCCTTCGTGCCGTGGTTCCCGCGCTCGGAGGGCAGCGGACCGCAGACGCCGCACTGAGGCTCCCACCCTCGCCCGCCGCTCTCCGCCTCTGCCCTCCGTCCCCGGTCCTCTGTTTTCCGTCCTCCGCTCTCTCATGATCGATTCCCTCCTCGCCCGCGATCTCCTGCCCGACCCGCTCATCCGCTTCGGCATCCGCCGCCTGCTCCGCCAGCGCCTGCGCGAGATCGAGGAGCCCTCGGGCGCCACCGCCACCGCGCGCTTCGCCGCGGAGCTGCGCACGCTGCCCATCGCGATCAACACCGCGGAATCGAAGGAGCAGCACTACGAGGTGCCGACGCGCTTCTACGAACTCTGCCTCGGCCCGCGGCTGAAATACTCCTCCGGCTTCTACGCCACCGGCCGCGAGACGCTCGCCGAGGCCGAGGAGGCGATGCTGGCGCTCACGAGCGAACGCGCGCAGCTGCGCGACGGCCTCGAGATCCTCGAGCTCGGCTGCGGCTGGGGCTCGCTCACGCTCTGGATGGCGGAGAAGTATCCGCACGCCCGCATCACCGGCGTCTCGCACTCGCGCACGCAGCGCGAGCACATCCTCGCCGAGGCGAAACGCCGGGCGCTCCCCAACGTGGAGATCATCACCTGCGACATGAACCATTTCACCATCGACGCCGGGCGGTTCGACCGCGTGGTGTCGGTCGAGATGTTCGAGCACATGAAGAACTGGCCGCGGCTCCTGGCGAACGTCGCGCGCTGGCTCCGGCCCGGCGGGCTGTTCTTCGCCCACGTCTTCACCCACTCCCGCTTCCCCTATCACTTCGTCGCCCGCGACGGGAGCGACTGGATGAGCCGCCACTTTTTCACCGGCGGCATGATGCCGTCGCACGACCTGTTCAAGGAGTTCCAGGACGACCTGCGCCTGCTCCAGGACTGGAAGGTCAACGGCACGCACTACGCGCGCACCGCCGAGCACTGGCTGCAGAACATGGACGCGCACCGCGCGGCCATCCTGCCGCTCTTCGCCGCGACCTACGGGCCGCAGCACGCACGCCGCTGGTGGGTGTGGTGGCGCGTGTTCTACCTCGCCTGCGCCGAGCTGTGGTGGTTCCGCGGCGGCGAGGAGTGGCACGTGAGCCACTACCTGTTCCAGAAGCGCTGACGCGCCTCAGTAGTTCGGCCAGATGCCGGGCGTGACCAGCTCGAGCAGGTGGCCGTCGGGATCGCGGAAATACACGCTGCGGCCGCCGCGCTCCCACTGCGCGTCGCCCTCGAGCGCGACGCCGGCCGCCGCCAGCCTCGCCTTCCACGGCTCATAGGCGTCGTGCGCGATCGCCAGCCCGAGGTGGTGCGGCCCCCGGCCGTCGTGCGGCGGGATCACCCCGCCCGGCACCACCGTCGGGGCGAGCGTGCCGCCGCGCTTGAAGAGCAGCAGCACCTGCCGCCCGCCGGGATTCAGCGCCTGGAAGCGCACGCCGTCGCCACCCAGCACCGCGAGGCCGAGCACGTCGCGGTAGAACGCCACGGCGCGCGCCAGGTCGTCGACGTAGAGGATGGTTTCGACCACGCCTTCGATGCGGGGAGGAGTCGGCATGCCGCCAAGGCATCCGTTTTCCCGCGGAAGGCAACGCCCCATGCACCCGCGCGGCGGCTTCGGCCGTAGATTGGGCATGGGGCGGCTCCTCGCGTTTCTCCCGCTGCTGCTCGCCGGCGTGCTGCCGGCGCGCGCCACGCCGCTCGCCGACGCGCTGGCGGCGGAGGCCCGGCTCGATTCGCGCGCAGCCCTGGCCGGTTTCCTCGCCGCCGCGCAGGCGGCGCCGAACGACGCCTTCATCCTGCAGAAGATCGCCCGGCAGTATTCCGACCTCGTCGTCGACCAGACCACGGACGAGGACCGCCGCCGCTACGCCGCGGCCGCCCTCGCCTACGCCGAGCGGGCCGTCGCGCTCGAGCCCGGCAACGCCGTGAACGTGCTCTCCCTCGCCGTCGCCCGCGGCAAGCTCGCCACCTACAGCGACACCCGCGAGAAGGTCCGGCTCTCGCGCCAGATCCGCGCCGACGCCGAGCGGGCGCTGGCCCTCGCCCCCGACTACGCCTGGGCGCACCACGTGCTCGGTCGCTGGCATTACGAGGTGGCGGAGCTGGGCGCGACGGCGCGGCTCTGGGTGCGGTTGTTCTACGGCGGCCTGCCGCCGGCCAGCCGCACCGAGGCTGTCGTCCACCTCGAGCGCGCCACGCAGCTCGAACCCGACGAGCTCAACCACTGGCTCGACCTCGGCTTCGCCTACGCCGCCGCCGGCGATGCGACCCGGGCCCGGGCGGCCTGGGCGCACGGCCTGGCCATGCCGCCCCGCGCCCGCCACGACGCACCCGCCCAGCAGCGCGCCCGCGCGGCGCTGGCAAAGTTGCCCTAGCGCGTTGCGAGTCACCGCGTCGCCGCCGGCATCGCGCGACACATGGCCGTCAACGCGTCTGGCCCGGCTCGATCGGATGTGCGCCGCGCAATGAGACCCTATGGGATCTCGAAATCGGCCACGATCGGACGGTGATCAGAGCCGATCGCGCCCTTCACGTGGTAGAGGTCGCGAATACGGGCGCTGCGGTTCGGCGTCGTGAGGGCGTAGTCGAGCCGCCTCTGCACATTCTTGCCGAACCACGTGAAGACATCGCTCCCGCCGCAGGCGCTCACATTTCCATGCAGATCGATGTTTTGGGGCGCCGGAGGACGCCAGCCGCCGTGATAATAACCGGCGAGATACGGCACGTTCGCCCAGCGCGCTTCGTCGCGATTGAAGTCACCGATGCCGACGCATGGCTGGCCGATGCTCTCCCACGTCTGCAAAAGCCGCTGCAGCCGCGGACCCTCGCCCTTGTGATGCAGCAGAATCGGCGCGAGCAGGAATGGCGTGTCGCCGATCCCGGTTTGGAACAACTGGTAGCCGGCGGCCGCCGCCAGCTCGGGCTGCGCGTGAGGCGTGAGGGCAAGCCCGGCGCGCGCATACACCGCGACCTCGCGCCGGGTCTTCCCGGAAGGACTGACGCTCAGCACCGCGATTCGCGGCGCGCCGAAGCCGGCGGACTGGAGCACGGTGTCGCAAGCGGGATTCGCGCTTTGCGCGGCAGTGGAATTCCGGTTCGGCGGGTTGTATTCGATGATAACGACGAAGTCGGGGCGTATCCCGGCGAGCATCGTCGTCAGGCAGGCCTTCTGTCCCGGCCGCAGTTTGCCGTCGTGGATGTTCCAGCTGAGGACGCGGAAGGCTGTGCTCATGGGCGACGCCCACCGAGGGGAATTTCGGCTTCGCCGCGCGCGTCCGCCCTTCCACCGCCGGCGTGCGGCGCGGCGAGGAGGGCATCGCCGCCGTTGTTTGTGGAGACGCGCGGGCTCATCAGCAGGCTCCGATTTCAGGGCCCGACCGGCGGCGGTCAAGCTGCGGGGCGCCGCCGACATGCGTTTGCGCCTTCCGGTCGTCTTGACTCAAATCAGCACCAGCGCGATCGCGCCGATCATCAGGGTCGCGCCGATGAAACGGAAGCGCAGCACGCCGGGCGCGAGATGCTGCTCCGTGCTCGCGAACCAGTGCCCGATCGCCCACACCGCGACCACGCTGAAGAGCCCGCGCACGCTGTAGACGATGTTCACCGCCGTCGCACCGCCCCAGATGCCGAGCGTGAACACGATGCCGGCGTTGTTCAGCGCGAGCAGGACGCCACCGAACGACACCCAGCGCCACGCCTCCGCGTTCAACGCCGAGAGCGGCGCGCTGAAGAACGGCACGAACGCGAGCGAGTAGACGCCCACGAGCAGGAACATCGCCGGGAAGTAGCTCGCGGTGCCCCAGGCCGGCACCCACTTCTGCATCAGCACGTCGCCGAGGCCGTAGGAAAGCGCGCTCGCCGTCGCGAGCGCCGCGGCCGGGCCGACCTGGCGGCGCTGCCCGTGCCGCTCGCCCGCGTGCAGCAGCGCCACCGCGCCAGCGCTGAGCGCCGCGCCCAGCCACCACTTCAGCGGCACGTCGCCCACGCGCAGCAGGCTGCTGAACAGCGCGACCAGGATCACCTTCGTGCCCATCACCGGCGTCGTGACCGAGACGTCGCCCTTCGCCAGCGCGAGGAAGATGAAGACCTGCCCGCCGAGGAAACACAGCGCGGTCACGGCCGGCTGCCAGTAGTCCGCGAGCGGGTGCAGCCGGCCGCCCTGCCAGAACCACCACGGGAGGAAGGCCGCGGCCATGATCCAGTTCGCCACGAAGCTGGTGCGCCAGACGCCGACGTGGAAGACGGCGGCGCGCTTGATCGCCAGCGCCGCCAGCACGTAGAGCAGCGCGCAGACGAGCGGGATCAGCAGATGCACCGGGAAGTTCACGGGAAGAAAACAGAAAGCCGGACCCGCGGGTCCGGCTTCAACGTCAAAAGTGCGGCGGGCCTCAGAGCACCTGCTTCACCAGCGCCTCGTATTCGTCGTGCTCCATCGAGCCGGTCTTGCGGTGGCGGATGTTGCCAGCGCGGTCGATGAGGAACGTGGTCGGGATCGCATCGAAGCCGCCGAAGGAATCCGCCAGCGCGTCGTCGCCCATCGCGACGAGGTAGTTCATGCCGTTTTTCTCGACGAACTTCCTGACCTTGTCCACGCCGCCGCGATCGACCGACACGCCGATGATCACGAGCCCGGCCGGGCCGTATTTCTTCTGCAACGCGACGTAGCCGGGGATCTCCGCCACGCACGGCCCGCACCAGGTGGCCCAGAAGTCGACGACCACGACCTTGCCCTTCAGGGTGGCGGCGGTGACCTCCTTGCCGTCGAGGGTGGTGAGCTTGAAGTCGGGCGCGCGGCCCAGCGTGGGCAGATCCGCAGCGCGCGCGGTGACCAGACCCGCCGCGACCAGCGCGGCCGCGACGACGACGAGACGGAGGAAGGATTGCATAGGGAGTAGAGGATCCAGGCGCGGCGGTTCTTCCAGAGAAATTTTCCCGCCCGCAAAAATCAAAGGCGCGCCGTCGCGGGCGCGCCCGGGAAACGGCCGGATCGCCGGGGCTCAGACCGTCGGCTTGGCCGCCTCGGCCGCCGCCGCCTCGGCGCTGAGCGTTTCGATGAACTTCTTCATCGCGGGCGTGAGCACGCGGCCCTTGCGGTGGAGGATGGCGAGCGGGCGGGTGAACTCCTTGCCCTTGAACGCGACGACGGCGAGCGTGCCCTGCTTCACCTCCTGCACGACGGTGGCCTGCGGGACGATGGCGATGCCGTGGTCGATCTCGACGGCGCGCTTCACCGTCTCGATGTTGTCGAACTCCATCACCGGCGTGATCTCGAGCTTGTTGTCGCGGAAGATCTGGTCGACGGCCTTGCGCGTCGGGATGTCGGGGTCGAAGCCGATGAACTTGTGCCCGGCGAGCGTCTTCAGGTCGACGTCGGTGGACTTGGCCAGCGGGTGATTCGGGTGCGTGATGAGCACGAGCCGGTCGTTGCGGAAGGGAATCGTCTCGATCTGGCGGAGCTTCTGCGGGAAGGCGACGAGGCCGAAGTCGACCGAGTTGTGCAGGATGTCCTCGTAGACGAGATTGGAGCGGCGATACTCGATGCGCACGTTCACCGAGGGGTAATCGTGGAGGAACTTCTTGATGTAGGGCGGCAGCTCGTGGAGGCCGATCGAGTAGATGGTCGAGATGCGGATCGTGCCGCTGATGACCTTCTTCATCTCCTGCAGCTCGCTGAGGAGTTTTTCGTAGACGTGGAGAATCTCCTTCGCCGCGTCGTAGATGCGCTGACCCTCGCGCGTCAGGTTGAACTGCTTCTGCGAGCGGTCGATCATCAGGGTCTTGAAATTGCGCTCCATGGAGCGCGCCTGCTGACTGACCGCCGACTGCGTGATGCCGTTCAATTTCGCGGCCTTGGAGAAACTCTTGGTCTCCACAAGGTCCGCGAAAATCTTGAAGTTTTCGATTTGCATGGCGGCGAAATGGAGCACCCGTATAAACGGCCCTTATCTGCAATCCAATCTAAAAGCGCCTCTCATAAATGTTTATCGATTTCGAGACCTTCAAGGCCCGCGCGGATAAGCTGCAGGCGCTGATGGCCGAGGCGGCCCGCGCGGCGGGGCGCGATCCCGCCGAGGTGCGGCTGCTGCCCGTGACGAAGACGCACCCGGCCGCCGCCGCCGACTACGTCGCCCGCTACGGCCTGCCCGCCGTGGGCGAGAACCGCGTCCAGGAGGCGGTCGCGAAGCGCGCCGAAGTCGCCGCGCCGCTGCACTGGGAGCTGATCGGCCACCTGCAGTCCAACAAGGCCGCGCTCGCCGCCCAGCACTTCGACCGCATCCAGAGCGTCGACCGCGAGAAGCTGCTGCACCCGCTCGACCGCGCCGCCGGCGAGCTCGGCCGCCCGCTGTCCGTGCTGCTCCAGGTCAACGCCGGCCACGACCCGGCGAAGTTCGGCGCCGAGCCGGCCGACGCCCCGCGCCTGCTCGACGCCGCGCTGGCGAAGGCGAATCTCCGCGTCGAGGGTTTCATGACGATCGCGCCGCTCGGCACCACGCCGGCCGAGACCGCCGAGCACGCGCGCCGCACCTTCGCCAACCTCCGCGCGATCCGCGACGACCTCGCGGCGCGCACCGGCGTGCCGCTGCGCGAGCTCTCGATGGGCATGTCGGGCGACTTCGCGCTCGCCATCGCCGCCGGCAGCACGCTGGTGCGCGTCGGCACCGCGCTCTTCGGCGCGCGCGAGTAACGCGTTCGTCGAAGTGCGTCCGCGGTCGCATTCCGCGTTGCCACTGCCGGGCAATCGACTTCGCTCCTGCCCGTGGAAACGCGGATGCTCACGACCGCCGAAAAGGACGCCCTGGCCGCGCTGCTCGACGACGAGTCCGCCGGCACGCGACGGGCGTTGCTCGCGCAGTTCCAGCACCTCGGCGACGCCGGCCGGGTGTTTCTCCAGGAGACCGCCCGCGGCCCCAACCGCGTCGCCGCCCTCGCCGCCGGCTGGTATCTGCGCGAACTGAAGTTCAGCGACCCCGTCGCCGAGTTCCGCGGCTTCATCCAGTCGCTCAACTACGAGCTGGAAACGGGCGTCCTCCTTCTCACTCGCACGGTGAACCCGTCCCTCGACGTCACGGCGGTGTGCGCGCAGCTCGACGCCTTCGCCGCCCGCGCCCGCAAGCTCATGCCCCGCGCCGCGACGATGCGCGCGCAGGCGCGCGTGCTCAACCGCGTGCTCTTCGAGGAATTCGGCCTGCGCGGCAACCACCTGCACTACACCGATCCGAAGAACAGCCTGATCGACCAGGTGCTGGAGCGGCGGGTCGGCATCCCGATTTCGCTTTCGATCGTCTACCTCCTCGTCGCCCACCGCCTCGGCCTCGAGCTCGAGCCGGTCGGCGTGCCGGGGCATTTCCTCGTCGGCGGCTACGAGCCCGAGGGCCCGTTCTTCATCGATGCGTTCAACGCCGGCCTGATCCTCTCGCCCGAGGAGGTCTTCGAGCGCATCCGCTCGCTCCAGCACACGCCCCAGCTCGCCGACCTCGCGCCGACGCCCGTGCGCGAGGTGCTCAGCCGCGTCTGCCGCAACCTCGCCAACCACTACGCCGCGGCCGACGACGACGCCCACGCCCGCCTTTTCCACGAGTTCGTCTCCGAGTTCGACGCCACCTACGAGCGGCACGCCAGTTCCTGAGCGCCGTTCGCCTGCATGAGCGCCTCCGCCTACCCCGTCCGCACCCTCGTCGACCTGGAGCCATGGCCCGCCGGCGCCCCGAGTCTGGCCGTCATCGGCCAGCCCGTGACGCACTCGCTCAGCCCGGCGATGCACAACGCCGCCCTGGCCGCGCTCGCCGCGCGCGACCCGCGCTTCGCCGCGTGGCGCTACCACAAGTTCGAGATCGCCCCCGCCGAGCTGCCGCGCGCGCTGCGCCGGTTCCATGAGCGCGGCTTCCTCGGCATCAACGTCACCGTGCCGCACAAGGAGGCGCTGCTCGGCCTGGTCGAATCCGCCGACCCGTTCGCCCTCGCCGCCGGCGCGGCCAACACGCTCGTGCGCACGCCGGGCGGCTGGCGCGCGTTCAACACCGACGGCAGCGGCCTCGCCGCCGCCCTGCGCGCCGACTTCGGCGGCCCGCTCGCCGGGACGCCCGTCATCCTCCTCGGCGCCGGCGGCGCGGCCCGCGGCGCGGCCGTGCGCTGCCTGCGCGACGGCGTCGCCGCGCTCGCCATCGGCAACCGCGGTGCGGACCGCCTGCGCACGCTGCTGGCCGACCTTGCGCCGCTCGCCGGCGGCATCCCGCTGCGCGGTTTCGCGCTCGACGCGCCGCCGGCCGACCTGCCGCGCGGCGCGCTCGTCATCAACGCCACCACCGTCGGCCTCAAGGGCAGCGCGGGCGCGCCCGTGGACTTGACGCAGCTGCCGGCGCCTGCCCGCGTCTACGACATGATCTACAACCCGGCGGAGACGCCCCTGCTGCACCAGGCCGCCGCGCTGGGCCTGCCGCGCGCAAACGGCCTCTCGATGCTCGTCCACCAGGGCGCGCACGCCCTGACGCTGTGGACCGGACTCGAGGCGCCGGTCGAAATCATGGACCGCGCCGCGCGCGCGGCCTTCGCCGCTTGAGCATGCAGACGATCCACGAGGTCAACGCGGTGGCGCCGTGGTTTTTCCCGCTGTGCGCGACCGTCTTCGGCGCCTGCGTCGGGAGTTTCCTCAATGTCTGCATCTACCGCCTGCCCAAGGGCGAGTCGGTGGTCACACCCGGCTCGCACTGCGCATGCGGCCAGCCGATCGCGTGGCACGACAACATCCCGATCCTCAGCTGGCTCCTGCTGCGCGGCCG
Source organism: Oleiharenicola sp. Vm1 (assembly GCF_047777955.1). Classification (GTDB taxonomy): domain Bacteria; phylum Verrucomicrobiota; class Verrucomicrobiia; order Opitutales; family Opitutaceae; genus Didemnitutus. Next base: position 4,440,598 of record NZ_CP180537.1, read on the forward strand.
GGCGCGGTGCTGCGGGCGGCGCTTCAGTTTCCGCTATCCGTTCATCGAGCTGCTGACGGCGCTGCTGTTCCTGGCGTGCTGGACTTCGTTCGAACCGGCCAAGGCGGTGGCCGGCATGGTCCTGGTGGCGATCGTGGTGGGCGCGACGTTCATCGACATCGACCACATGATCATCCCCGACGCCTTCACGATCGGCGGCGCGGTGACCGGCGTGGTCCTCTCCATCGCGCTGCCCGCGCTGCACGGCGAGGCGCACGGGATTTACGTCGTGGCGGGCATGCGCGCGGGACTGGACGCGGTGCTCGGGCTGTTCGTCGGCTCCGGCCTCGTGCTGTGGATCGCGCTGATCGCCGAGGCGGTGCTGAAGAAGGAGGCGATGGGCTTCGGCGACGTGAAATTCCTCGGTGCCCTCGGCGCGTTCATCGGCTGGAAGGGCGCGGTGTTCGCGATGTTCGGCGGCGCGATCATCGGCTGCGTGTGGTTCGTCTTCGCCGCGCTGTGGCAGAAGCTCTCCGGCCGCACGCCGGTGGGGCCCAAGGTGGAATCGCCCGCGGGCGAGCCGGCGCCGCTCGGCTTCGGCGTGCACGTGAGCTTCGGCCCGATGCTCGGCGTGGGCGCGCTGCTTTATTTTTCCTGCTCCACCGCTGGGTCGACGGCTACTTCGCCCAGCTCACGCCGGTGTTCGGCGGCGGGCTATTCTGAATGCGGCGGGACGAATCCCGGCGGCGTCTCGCCGCGGCGGCCGTGGATCAGGACGTTGAGCAAATGCTCCATCGCGGCCACGCGGGTGAGGCCGCGCTCCGCCGCGAGCTGGTCGGCCCGCTTCTGGAGCTGTCGCGCCATGGTCTCCGCCTGCGCGTCCGTGGGCGCGCCGAGGCTGCGGCAGAGCCGCGTCAGCTGCGCGAGTTCATCCATGGCGGAGCTCGATCGCCCGGCCGTCGGCCAGCGCGAGCGGCGCCGCGCGGTCGAAGTTCACCAGCGAGACCATCGCCATCGCCACGAAACCGTCCCCGACGCGCGCCCGGGACCGCGTCTCGCCAACCGTCTTCTCGCCCTGGCGCAGCGCCGTGTGCGCGGGCGGCGGCTCGCCCGGACCGGCCACGACCATGAGGCGCCGGCGGACCTGGCCGAGATTCTTGAGTCGGGACATCACCTCCTGGCCGAGATAGCAGCCTTTCGTGTAGGAGATCGCATCCACGTCGAGCCCGCCTTCGTTCGGCAGATCGCCCGGCCCGATGTCATCGGGCACCGCCGGCAAGGCGCCCGCGATGCGCGCCGCCTCCAAAGTGTCGCGCGTGCCGCGCGTCGCGCCCGCCTGCTCGAACGCTCCCCGCAGCGCCGTCGCGTCCGTCGCGAGGCACACGAAGTTCTCCGCCGCGGAAAAACGTCCGCCGAACACGACTCCCGCCGCGCTCGCCACGAAGGCACCCGCTTGCGGCACCGCGCCGAAGTGCCGAGCCACCGCGGTCCCGGCGCCGTGGCCCCAAATCACCACGGCATCCCGCCCTTCCGCCGCGGCGTCGACAATCTCCACCTCATCCGCAATTAAATAATCTTCAATGCGTTGCCTAAGCAAAATCCCGTCCGTTCGCGCCGACCAAACGATAAATTCCTGCTCTGCGACGCGCAAAACGAAGCTGTCCGCCAGTGCTTTCCCCTTCTGGTTCAACCACAAGCCATAGGAACAGCTCCCAACCGGCTTCCGGAGGTCCTGGGTGAACTGCCCCTGGAGGAACGTATTAGAATCAGGACCTCTTATGCGGAGCGCCGCTGATGGAACGTCCAAGTCCCTGATTGGCAACGTTTGCAAGGCGACCTTGGCGGGGGTTGCGTCCATGCGTTAATTGTGACGGGCGAGTAACTTTTATCGAATGACCACCGTTTGATTTGACGGAAAGTCGGAACAAACTACCTCGTAAGCAATCTCACTTTTCGCTTCTCCCGCCTAGCGGGAGTTTTGGGGTAACTAAGAAAGCAATGGCGGGCCGCTTAGGGGTAGGCGGCCCGCCTTTTCTTTTCCTGTCAAAAGATCAGCCGCCCATTGCCCGCCGGCCCCGCCCCGGCCCAAGCTCAGCCGAATGCAACGCACGTCGGACATCAACGTCGTCGAAACCCGCACTCTGCCCTCGCCTGCCCAGCTGCTGGCCGAGCTGCCCAAGACGGACGCCCAGTCCGAGCTGATCGCCCGCGCCCGCGAGGACATCCATCGCGTGATCTTCACCGACGACCGGCGCTTCCTCTTCGTGGTCGGCCCGTGCTCCATCCACGACCCCGAGGCCGGACGCGACTACGCCCGCCGCCTCGCCGCCCTCTCGCGCCAGGTCGCCGACCGCATCCTGATCGTGATGCGCGTCTACTTCGAGAAACCCCGCACGACCGTCGGCTGGAAGGGCCTGATCATGGACCCGCACCTCGACGGCACGCACGACATCGCCGCCGGCCTGCGCCTCGCCCGCACCTTCCTGCGCGACGTCCTCGATCTCGGCCTGCCCACTGCCACCGAGCTGCTCGACCCGATCACGCCGCAATACATCGCCGATCTCGTCTGCTGGTCCGCCATCGGCGCCCGCACCGCCGAGTCGCAGACGCACCGCCAGATGGCCTCCGGCCTCTCGATGCCCCTCGGGTTCAAGAACGGCACCGACGGCTCGATCCAGACCGCGATCAACGCCATCCGGGCCGCCGCGCACCCGCAGACCTTCCTCGGCATCAACCTCGACGGCGCGTCCTCCGTCATCGTCACCCGCGGCAACCCCAACTGCCACGTCGTCCTCCGCGGCGGCACCTCCGGTCCGAACTACTCGCCCGAGCACATCGCGCGCACCGAGCAGCTCCTCGCCGCCGCCAAGCTCCCGCAGTCCATCCTCGTCGACTGCTCGCACGATAATTCCGCCAAGAAACCCGAGCTCCAGCCCGACGTCCTCCGCGTCGTCCTCGAGCAGATCGCCCACGGCAACAAGTCCATCATGGGCGCCATGGTCGAGAGCAACCTCGGCGCCGGCAACCAGCCGTTCCCGCAGCCGCTGGACCGACTGCGCTACGGCGTCTCCATCACCGACGGCTGCATCGACTGGGACACGACCGAGCGACTGGTCCGGGAAATCCACGCCGCCCTCGCCCCGCGCTTCGCCTGACACGCACATGACCGGCGCCCGCGGCGCACAAAGTAGTTCCCCTGCCCGGCCGGCGACGCCCGCTTAACTCGCCGCGCGGACAAACTTCGCGCGTGTTTTTCGCCCGATTCGTGGTTAACTGCCCGCCCTCTCTATGAAAGCCCCTATCCGTGTCGCAGTCACCGGCGCCGCCGGCCAAATCGGTTACTCGCTCCTGTTCCGCATCGCCTCGGGCGCGATGTTCGGCCCCGACCAGCCGGTCATCCTCCAGCTCATCGAAGCCCCCATCGAGAAGGCCCTCAAGGCCCTCGAGGGCGTCGCCATGGAGCTCGATGACTGCGCCTTCCCGCTGCTCAAGGGCATCGTCCAGACCTCCGACGCCTCCGTCGGCTTCAAGGACGCCAACTGGTGCCTCCTCGTCGGCGCCAAGCCGCGCGGCCCGGGCATGGAGCGCGCCGACCTCCTCAAGGACAACGGCAAGATCTTCATCGAGCAGGGCCGCATCATCGACGCCGTCGCCGCCGCGGACGCCCGCATCGCCGTCGTCGGCAACCCGGCCAACACGAACTGCATGATCGCCGCCTCGCAGGCCAAGCGCCTCCCGGCCGACCGCTTCACCGCCATGGTGCGCCTCGACCAGAACCGCGCCCAGACCCAGCTCGCCAAGAAGGCCGGCGTCGACCTCACCGCGGTGAAGGACATCTTCATCTACGGCAACCACAGCCCGACCATGTTCCCGGCCTTCGCCCACGCGACGATCGGCGGCAAACCGGCCGCGGCCGTCATCAACGACGCCGCCTGGCTCCAGGGCCCGTTCTGCGAGACCGTCGGCAAGCGCGGCGCCGCCATCATCGCCGCCCGCGGCGCCTCCTCGGCCGCCTCCGCCGCCAACGCCCTCGTCGATCACGTCCGCTCGCTCGTGACACCCGGCGCCATCCACTCCATCGCCGTGAAGTCGAACGGCGCCTACGGCTTCGACCCGGAAGTCTGGGCCGGCATGCCCGTCCGCACCACGACCCCGGGCAGCTACGAGGTCATCACCGGCTACAGCATGGACGACTTCGCGAAGTCCAAGCTCGCCGCGACGAACAAGGAGCTCGTCGAAGAGCGCGCCTTCGTCGCCGAGATGATCAAGTAAGGCCGCCGGATCGCATCCATTATAGGCGGGGTCTCCTGACCCCGCCTTTTTTCGTCCCCCCCGCGGGCGGCGGCGCCCCGACGGCGCCCCGAATCCCCACGGCCGCCCGAACCGCCTCGTCATTGCCGGGACGGCGACGCCCCCTCCCGATCCTCGACCAAGCGACCCACGCGCGACGCCACGCCCAGCCCCGCGCGGCATGAAGCCGCTCCTAGATCAGCCCCGCCAGCACCCGGCTCTTCGTCAGCGCGAACGCCGCGCACACGGCCAGGAACTCCTGTCCCAGCTCGCGCGGCGACCCGGGACGCGGGAAGCGCATCTCCAGCGTCGAGCCGTCGCACACCACCTCCGCCGCCACGCCGTCGACCGTGAGCACGCACTGCGCGCAATTCGACGGGTAGTTCACCGTCAGCCCGGCGCCGTCGGGCAGGGCCTCGACCGCATCGATCACCGCGTCGACCCGCACGCCCTTGCCCAGCCCGAACACGATCGCCCCGAAGACGCCGGCGAACAACTCATCCAGCTCCGGCCGCTCGAGCACGTCCGGCGACGCCACGCCGTGCAGCGTCCGCGTCACCACGAACTCCGCCGGTTCCCGCTCGTCGAGCGCATAGCCGATCTCGAAGACGAAATCCCGCGCCGTCAGCACCGCGTGCGGACTCGCGACGTCGAGCGCCAGCTCCGCCCGCTTGTAACCGAAGGCCGTCCGCACGCGCTGGAAGAGCGCCTCGCCCTCGTCCGCCAGCTCGCCGGCGCAGAGTTTCGCCAGGAAGGCCGACGTCGCCGCGTTCACCGCGTCGGGCACCGTGTGGTGCTGCTTGCGGAAGGCGCCGAGAGCCTTCACCGCGCCGCCGCCGCGGCCGACGAAGCTGATCCGCGAGACGGGGAGGATGCTTTCGCTTTCGACACGCCGCGCAGTCAGGCACCGCCGGCGGCGCGAGGCAAGGAGCCGGACAAAAGTTGAGCGGCGGCCCGGACAGGCCGCCGCTCGTGCTTACCCCTGTTGCTTGCAGAAATTTCAGGCCGGGATCGGCGGCGGGACGTTGGCCGCCGGCGGCGGGGTCGGCGCGGCGGGCTTGCTGTTCCGGCGGAAGAGGCTGATCACCCCGATCACGCACAGGACGGGAATCCAGATCGGGGAGAGCGCGACCGCGAAGGCGAGGACCACCGCGACCAGCGCCGCGAGGAGGGAGAGCCCGAGGGCCCCCAGCACCGCAGCCGCGATCAGGCCGGCCAGGGCGGCGATGAACAGGAGCGGGCTCAACTTGATCGCCACGATGAGGAGGACCGCGGCGAGGAGGATCTTGAGGAAAGTTTTCATGGTGCTGAAACAACACGGCGCCACCGGGAAAAGTTGCAGCCCGCGCGCCCTCCCGGAGCCGCAACGCGGCGTTGCCCTCCGCAATTTCCGTGTCTTCCGTGTGTTCCGTGGGCTCCTCCTCCCCCGTTCCCGTCGTCTGCGCCGTGATCGAACACGGCGGTCTGATCCTGCTCGCGCAGCGTCCGCCGGGCAAATTGCTGCCTCTGAAATGGGAATTCGCCGGCGGCAAGGTCGAGCTGGGCGAGGATCCCGCGGCCGCGATCGTGCGCGAGATCCGCGAGGAACTCGGCTGCGACATCGTCATCACGCGCGCGCTGCCGCCCTTCACCCACGACTACGGCCGCGTCGTGATCGAGATGATCCCGTTCGTGTGCGCGCTCGCGCCGCACTCGTCCGCCCCGCACCCGCACGAGCACGTCGCCCTCGCCTGGGCGAAACTCGACGACCTCGCGACCTACGATCTCGCCGCCGCCGACTATCCCGTGATCGACGCCTACCGGCACACCCGCGGAAGTTGAATTGCGCGCGGCGCGCCGCGTCATAACGTGGCGGCCTCCCCATGACCACCCCCGCCAAGAAACCGTCGTTCCGCTGGGAAGATCCCTTCCTGCTCGAGGATCAGCTCACCGAGGAGGAGCGCATGGTGCGCGATTCCGCCCGCGATTTCTGCCAGGGCCAGCTCATGCCCGGCATCGTCGCGGCGAACCGCCACGAGCAGTTCGACCGGAAGATCATTAACGGCTTCGGCGAGCTCGGCCTGCTTGGCGCCACCATCCAGGGTTACGACTGCGCCGGCGTGAGCTACGTCGCCTACGGTCTCATCGCGCGCGAGGTGGAGCGCGTCGACTCCGGCTACCGCTCGGTGATGAGCGTGCAGTCGTCGCTCGTGATGTTCCCCATTCATGCCTACGGCAGCGAGGAGCAGCGGCAGAAATTCCTCCCGCGCCTGGCGAAGGGCGAGCTCGTCGGCTGCTTCGGCCTGACCGAGCCCGGCTCCGGTTCCGATCCCGCGAGCATGAGCACGCGCGCGCGTCGCACCACCGGCGGTTACCGGCTCAGCGGCACGAAGACCTGGATCACCAACTCGCCGCTCGCCGACGTCTTCGTCGTCTGGGCGAAGGACGACGACGGCGAGATCCGCGGCTTCATTCTCGAGAAGGGCATGGCCGGACTCTCCGCGCCAAAGATCGAGGGCAAGTTCTCCCTCCGCGCCTCGCCCACCGGCATGATCGTGATGGAGGACGTGTTCGTGCCCGAGGCCAATCTCCTCCCGAACGTGAAGGGCCTGAAGGGCCCGCTCGGCTGCCTGACGAAGGCGCGCTACGGCATCGCCTGGGGCGCGCTCGGCGCCGCGGAGTTCTGCTGGCACGCCGCGCGGCAATACACGCTCGACCGGAAGCAATTCGGCCGTCCGCTCGCCGCCACGCAGCTCATCCAGCTCAAGCTCGCCAACATGCAGACCGAGATCGCGCTCGGCCTGCAGGCCGCGCTGCGCGTCGGCCGCCTGATGGACGAGGGCCGTGCCACGCCGGAGATGGTGTCGCTGATCAAGCGCAACTCCTGCGGCAAGGCCCTCGAGATCGCCCGCCTCGCCCGCGACATGCACGGCGGCAACGGCATCGTCGACGAGTTCCACGTCATCCGCCACGTGATGAACCTGGAATCGGTGAACACCTACGAGGGCACGCACGACATCCACGCGCTGATCCTCGGCCGCGCGCAGACCGGCCTCCAGGCGTTCGGGCCGGAGTAAATCCACCCAGGTCTTTGCTGCCTCGGTATCGTGGTCGCCGCGCAGTGTGGTAGGGGCCGTTGCCCTCAACGGCCTTCAGGACTGCCCGCTGGCCGCTTGAAAGGGCGCTTGCGGGCAAGCGCCCCTGCCCTCTGCCCTCACAGCACCTTCGCCTCGTCGCGCAGCTTGGCGATGAGCTCGTCGACGGTCTTCACCTTCACGCCCGCCTTGCGGCCGGCGGGCTTCTCGAGCTTCAGCACCTTGGTGCGACTGGCGGCCGCGACCCCGAGCGCCTCGGGCGTCGTCTCCTCCAGCGGCTTTTTCTTCGCCTTCATGATGCCGGGGAGCGACACGTAGCGCGGCTCGTTCAGGCGCAGGTCGGCCGTGAGCACGGCGGGCAGAGCGACGCTGAGCGTCTCGATGCCGGCGTCGGTTTCGCGGGCGCAGCGCGCCGTCGTCCCGGAGATTTCCAGCTTCGACATGAACGTCACCTGGCCCACATCGAGCAGCGCGGCGAGCATCGGGCCGGCCTGGCTCGAGTCGTCGTCGATGGCCTGCTTGCCCATGAGCACGAGGCCGGGCGTCTCCTTCCGGTAGACGGCGGCGAGCACCTTCGCGACCGCGAGCGAGTCGAGCGGCGCGGCGTGCTTCACCAGGATCGCGCGGTCGGCACCCATCGCGAGGCCACTGCGGAGCTGCTCGGCGCACTCGTCGCCGCCGATGGTGACGACGACGACCTCGGTCGCCGCGCCCTTCTCCTTCAGGCGGAGCGCTTCCTCGACCGCGATGGCGTCGAACGGATTCACGGCGAACTTCACGCCGTCGGTGTCGATGCCGGAGCCGTCGGCGAGGACGCGGATCTTCGTGTCGGGATCGGGGACGCGCTTGAGGGGGACGAGGATTTTCATGCGGGGAAAAGGAGGATAGAAATGCGTGGTGCCTGGGTAGGGGCGCCTGCCCTCAAGCGCCCTGCGCTCGCTGCGGACGGCGCTGCCGAGGGCCGTTGAGGGCAACGGCCCCTACCGCCGCGCCAACGGTGAAACGACGAATGCTGCTCGTCGGAATCATTTGGCGGCGAGCAGCGCCGGGTAGCTGCCGACGGCGTGGAGACGGGCGGCGAGGCGGCGGCGCATGGCGACGGTGTCGAGCGGCGTCCAGCGCAGCATCTTGCGGGCGAGGCCGAGCTGCAGCTTCAGCTCGTCGCCGGTGGCCATGTGCGCGATGGCGTCGCGCGCACGGTTTTCCATGCGAGCGACGGAGTCGTTCACCCAGGTCAGCGCGAGGTCGGCGTGCACCGCCGCGGCGGCGCCGCCGCGGGCGCGGGCCTTCAGCGCGCGGAGCACGGCGCTTTCGCCGAGGAAAAGGTCGATGCAGAGGTCGCTGAGCACGGCGAGGACCTCCTGCTCGTGGATGAGCTTGTCGCCGAACTTCTGGTGCGCGCCGCCGAAGAGCAGCAGCACGGCCTTCTTCGCGCGACCGAGGAGGAACTGCGCGGTGGCGAGGTCGTCGCCGGCTTTTTCCGCGGGCGGCTCCTTCTGCGCCTCGGCGAACGCGGCCATCGCCGCCGCCATCAGCGCGAGCTTACCCTTCGCCGCGCGGCGCAGGAGATTGGTCGGGATGAAGAGGCGGTTGATCTCGTTCGTGCCCTCGAAAATGCGGTTGATGCGCGCGTCGCGCGTGGCGCGGGCGGGGGCGAACTCCTCGGTGAAGCCGTAGCCGCCGTGGATCTGCAGCGCCTCGTCGGCCACGAAGGTGAGGATCTCCGAGCCCGCGACCTTGACGGCCGAGCACTCGAGCGCGAACTCCTCGATGGCGCGGAAGTAGCCGGGCTTGATCGTGGTGACGAGCTCGCCGGTGGCCTTGACGTCGTCCATCTGCCTCGCCGTGCGGTAGAGCGCGGACTCGATCGCGTAGATGCGCGCGGCCATCTCGCCGAGCTTGTGCTGGATGAGGCCGAAGCTGACGAGCGGCTTGCCGAACTGCTGGCGCTCGCCGGCGTATTTCACCGCGGTGCGCAGCATGTCCTTCGCGCCGCCCATCGTGCCGGCGCCGAGCGAGAAGCGGCCGAGATTGAGGATGTTGAACGCGATGTAGGCGCCCTTGCCGACCTCACCGAGGACGTTTTCGACCGGCACCGGCGTGTCCTCGAGGATGACCCGGCGCGTGGACGAGGTCTTGAGGCCGAGCTTGTGCTCCTCGCGGCCGGTGGAGACGCCGGGAAAGGTCTTCTCGACGATGAACGCGGTGACGTGCTCGCCGTCGACCTTGGCGAAGATCACGAACACGTCCGCCCAGGCGGCGTTGGTGATCCACATTTTCGCGCCGTTGAGGATGTAATGTTTCCCATCCGGCGAGAGCACGGCCTTGGTCTTCATGCCCAGCGCATCGGAGCCGGAGCCGGCCTCGCTCAGGCAATACGCGGCCATCCACTCGCCGCTGGCGAGCTTGGGGAGGTATTTCGCCTTCTGCGCGTCGTTGCCGAAGAACGTGATCGGGCCGGTGCCGATGCCGCTGTGCGCGCCGCAGGTGATGCCGAAGCCGGCGAGGCGGCTCAGCTGCTCGGCGACGCCGATGGCCGCGACCTTGCCGACGCCGAGGCCGCCGTATTGCTCCGGCACCTCGAGACCGAGCAGGCCGATTTCGCAGGCCTGGGTGAAGACCTTGCGGGCGAGGCCTTCCTCGCGGTGCTCGAGCGCCTCGAGCTGCGGGAAGACTTCCTTGTCCATGAACTTCTCGGCGGTCGCGGCCATCTCGCGCTCGTCGCTGCCGAGGTCTTCGGGGGTGAAGACGAGTTCGGGCTTGGTGTCGGTGAAGAGAAAATTGCCACCGATGAGGTGCGCCGGGAGTTCTTTTTCAGCCATGGGGAGCGGGGGTTAAGAAGGGGCCGGGGCCGCGGGCGCGTGCGCCGCGGGCGGATTCAGGCCGAGGCGCTCGACGAGCAGCTCGGCGATGTCGAGGACGCGCGCCTCGCCGTTGTTCGCGGCGACGCCGTCGGACATCATCGTGAGGCAGAAGGGGCAGCCGGTCGCCACGGTCTTGGCGCCGGTGGCGAGGGCCTCGCCGGCACGCTGGGTGGAGACGCGCTGCTTCGGGTCCTCCTCCATCCACATGCGGCCGCCGCCGGCGCCGCAGCACGACGTGCCGGCGCGGTTGCGCTTCATTTCGCAGAGCGACTGGCCGCCGATCGCGGTGGCGAGCACTTCGCGCGGCGCCTCGTGGATGCCGTTCACCCGGGCGAGGTAGCAGGGGTCGTGGTAAGTGACCGCTCCGGACAAAGAGTCCGTATTACGGACTTTGGTTTCCGGCGCGGCGGGCAGTTTCCCCGCGCGGATCAGCTCGGCGAGGAGCTGAGTGTGGTGGACGACCTCGTAGTGGCCGCCGAACTGCGCGTAATCCTTCAGCAGCGCGTTCACGCAATGCGGGCAGTGCGCCACGATGCGCTTCACGTGGTATTTGTTCAGCGTCTCGATGTTGGCCGTGGCGAGCTCCTGGAAGAGAAACTCGTCGCCGAGGCGGCGCGCGGAGTCGCCGGTGCATTTCTCCTCCTTGCCGAGGATGGCGAAGTTCACGCCGGCGTGCCGGAGCAGGCGCACCATCGCGCGGGCGATGCGTTGGGCGCGGCGGTCGTAGGACGCGGCGCAGCCGACCCAGTAGAGGATCTCGAAGGACGGGTTCTCCTTCACGGTCGGGGCGGCGGGAAGATCGGCGGGCGGGGTCATGATTTCGGTTTCAGCGCGTCGGTCCAGGCGGTGCGCTCGGCGGCGGGCAGGCCCCAGGGATTGCCGTTCGACTGCATGCGGCGCAGGGCGGTGGCAGCGGTGCCGCTGAGTCCGCCCTCGGCGACGAGGTGACGGCGCAGCGTGAGGATGAAGGTGAGCTGGTCGACGCGCACGGGGCAGGTGTTGACGCAGGCGTTGCACGCGGTGCAGCTCCAGAGCGTCTCCGCCGCGATCGTCGCCTCGTGCAGCGGGGGCACGTCGGCTTCCCGGCCGGCGGCGAGCGCCGCGGCGGTTTTCTCCATCGCGCCCTTCAGGTCCTGCACCACGCGCTTGGGCGAGAGGGGTTTCGCGGTGGCGAAGGCCGGGCAGACCTCCTCGCAGCGCCCGCACTCCATGCAGGCGTCGAGGCTGAGGAGCTGTTGCTGGGAGAAATGCCGGATGTCGGCCGGACCGACGCGGCCGGTCGCCTCGACCTCCTCCATCGTCACCGGCGGCATCACGCCCATGACCGATTTCGTCAGGAAGAGGTTGAGCGGGCCCGCGACGAAATGGAACAATCGCGTGAACGGGATCGACGCGATGAAGCCGAAGACGAGCACCGAGTGGATCCACCACACGATGAAGTGGGAGTGCCGCGCCTCGGCCTCGCCCAGGTGGAGCCAGCCCGCCAGCCACAGGCCGACCGGCGAGCAATGCGCGCCGATCCCCGACGGTTGCTGCCAGAGGAGGCGCAGCGCCTCGACGAGGTAGCCCGTCACGCCGATGGCGAGGAAGGCCAGCAGCACATACCAATCGGTCGCGCGGTGGCCGAGTGCGGACGGCCGGCGCAGCCGGCGCGCGAGGAAGGCCAGCGTGCCGAGCAGGAAGAGCAGGCCGAGCACGTCGAGCGTGAACTCGTAGGCGACGTAATAGGCGCCCTGGTGGAACTTCAGGCCGTGCCAGAGATGCGAGAGCACGTTGTCGGCCTCGAGCAGCACCGTGCCGGCGAACAGCGCCATGAAACCGACGTAGAGGCTGACATGCGCCACCGTGCCGAAGCCGTGGCCGCGCACGCGCTGCTGGGCACCGGCCTCGACCGCCGCGCGCGCGGCGCCGGGGCGGATCTTCTTCCACACCTCGGCCAGGCTGCCGACGACGAGATCGTGCGCGTTGATCGACGTGCCGAGGCGCCAAAGCTTCACGCGGCGCCAGACCCCCCAGGCGAACACGCCCATCGTTGCCGCCGCGAGCGCGTAGAACGCCAGCTGCGACGACAGCGGGATGTTGCCGAAGGTCTCGCGGGTGGGAGTCATGCGATCGGAAAGGTGCAGGGCGGGGTCGTCCTACAAATTTGCGCGCGAATGCTGGGGGTGGAACGCCGCATCACTGCTTCAGCTTCTGGATCAGTTCCGGCACCGCCTCGTAGACATCGGCGACGAGGCCGTAGTCGGCGACCTCGAAGATCGGCGCCTCGGCGTCCTTGTTGATCGCGGCGATGATCTTCGTGTCCTTCATGCCGGCCATGTGCTGGATGGCGCCGGAAATGCCGACCGCGAGGTAGAGCTCGGGCGCGACGATCTTGCCCGTCTGGCCGATCTGGAGGGAGTTCGGCGTGATGCCGGCGTCGACCAGCGCGCGCGACGAACCGACGGCGGCGCCGAGCGTGTCGGCCAAGCCGCCGACGAGGCGCTCGAAATCCTCGGCGCTCTTCAACGCGCGGCCGCCGGAGACGATGATGCGCGCCTCGGTGGCGTCGGGCCGCGCGCTCTTCTTCACCTCGCGGGCCTCGAAGGTGGCGAAGCGCGGGAGCTGCGCGGCGTCGACGGCGACGGCCTCGACGGGCGACGGCGCGTCCGTCGGGGCCGCGGCGGCAAATGCCGCGCTGCGCACGGTGGCGAACTGGATGTCGCCCTCGAGCTGGACGGTGGCGACGACGTTGCCGGCGAACATCACGCGGCGGAAGGTCAGGGCGCCCGCGGTGCCTTCGAGACCGACGACGTCGCTGACCATCGCGGCGTCGACCAGGGCGGCGGCGCGCGGGAGCACGTCCTTCGTGAAGGTCGAGACGGCGGCGAGCACGAGCTTGGCGCCGCGCGCGCGGACGACGGCGGCGATGACGGCGGCGTAGCGGTCGGCCAGCGGCTGCGCGAGGTCGGCGTGATCGGCGACGAGCACCGTGGCGGCGCCCGCGCGGCGCAGCGCCTCGGCGGCGGCGGCGACACCGGAGCCGAGGAGGAGCAGGTCGAAGGGCGCGCCGGCCTTCTGCGCGGCGGCGGCGGCCGCGAGGCTCGCCGTCTTGAGGGTGCCCTGATCGTGTTCAGCAATGACGAGAGTGTGAGACATCGTGGAGGGAAGTCAGCGGGAGGGGTAGAAGCGGGCCTGCGATTGGGCCATATGACGCAGCTTCGCGCACGGCTCAAAATACGGCGCCACCTCCGTTTGAAGTTTCTGTAGCTGGGCTACAACGTCCGCTACTCCGCGCGTGTCGGCGTAGCGCAGCGGGCCGCCGCGGAACGGCGCCCAGCCGGTGCCGAAGATCATGCCGAAGTCCACGTCCTCCGGCGCGGCGACGACGCCTTCCTCGAGGCAGCGTGCGGCCTCGTTGACCATCACGAGCACCATCCGGTCGCGCAGCGTCGCGTCGTCCTGCGCGCGGCCCTTGCCGCCGGCCTGGAGGAACGCGAGGCCGCCGTTCGGCGACTCCTTCGCACCTTTCTCCTTCGGGAAAACGTAGAAGCCGGTGCCCGTTTTTTTGCCCAGCCAGCCCTTCGCGATCATCTGCGCGAGCGTGTCGTTGATCGGGACTGGCTTGGCCAGGCGGTTCTGGAGGTCGACGGCGACGTGCTGCGCGACGTCGAGCCCGACCTCGTCCGTGAGGCGCAGCGGGCCCATCGGCATGCCGAAATCGAGCATGATCCGGTCGAGCCGCGGGACGTCGACACCCTCGTTGAACAGCCGCACCGACTCCACCATGTAGGGGAGCAGGATGCGGTTCACGAGGAAGCCGGGGCTGTCCTGCACGAGCACGGGGAGCTTGCCGATCGCCTTCACGAACGAGAGCGCCGTGTCGAGCGCGGCGGGCGAAGTGCGCGGGCCGCGGACGATCTCGACCAGCTGCATGCGATGGACGGGATTGAAGAAATGGATGCCGACGACGCGCGTCGGATCGGCGAGCCCGCCGGCGATGGCGTCGATCGAGAGCGCCGAGGTGTTGGTGGCGAGGATCGTCCGGGGACCGGCGCGCTGCTCGAGCTGGGCGAAGATCTTCTGCTTCAGCTCGAGCTTCTCCACGGCGGCCTCGATGACCAGGTCGACCCCCGCGAGCGGCACGTCGGTATGCACGGGCGTGATGCGATCGAGCGCGGCGGTGGCCTCGGCGGGCGTGAGTTTTTTCCGCTTCACGCCGTCCTGGACGATCTTCTCCGCGGACTTGAGTCCCTTGGCCAGCGCCTCGGGCGCGACGTCCTTGAGCAAGGTCGGATAGCCGCGCGCGCTGGTCCACTGCGCGATGCCGGCGCCCATGACGCCGGCGCCGATCACCGCCACGCGCTGCACCGGCCGCGCGGCGCCGTCGGCGGCGGCCGCCTTCAGCTTCTTGGCCCGCTCCTGGAGGAAGAAGATGCTCATCAGGCTGTGGCACTCGGGCGTCTGCACGAGGCTGAGGAACGCGGCCTTCTCGATCGCGAGCGCGGACTCGAGCGGCTGGCCGAGCGCGCCGACGGCGGCGTCGAGGGCCTTGAGCGGCGCGGGATAGTGGCCGCGCGTCTTCGCGAGGACCTCCCGGCGCGCCCGGCGCACGACGAGCGGGCGCAACAACGCGGAGTTCATCAGGCCCGAGGGCGACGGCGTCGGGCGCTTGCCGCGGGCGAGCTGCCGGCGCGCGGCGGCGACAAGGTATTCGGGATGCGCGACGTCGTCGACCAGGCCGGTCTTCTGCGCCTGGGCGGCGACGAGCTGCTTGCCGGTGAGAATGATGCCCAGCGCCTGCGGCAGGCCGATGAGCCGCGGCAGGCGGACCGAGCCGCCCCAGGCGGGCAGGATGCCGAGCTGCGTCTCGGGCAGGCCGATCTTCGTCGACTTGTCGGTCGAGGCGACGCGCCAGTCGCACGCCAGCGCAAGCTCGCAGCCGCCGCCGAGGCACACGCCGTTGATGGCGGCGACGGAGGGAACTTCAGCGCCTCGAGGCGGCGGAAGACGCGATGGCCGAGATCGACGATGTCGCCGAGCTGCGCGACCGTGGCGCCGGAAAAGGCGTTCAGGTCGGCGCCGGCGATGAAGATCTTCGGCTTGGCGCTGACGAGCACGACGCCCTGCAAGTCGCCGCGCCGCTCGAGCGCGGCGAGGTGGCCGTCGAGCTCGTGCAGCGTCGCGACGTCGAAGACGTTGGCCGTGGAACCCGGCCGATCGAAGCTGAGCGTGGCGATGCCGTCGCGCTCGAAGGTGAGGGTGATGTTGCTCATGCGACCTCCAGCCAGAGTGCCCCGCCCTGTCCGCCGCCGACGCAGAGCGAAACGAGGGCGCGTTTCGCGTGGCGGCGTTTCAGTTCCTGCAGCGCGGTCAGCGCCAGGCGCGCGCCGGAGGCGCCGACCGGGTGGCCGAGCGCGATGGCGCCGCCGTTGACGTTGAGTTTCTCCGGCGGAATGACCCCGAGCGCGCGGTCGCGGCCGAGGTGTTGGCGGGCGTAGTCGTCGGACGCCGCCGCGGCACAACAGGCCATCACCTGCGCGGCGAAGGCCTCGTTGATCTCGATCAGGTCGGCGTCGGCGAGCGTGAGGCCGGTGAGCCTTTCGGCCTTGGCCATGGCGTAGACGGGGCCGAGTCCCATGCGCGCCGGCTCGCAGCCGGCGTAGGCGAAGCCGGTGAGCCGTCCCAGCGGCGCGAGGCCGAGGCGTTTGACGCCCGCCTCGGTGGCGACGAGCAGCGCCACGGCGCCGTCGGTGACCTGCGAGGCGTTGCCCGCGGTGACCGTGCCGCCGCGTTTTTCGAAGACGGCTTTCAGTTTGCCGAGCGCCTCCATCGTCTGGCCGTCGCGGATGCCGTTGTCGGCGTCGACCGCGACCGGTTCCTTGCCCTTGCGCGGGTAAACGGGCGTAATCTCGTCTTTGAATTTCGCGCGGGCGGCCTCGGCTTTCTGATGCGAGCGCATGGCGAACTCGTCCTGCGCCTCGCGCGAGAGCTTGAAGTCCCGCGCGAGCAGCTCGGCGGTCTGGCCCATGCCGAGGCCGCAGACCGGATCAGTCAGGCCAAGCATGAGCGCGATCCTCGGAGCGAAAAGGTCCTTCGGGCGGAACGCAGCGAAGGCGGCGAGCTTTTGCCCGAGCGACTTCGCTTTGCCGAGGGCGGCGAATTTTCTCACGGCGCCCTCGTTGTAGATCAGCGGGTAGTTGGTCATGCTCTCCGCGCCGCCGACGAGGAAGATGTCGCCGCGGCCGGCGGCGGCCTTGTCGGCCGCCTGCGTGATGGCCTCGAAGCCGGAGGCGCAGTTGCGCGAGACGGTGATGGCCGGCACGGACTCGGGGATGCCCGCGCGCAGGGCGATGACGCGGGCGACGTTGGCGGCGTCGACGGGATTGCCCACGCAGCCGAAGACGACCTCGTCGATCAGCGCGGGGTCGAGGCCGGTGCGGGCGAGGAGCGCGGCGGTGGCGGTGCGGCCGAGTTCGGCGGCGTCGCAGGCGGCGAGCGTCGTGCCCATCTTGGCGAACGGCGTCCGCACGCCGTCGACGATGTAGAGCGGTTCTTTCATGGCTTGGCGGGTTGGAGGCGGGCCGGCGGCGGCTGGTGCGGGGCGGCGTTGCCGTTGGGGCGGTGGTCGACGACCTTCTGTTCCTTGAGCGCGACGCCGACCTTCTGGAGGATGCGCATCTCCTCGGCGGTGTGGAAGACGATCTTGTTGGGCCGAATCTCGAAGTGCGAGTGCAGCAGGTTGCTGATCTGGGTGCGCAGCGCCTCCTCGGGCAGGTCGCTGGCGCGGGTGACGTGGAGGTGGATCTCGTCGAGGTCGAGCGGGTCGTCGTTCACCTTGCGCATCTCGATCTGCCAGGAACCGATGGTGCGGAGGTCGTCGAGGGCGTGCTCGAGCTCGTTGAAGTCGATGATCGTGCCCTTGATCTTCTGGAAGCGCAGCGCGCGGAAGTCGGAGACGCGCGAGATGCGGCCCATCAGCCGCGGCATGCGTCGGCCGCAATACGGACAGGGCTCGTAGGTGAGGCCGTGCTCGATGAAGTCGCCGGTGCGGTAGCGGAGGACGACGGTGCCGCGCTGCTCGAGCGGCGTGTAGACGAGCTCGCCGCCGGTGCCGTCGGGCACGGTCCGGCCGGTCTCCGGATCGACGACCTCGAAGATGCCGAGGTCGGGAAACAGGTGGTAGCCCGGCGGGGTGTGCCCGGGCGTGAACGGGCACTCGGCCCAGGCCAGCTTCGCCTCGGTGAAGCCGTAGGTGGCCACCACGACGACGTCGGGCGAACCGATCTGCGCGCACAGCTCGGCGAGCTTGCGGCGCGTGCCCTCGGCGACTTTCTCGCCGCCGAGCAGCACGCACTTGATGCCCTCGACGCGCAGGCCCTCGTTCACCGCCTCGCTCAGCACGTGGTAGAGGAAGGTCGGCATGCCGGTGATGACGGTCGGGCGGATCTTCTGCATCGCGCGGAGATTGCCCTCGGTGCCCATGACCTTGCCGCCGCCGGTGGAGAGGCAGAAGATGTTCCGGTCGATCCCGGAGTAGAACATATACCAGAACGCCAGGTGCGGCGCGAAGGGGAACATGTTCAGCATCCGGTCCTCGGCGGTGCGGCCGCCGAGGTCGGCGATGCGGCCGCTGCCGATCCCGAGGTGCGCGATGTCGTGCTGGGTGTAGAGAAACGCGACCGACTCGGTCGAGCGGCCGGTCGTGGCCGTCATGAACGTCGGCCGCCACTCGCGTTCGAGCTCCTCCTTGGCGCGCGCCGGGCCGCGCCGGAGGGCGCGCAGGATGGTCGCCGGGCGCCGGCGCAGGACCGCGGGGTCGGGCTTGAGCACGAAGTCGAGCGCGCGCCGCGGGTTGTCCGGCGTGGGCAGGAGGTCTTCCTTGGTGGTGAAGGGCAGTTTCGCGAGGTCGTCGAGCGTGCGGACGGCGTCCGCGGTCAGGCCGGCCTGGGCGAAGACGCGCTGGTAGTGGCTCGAGAACGGCAGCACGCAATCGCGCAGGTAGCGGTGCAACTTCTCGCCCTGGAGCGCGCGCGTGCGCTCCCGATCGAGACAATGCCAGTGCTTGGTCAGGGAGGGGGTGGACATAGCGGAACGGCGCCGAAGCGCGCGTCAGGGGTAATTTGCAAGCGCACCTTGTGTAGCCGTTTATCGTGTGCAAGCGAAAATTCGCCATTGACGAAAACTTTCTGGACGGTTCGCTCCAAGCGTAACAATTTGCCCGCCCTCCCCGCCCGCATGGCCGAATCCCTGAAAATGAAACTCCTCCGGTGGCGCTTCAACCGCTACCCGGCCTACCGCCAGTCGGGCGCGCGGGTCGTGCACATCGCAGAGGACTTCCGGGAGATCACCGTGCGCCTGCCGCTGAACCGCTCCACCCGCAACCTCCACGGCACGATCTACGGCGGCGCCATGTATGCGGCGGTCGACCCGCTGCACGCCGTCATCGTCGCCGCCCACCTCGGGCCGGACTACCACGTGTGGATGAAGTCCGCACAGATCGACTTCAAGCGCCCCGGCCGCGGCGACCTCTTCGCCCACGCGCGCGTGAGCAAGCACGAGCTGGAGGAGATGCGCGAGGCGCTGCGGCACGCGTCCAAGCTCGACCGCGTCTTTACCCTCAACCTCGCCGACCAGGCCGGCGAGGTCGCCGCGCATTTCACGCTCACGGTGCACATCAAGCGCCGCGGCGCGCACGAAGCCCCGATGGAAGAACTCGTCTTCGCCCGATGACCGCCCCCTCGCCGACCACGTCGTCTTCATCACCGGCGCCAGCCGCGGCATCGGCCGCGCCATCGCCCTCGCCGCCGCCCGCGCCGGCGCCCACGTCGTCATCGCGGCCAAGACCGTCGAGCCGCACCCGAAGCTCCCGGGCACGATCCACACCGTGGCGGACGAGGTGCGCGCGCTCGGCCGCGAGGCTCTGCCGTTGCCGCTCGACGTGCGCGACGAGATCGCGGTGCAGGACGCCTTCGCGGCGGTGGGGAAAAATTCGGCCGCCTCGACGCCCTGGTGAACAACGCCGGCGCCATCTCGCTCACCAACGTCGAGAACACGCCGGTCAAGCGCTTCGACCTCATGCAGGAGGTCAACGCCCGCGCGCTCTTCGTCTGCGCCAAGAACGCCCTCCCCTCCTCCGCGCCTCGGGCCGCGGCGGCCACATCGTCAGCCTCTCGCCGCCGCTCAATCTCAACCCGCGCTGGCTCACCCCGCACGCGCCCTACACGCTCTCGAAATACGGCATGACGCTCCTCGCGCTGGGCCTGGCCGGCGAGGTCGGCCGCGACCGCATCTCCGTGACGACGCTCTGGCCCCGCACCACGATCGCGACCGCCGCGATCGAGTTCGCCGTCGGCGCCGAGCTGATGAAATTCTCCCGCACCGCCGACATCATGGCCGACGCCGCCCTCGCCATCCTCACCACCGCCGACGGTTCGCTCAACGGCCGCTGCCTGCTCGACGAGGACCTGCTGCGCGAGCGCGGCTCGACCGACTTCGCCCGCTACGCCGCCGACCCGGCGCACGCCGACCGGCTTTACCCCGACCTCTTTCTCGACTCCTGAACGCCCCGCTCTCCCCGTCACCCTCGCCCTTTCCTTCCATGCGCCCTCTCGCCGAAACCTCCGCCTCCTCCGCCCCGGCCAAGTCGCCGCCCAGCGAGCAGAACCTCCGCTTCATCCTCGGCCTCAAGCTCAGCCAGCTGCGCAAGCAAAAGGGCCTCCCGCTCAAGGACGTCGCTGCGCGCGCCGACCTCGCCATCTCCTACCTCAACGAGATCGAGAAGGGCAAAAAATACCCCAAGCCCGAGA
This sequence comes from Oleiharenicola sp. Vm1, assembly GCF_047777955.1. GTDB lineage: Bacteria > Verrucomicrobiota > Verrucomicrobiia > Opitutales > Opitutaceae > Didemnitutus. The sequence goes on from NZ_CP180537.1 coordinate 4,460,593, forward strand.
AGATCCTCGCCCTGGCCAAGGCGCTGGGCACGACCTACGACGAACTCGTCTCGCTTCAGCTCGGCGAGAAACTGCACCCGCTCTCGGGCGTGCTGAAGTCGGGCGTGCTCGAGGAGATCCCGCTCGAGGTCTTCGGCCTCACCCCCACCGGCCTGCTCGAGATGATGGCCGCCTCGCCGGAGAAGATCAGCGCGCTCTTCGACACCTTCGTGAAGATCGCCCACCGCTTCGACGTCACGATCGAGCACCTGCTGCTCGCGGCCATGCGCTCCTACGTCGAGCAGAACCAGAACTATTTCGAGGACATCGAGCTCGCGGCGGAGAAGTTCCGCAAGGAGCACGAGTGGGCGCGCACCCAGACCCCCGACCTGGCCCGGCTCCGCGAGCACCTCACCCAGCGCCACGGCTACACCATCGACGACGCGGCCCTCGCCGCGCGCCCCGACCTGCAGGACATGCGCGCCGTGACCTTCGGCGCCGAGAGCCAGCATCCGCGGATGTTCCTCAACTCCCGGCTCTCGCTCTGGCAGCAGGCCTTCCTCCTCGCCCGCGAGATCGGCTACCGCGAGATGGGACTGGTCGAGCCGATGACGACCTCGCCGATCGTGAAGGTCGCCTCGTTCGACCAGCTGCTGAACAATTTCCGCGCCTCCTACTTCGCCGGCGCCATGCTGCTCGACCGCCACCTCCTCGTCTCCGACCTGCGCCAGTTCTTCACCCGCACGCAGTGGGACGGCAACATGCTCGTCGCGATCAACCGCCGCTACCAGGCGACGCCCGAGATGTTCTTCCACCGCCTCTCGCAGATCGTGCCGCGCTTCTTCGGGCTGGAGCAGATGTATTTCGTGCGCTTCGACCACACCCGCGGCACCACCGACGTGCGCATCGGCAAGGAGCTGCACTACCAGCGCATGCACGGCACGCACAGCGTGGGCGTGAACGAGCACTACTGCCGCCGCTGGGTCTCGCTCCGCTCGCTGATCGAGCTCGACGCCCGCCGCGCCCGCGAGGGCTCGGCGCTGATCGTCGCCGGCGCCCAGCGCTCGCGCTTCTACGCCAGCAACGACGAGTATTTCTCCATCTCCCTCGCGCACCCGCGCTCGGCCAACCCCGAGATGAACTCGTGCGTCACCCTCGGCTTCGTGATGAACGACGCGCTCAAGAAGTCGGTGAACTTCTGGAACGACCCGACGTTGCCGACCTCGCTCGTGGGCGACACCTGCGAGCGCTGCGGCATCGCCGACTGCGAGTCGCGCGCCGTGCCCGCCCTCATCCGCCAGCGCGAGGACCGCCGCGCGCGGCAGCTCGCGGCGCTGGCGCAGCTCCAGGTCGAGCGCTGAGGAGCGCGGCGCTAGATGCGCCGTAGCGCCGTGCCCGGCACCCGGCGGGCCGGCACGCTGTCCGGCAGCGGCGACGCGGCGGCGCGCTTCGCCTTCGGGGTGTAGAACGCCTGCACGGCGAAGATCATGTCGATGTCGTCCTGGCTGCGCGAGGCCTTCACCGCGCAACCGAGGAAGCGCAGCTTCGTGCTGACGATGTTTTCGCGGTGGCCCGGCGAATTCATCCAGGCCTCGACCACGGCCCGCGCGAAGCTCTCGTAGGTGTGAACCCGAGCGGGCCGGCCGGTGCTCGTTTCGCGCAGCGTCGGATCGTTCTTCAGGTGGTAGACGCCCGTGCCCCGCGGCAGGTCGTAGAGGGGAATCCGCGCGATGTTCTCGGCCACGTATTCGGGGTCGAGCCCGGCGAACTTCACGCGGTCGAGCGGCGTGGCGATGAGCGGAAAGGGGTTGGTGTGGCTCGGCGGGCGGAACACCGAGCCAAGCCGCGCCTGCGTCCCGGCCGCGTCGTCGAGCTTCGGCTCGGCGCCGAAGGGCTTCAGGCCGAGCTGCGCCCGCACCCGGTTCGTCTCCTCGAAGATCGCCCGCGCCAGCCGCGCTTCGTCGAGCGCGTCGGCCCGGATCGGATCGCCGGGCTCGGCGGCGGACGCGCCGGCCGCCCCGAAGCCGAGGAGGACGAGGGCGAGGATCCGGCAGGCGTGGACGAGCGACATCGCACCGGCAAAAGACGGCGATTCGGCCGGCTGTCAAACTCCCGCCTCGCTGCGCGGAGGAGCCGCGGCGGCGCGGGCGCAAAAAGGCCGCGCGGGAACGCGCGGCCGGGAGCCGGAGCGGCAGGGCGGTTACTTGCCGCCCAGGGCCATGTCCTCCATCAGAGCGAGCGCGGTGGCCTCGGCGATGTCGTGGACATCGAAGCGGTTGACGATGCGGCCGGCGTCGCGGTCCTTGCCCAGCACGTCGCGCGAGCTGGCCTGGCCGATGATGGCGGAGTCGCTGAGGCGGATCGCCGTGGCCTGGATGTCGGGCACGACGGTCGTCTGGTCGCCGGAGACCTTCGGCAGCAGCACCTCGCGGCTGGAGATCAGCACCTCGATGACGACATCGGCGACCTTGCCGAGCGCCTCGCGGTCCTTGCGCGCCTGCTCGTTGCCGGAGGCGGTGAAGTGGTCGAAGGGCTTGTCGGCGATCAGGGCCGCGGCGACGCGCTGGTCGGCGAGCGACGCGCCGGCGGCGCGGAACGGCCGGCCGAAGAGGCGCTCGACGTCGCGCACGGTCTGCCGGTCGGCGAGCGTTTCCTTGGCGGCGTCCTTGGCCTCGAAGGTGTTCTCGGCGGAGACATGCTCCTTGGAGGCGGTCGTGGTGCCGCGGCCGAGCGGGGCGGCGGGCACGGACGAGGCGCTGCCGTTCACGTTGACCTGCACCTGCGGGGCGCCCTGCGGCGCGGCGGCGTCGACGTCGCTCTTGGTCTCGGCGCGGTCGGCCTCGGTGCGCTCGGTGCGCTTGGTCAGGCGGAGGCCGGAATTGGCGTCGATGAGCTCGCGGTTGACGTAGAAAAGCAGGCGGGGCTTGCCGAGCTTGGCGTAGGCCTCGGCGAACTTGTCGACCACGGCGCGGGCCTGGTCGGGCGGGATGATGGCGCGGTTCTCGGGCGCGTAGAGCTTCTGGCCGCTGTCGGCCGGCGCGAGCGAGGGCGGCGTGCCGGCGGGGACCTGCTGGACGACCGGCGGGCGCTCGCCGGCGGTGGCGGGCTGGTTCTGCGCGAACCCGGCGGTGGCGCCGGCGGCGAGGGCGAGGAAAGCGAGGGTGGTTTTCATGGTGCAACGGCGCGGCTCAGCGCGCCTGGCGGACGGCGACGGTGTATTTGCGCGCCGCGTTGGTGTGGGCGACGAAGCGCATCGCCTCGGTGGCGTTCTCGCCGAGGATCAGCGTCTGCCACGGCGTCTCGTCGCCGGTGGAGAAGCCGGCGTCGTCCTTGAACACGCAGCGGATCTGGACCTGGATGCGGCGGTTCTCGCGGTTCTTGACGTTGGCCACGACCTCGAGCCGGCCGTCCTCGCCGATGCGCTCCTGCAGGCCGGTGCAGGTGACGGAGATCTGCGTCGGACGGTCCATGAGCACGAATTTCTCCGTGTTCTCGAGCGTGTAGCGCGTGGTGTCCTGCGGCAGAAACGGGCCGGGCTCGTGCTGGCAGCCCGCGAGGAGCGCGGCGGCGGTCAGCGCGGCGAGGCAGAGGGGCGTCTTGACGTTGTTCATGGCTGGTCGGTCTGGTGTTGAGATGTTGGACAGCGCCATCGGGGAAAGTTCACCCGGCGGCGGGGTTTTTGCTAATTCGCTGAGAAACACGACGGTGTCGCGGTCGCCGGCGGCGGGGACGTGGAGCGTAAATTCGCGGGTGTGGGCCTCGATGACGCGGCCGTCGGCGCCGAGGTATTCGATCGCGGCGGCGTGGTCGCCGGCGCGCAGGCGCAGCGCGGTGAAGCCGAGGTAGCGCGGGAGGTTGTCCCAGGCGCGGATATCGGCGCGCGCCACGGTGGCGGCGGAAAGGACCTTGCTGAAGGCGCCGAGGGCGGCGAGGGCCAGGGCCGTTTGGTCGGAGCCGCGGCCGCTCTCGCCTTCGGCGCGTTTGCGCTCGGCCTCGTTGTGGGCGATAACGGCGCCGAGGAGGGACACGTCGCCGACGACGTCGGTCGTGCCCTTGAACACGGCCTTGTTGCCGAGGATGTAGTCCATCACGCGGCCGCCGCGGGTGGTGGCCTGGAAGTAGAGGTCGTCCCACGGCGCGAGGGCGACGGTCTGCCCGTCGACGCGCAGGCGCGCGCTGGTGGCGGCGGACGGCGGATCGGAAAAGCGCAGCTTCTCGCCGTAGGTGCCGTCGGCGAACTTCAGCGGGCCGCGGCCCCACTCGGCGAAGACGAGGACGTTGGCCTGCGGATCGTAGGGGGCAGCGGGTGCCTGGCGCTCTTCTCCGCCCGGGCGAAGGCGTCGCTGCCGTCGGCCGCGAGCTTCGCGCTGGCGAGGCCGTCGAGGTAGTCGAGCAGCACGTAGTCGGCGCGGTAGTCGCCCTCCTCGGCGACGCTGTCGAGCAACTGGCCGGAGCGGAAGCAGGCGCGGGCGTTGTCGGGCTCGCCGTCGCGCCAGTAGAGGATGGCGCGGTAATAGTAGGCCATGACGCGCTCGTAGGGCTCGCCGATGAAGGTCTTGCGCTCCTCGCCCGACCAGAGCGAGCGGGCGCGCTGGGCGTCCGCGCGATCGGCGAGGATGCCGCCCATGGTGAGGATGGCGTCGTCGAAGCGCTGCTTGGCCTCGTCGTCGCGGCCGGCGCGGAGGGCGGCGAGGCCGAGGCGGTATTGCCACAGGACCTTGTCGCGCACGAGGGTGCCGGCGAGCTTGGGGTCGTCGGTGACGAGCGGCTGGTCGGTGGGCAGCGCGGGGCCGACGCAGCCGGTGAGGGTGACGAGGACGGCCACGAGCAGGAGCGCCCGTGGCCCGATGGAACGGAGACGCGACATCGCGCGAAAGTGAGCACGGCAAAGCGCCGTGCGTCACGCTCAACGATACGCCGCGTCCTCGAGACCCTGCTTCTTGATCTCGGCGGAGCTCTCCCAGACGATCTCGCTGGTGCGGGCGTCGGTGAGGCGGAAGGTGTAGAGCACGTAGTCGCTCACGCCCTGCGAGGTGCGGGTGGTGAGGCTCTGGAGCTTGCCGGTGAGGAAGTAGTCGGCGCCGCGGAACTCGACGACGTTGGGGTCGGCGCTGGCGGTGACTTGGCCGCTCATCTTGAGCTCACGCTCGCGCTCGAGGGTCTTCATCATCTCGCGGTCGAGGAAGCGCACGTGGCCGGCGGCCTTCTCGTTCAGCTGCGAGCGGATGCGGGTGAGGAAGATGTCCTTGTTGATCGGGAAGCGCGTCTCGTTGACGACCGGCTCGAGCACCACGCGGGGCGTGACCTTGGCGGCGGCGATCTCGGGGATGCCGAGGATGCCGCGCGACATCTTGTCGGTGACGGCGACGAGGTCCTGGGACTCGACGCCGGTGCCGGCGACGAAGCCGCGTTCATCGGGGCGCATTTCCGTGACGGGGACGCCGTTCGGGTTCTGGACGCCGCCGTAGGGCTGCTGGCAGCCGGCGAGGAACGCCGCGCCGAGGGCGCACGAGGAAACAATGAGGAGACGAGGGTTCATGGGTGCTTGGTGAAACGAAAACGAAGCGCTCAGCGGCCGAACAGGGAGTTCGCGCTGCTCATCGGCGACGAGTTGCCGTAGTAATTGTTGATGATCGTCACCTGCTGCGGCTGTTGCTGCGCCGCCGGCTGGGCGGCCGCGACCTCGGGCTGGTAGTAGCTCACCGGGCGCACGCGACGATACGGACGGTCGACGGCGGCATCGCGGGTCGATCCGATCACCGCGCCGGCCAGCGCGCCCCAGAGGGCGCCGCGCGCGCCGTTGCCGCTGCCGCTGTTGTTGCCGATGATCGCGCCGAGGCCGGCGCCGAGCAGCGCGCCGCCGAGGGCGTTGTCGCCGCTGCCGTAGTAGCCGGTGTCGTAATAACCGTAGGTGTAGCTCGGGTAGTAGGTGTAGCTCGGGTAGGCGTAGGAGTAGCGCGGGTAGTCGTAGTAACCCCAGTAGCTGCTCGGCCAGACCGTCGCGCGCGGATAGGAATAGTAGCCGTAGGGCCGGTAGCCGACGCGGCGATAGCCGTGATCGTGGGACCGGTAGTCGCGATGGCCGTAGTCGCCGTAGCCCACGCCGACGCGCACGCGCGTGCGGGCGTCGCCGCGCCCGGCGGCATGGTTCGCATCGTCCGCCGCGGCGCCGAGCACCGCCCCGGCGGCCGCGCCGATGAGCGCGCCCTTACCGCCGTTGCCGCTGCCGCTGTTGTTGCCGATCACCGCCCCGGCGATGCCACCGAGCACGGCGCCGTTGACGGCATTGGGACGAAAGGTCTGCGCCGACAGCGACAACGCGGTCGCGCCGAGCAAAGCGAGGGCGAGGAACTTTTTCATGGTTGGTGAGGGCCGAGGGGTGGGACACATACCCTAGGGAAGTGTTTCACCGGGAATCAACGGGCGAGCGTCCGGAACCTTAGGGCACAGGCGGGAGTTGCGCCGGCGAACGGAGCAAGCTACTTGGATTTCGCGACAAAACAACCACTTAGCCCAACGTGATCCGAGGCACCTTCGATCTCCCCGTGCTCTTCGACTACGGCGCGACTTTCGCGTTCGGGTTGTCCGCGGCGCTGGCCGGCATCAAGCGACATTACGACATCGTCGGCGTGCTGGCGCTGGCGCTGGTCACGGGGCTGGGCGGCGGCGTGCTGCGCGACGGGCTTTTCCTCGCGCAGGGTCCCACCCCGCTCCTGACCAACCCGCGCTACATCCAGCTCATCGGTGCGGCCGTGCTTTGCGGCATCCTCTTCGGTTCGCGCATCCACCATTTCGCCCGCCTCATCGCCATCGTGGACGCGCTCGGACTCGGCGCCTACGCGGCCTTCGGCGTGCAAAAATCCCTCCACGCCGGCCTGTCGGCGCCGGCCGCGATCCTCGTCGGCGTCGTCAACGCCGTGGGCGGCGGCGTGCTGCGCGACCTCCTCTGCCGCGAGGAGCCGCTGGTGTTCAAGCCCGGGCAGTTCTACCTGCTCACCGCCCTCGCCGGCGCCGTGACGTTCGTGTTTTGCACCGCCAGCCTCGAGCTGTCCGCCAACCGGGCCGCGATCGTCGCCGTGGTGCTGACCTTCGTCTTCCGCGCGCTCACCATCCGCTTCAACTGGCGCACCGCGCCGGTCTCCTCCGGCAGCATCTTCGAGAACGACGACGATCCGCCGCCGCCCCCGGCCAAGCAGACGGGGCCGGCCTGAGCGGTTTCCCTGCCGGAATTTTCCTGCGGAAATTTCCCCGAACTTCCGGGCTACAGGCGCGACGACCCCGCGGTTCCGCGGGATGAGCGGGAATATTTTCGGGACGAAGCGAACCTCGTCCGCGACGGGGCAGTCGCACGAGCCGAACCCGGAACCTCAACCCAGGAAACAACCATGAATACCACGCTACGTTGCCTCCTCGCTCTCGCTTCGGCCACGACGCTCGCCGCGTCCGCCTCGGCCCAGCTGCTCCATGGTGCCGCCAATGCGGCCACGACGGTCCGGCCGGCCCTGCCGCCCCCGCCGCCGCCGCCCGCGGTGACCGCCTCAGCCGCCGCCCAGAGCGCGGCGACCACCGCCGCCACCGTCCGCGCCCCGGTCCTCCCGCCTGCCGCTGCCGCCGCGACCACCGCCGGCACGGTCGGCGCGAGCGTGTCCGCGTCACACCAACCCGCCGTCGTCGGCAGCGCCAACGCCTCGGCCACCGGCCAGCTCCGCGGCGCGGCCGGCCTCGACGTCGCCGCGACGCACGGCATCAACGCCACCGTGAACACGGCGGAGACGACCGGCGCGATCCGCCAGACCGCCTTCAACGCGCGCGAGTCGCTCTCGGCGCAGATCGAGGCCCGCATCGACGCCAGCACCCAGGCCCTGGCCGAGGCGAAAGCCCGCGCCGAGATCGCCGGCGACCACGCGCGCGCCGAGTTCGCCCGCGCGATGCGCGAGGTCCGCGCCACGGAAAAGGAATTGCGCGCCTCGCTTCGCGCCTCCGTGAAGGCGACGAAGGAAAGCACCTGGGGCGAAGTGCAGTCCCAGCTCGCGAAGGACTACTCCGCCTACGCCACCGCCGTGATCGCCGCCGACGCCGCCGCCAGCGGCAGCGCGAGCAGCGCGCCGAAATCCTGACCGCCACCCGCCTCGGAACTCACCGCGGCTCGTTTCCGGTCCGCCGCCGGGGCCCTCGCGCCCCGGCGGCCGGATCGGATCACCCGGCCCAAACACCATGAAAACGCTCCGCTTCGCCCTCCTTCCCGCCGCGCTGCTCGCCGGCGCCCTCCTCGCCCAGACCGCCACGCCCCCGCCGCCGCCGGCGACCACGACCGTCGGCACCGGCTTCGACTACTCGCGCGGCAGCTACGGCCTCGCCTCCGACACCACCGTCACGTCCGTGCCCTTCGAGGTCACCTACGAATCGCCGGCGTGGGTCTTCCGCGCCTTCACGTCGTGGCTCACGATCAAGGGCCCGTCCGCCGCCGCGCTCACCGGCGGCGCCGGCAGTCTCACCCGCCCGACCAGCGCGTCCGAATCCGGCCTCGGTGACGTCTACGCCGATCTCACCTACCGCGGCGACCCGCTCGGCACCGGCTGGCATCTCGATCCGACGGTCCGCGTGAAGCTCCCGACCGCCGACGACGACCGCGGCCTCGGCACCGGCAAGACCGACTACTATGGCCAGCTGACCGCCTACCGCACGTTCGGCGCGGTCACGCCGTTCGTCGCGGGCGGCTACCGTTTCCTCGGCGCGAGCGCGCTCTACCCGCTCCGCGACGGCGCCTACGGCTCCGGCGGCGCGCACTTCCGCACCTCCGACCGCACGGTGCTCACCGCCTCGCTCGACTGGCGCTCGCGCGTCGTCGACGGCGGCGACGCCGGCACCGAGGCGACGCTGGCCGTGTCGCACGACCTCACCGACCGCTGGCGGCTCTTCGCTTACGCGCAAAAGGGCTTCACCGACGCGAGCCCGGACGTCGGCGGCGGCCTGCGCCTCAGTTACCGCTTCTGAGCCGTCCGGACTTTTTCGCGTCTCCGTCGGCGGGCCGCTCGCGGCCCGCCTTTTTCATGCCCGCGTGACGCCCGGCCTCACTTCGCCGGCACTTCGGCCGGCGCGCCGGCCGCCGCGGCCGGCTGGCGCCGCGCGGCCAGCCAGCGCGTGAAGCGGTCCATGTAGACGTAGATCGCAGGCGTGATGTAGAGCGTCAGCGCCTGCGAGACGACGAGGCCGCCGACCACCGCGAGGCCGAGCGGCCGGCGCGAGTCGGCGCCGGCGCCGAGGCCGAGCGCGATCGGCACCGCGCCGGCGAGCGCGGCGAAGGTCGTCATCATGATCGGCCGGAAGCGCACCAGGCACGCCTCGAAGATCGCGTCCTGCGCCACGAAGCGCTCGCCCTGCTCGCGCTCCTTCGCGATGGCGAAGTCGATCATCATGATCGCGTTTTTCTTCACGATGCCGATGAGCAGGATCACGCCGACGTAGCCCATGACGTTCAGCTCCTCGCGGAACGCCCAGAGCGTGAACAGCGCGCCGAAGCTCGCCGCCGGCAGGCCGGAGAGGATCGTCAGCGGGTGGATGAAGTCCTCGTAGAGGATGCCGAGCACGATGTAGATCACGAGCACCGCCACCACGAGCAGCAGGAGCAGGCCCTGGGTCGACGAGGCGAAGGCCTGGGCCGAGCCCTGGAAGCCGTAGCTGATCGTCGCGGGCAGCTCCTTGCGGGCGAGTTCGCCGACGACGGCGGTGGCCTGGCCGAGCGAGTAGTCGGGCCGGAGGTTGAAGGAGATCGTCACGGCGGGAAGCTGGCCGAGGTGGTTGACGGTGAGCGGGCCGACCTCGCGGCGGAGCGCGGCGACGGTGTCGAGCGGCACGAGCTTGCCGCTCTTGCCCTTGATGTAGATCAGCGAGAGCGCCTCCGGGCTCTTCTGGAACTCCGGCGCCGTCTCCATGATGACGTAGTATTGGTTCGTCGGCGTGTAGATGGTGGAGACCTGGCGCGAGCCGTAGGCGCTGTAGAGCGCGTCCTCGATCTGCTGCGGCGTGACGCCGAGCGCGGCGGCGCGGTCGCGGGCGATGTCGACGCGCAGCTGCGGGTTCGAGATCTGGAGGTCGGAATTCACGTCCTGCAGGCCGGGCAGCTCGCGCATCTTCGCCTCCATCTTGCCGGCGGCGGCGTAGAGTTCCTGGAGGTCGCTGCCGAAGAGCGTGATCTGGTAGAGCGCCTTCGTGAGCGCGCCGCCGAGGCGGATCGGCGGCAGCAGCTGCGGGTAGACCTTGAGGCCGGGCACGACGGCGAGCTCCTTGCGCAGCTGCTGCGCGATGACCGCGGCGTGCGCGCGCTGGTGGCGGTCCTTCAGGATGATGAACATGCGGCCCTGGTTGCTGTTCGTGGCCGACGGGCCGCCGCCGATGGCGGACATGAACATGACGACGTTGGGGTTCTTCGCCACGATCGCCGCGGCGGCCTGCTGGTGGCGCACCATCTCGGCGAACGACACGTCCTGCGCCGCCTCGGTGAAGGCGAAGATCTGCCCGGTGTCGTCGGTGGGGATGAAGCCCGTCGGGAGCAGGCGCGCCACGACGACGGTGAGCACGGCCATCAGGGCCGCGACGCCGATCGTGACCAGCCGGTGCCGCAGCGCCACGCGCAGCGTGCGCTCGTAGAAGTCGCGCATGCGGTTGAAGAACGTCTCGAAGGCCTCGTAGACGCGCCCGTGCCGCTCCACCGCGCCGGCCGGGTGCGGCTTGAGGAAGCGGCTGCAGAGCATGGGCGTCAGCGTCAGCGACACGACGCCGGAGACGAGGATCGAGGCCGTGATGGTCACGGCGAACTCGTGCAGCAGGCGGCCGAGGATGCCGCCCATGAAGAGCACGGGGATGAACACCGCCACGAGCGACAGCGTCATCGAGAGGATGGTGAAGCCGATCTCGCCCGAGCCCTTGAACGCCGCCTCGCGCACCGGCATGCCCTGCTCGGTGTAGCGGACGATGTTTTCCAGCATCACGATCGCGTCGTCGACCACGAAGCCGACCGAGAGCGTGAGCGCGAGCAGCGAGAGGTTGTCGAGGGTGTAGCCGGCAAAATACATCACCACGAACGTGCCCGCCAGGGCCATGGGGATGGCGATGCCGGGGATGACGGTGGCGCGGACGTTGCGCAGGAAGACGAAGATCACCAGCACCACGAGGATGATCGCGAGCGTGAGCGTGAACTGCACGTCGTTCACCGACTCGCGCACGCTCTCGGAGCGGTCGGCGAGGACGTTGAGCTGCACCGAGGCGGGCAGCTGGGCCTTGAAGGCCGGGAGCAGCCGCCGCACGCGGTCGACCACCTCGACGGTGTTCGTGCCGGGCTGCTTCTGCACCGCGAGCACGACGGAGCGATCGCCCTGGCCTTGGCGGTAGAACCAGCTCGCCACGCGGTTGTCCTGCACGCTGTCGATCACCTGCGCGAGCTCGCTCAGGCGGACCGGGGCGCCGTTGCGGTAGGCGACGACGATGTTGGCGAACTCGCCGCTGCTCGCCAGCTGGCCGGTGGCGACGACGGTCATGGCCTGCTGCGGGCCGTCGAGCACGCCGGTGGGCAGGTTGACGTTGTGGGCGGAGAGCGCGGCGCGGACGTCGTCGAGCGCGATGCCCTTGGCCGCGAGCGCGCGCGGATCGAGGCGGACGCGGAGGGCGTATTTCTGCGCGCCGAAGATCTGCACCTGGGCCACGCCGTCGACGGTGGAGATGCGCTGGCCGAGGATGGTGTCGGCGTATTCGTTCACGACCGAGAGCGGCAGCGTCGGCGAGGCGAGCGCGAGGTAGAGGATGGGCTGGTCCGCCGGGTTGGTTTTGCGGAAGGAGGGCGGCGCCGGCATGTCCGTGGGCAGGCGGCGCTGCACCGCGGCGATGGCGGCCTGCACGTCCTGCGCTGCGGCGTCGATCGTGCGGTCGAGGGAGAACTGGATCGTGATCGAGGTGGAGCCGAGGGAGCTGGTCGACGTCATCGAGTCGATGCCGGCGATGGTGGCGAACTGCTGCTCGAGCGGCGTGGCGACGGCGCTGGCCATCGTCTCGGGCGTGGCGCCGGGCAGGCTGGCGCTGACGACGATGGTCGGGAAATCGACGTTGGGCAGGTCCGAGACGGGCAGGAGCTTGTAGGCCATCGCGCCGAAGATGCACAGCGCCGCGGTGAGCAGCGTGGTCATCACCGGGCGGCGGATGCAGAGGGCGGGCAGGTTCATGGCTCAGTCCTCCTGCGGCGCGGCGGTGGCCGGCGCCGCGGCGCCGCCGGCGTCGTTCGTCGCGAGGGTCGCGAACTCGACCTTCACGCCCGGCAGGAGCCGGAGCTGGCCGTCGGTGACGACCGTCTCGCCGTCCTGCACGCCCGTGGCGAGCAGGGTGCGGTCACCGTCGGTGCGCACGACCTTCACGCGGCGCAGCTCGACCGTCCGGTCGGCCTTCACGACGTAGAGCGTGGAGCCGTTCTGCGTCGTCTGCACGGCGGTGGTGGGGACGACGAACACGCCGCGCGTCACGTCGACCAGCGTCTTCACGTGCACGAACTGCCCCGGCCAGAGCGCGTGGTCGGCGTTGGCGAAGAACGCCTTCAGCGTCACGGTGCCGGTGGTGGGATCGACGGCGTTGTCGACGAAGCCGAGCTTGCCGTCGGTGCGCTGCACGCCCGAGGCGCGCTCCGTGACCGCGACCTGCGCGGAGCCGTTCGCCATCGCGGCGCGGAGGAGCGGCAGCGCCGTCTCGGGCGCGGTGAAGCTGACCGCGATCGGCGCGAGCTGGTTGATGGAGACGATGGAGCTGTTGGCGTCGTTGGCCTTCACCAGCGCGCCCTCGTGCAGGAGGAGCTGGCCGGCGCGGCCGGGGAACGGCGCGCGGATCTCGGTGTAGCCGAGCTGGAGCTGGGCGTTGGCGAGCGCGGCCTCCTTGGCCTGCACGTCGGCCCGGGTCGTCTCGGCGCGGGTGAGGTATTGCGCGTAGGCCTCCTTCGAGATCGCGGACTGCTGGTCGAGGTGCGAGTAGCGCTCGGCGTCGATGCGCGCCTGCTCGGCCTGCGCCCGGGCGGTGGCGAGCGCGGCGCGGGCCTGGAGCACGGCGTTCTCGAACGGCCGGCGGTCGAGCGTGACGATCAGGTCGCCCGCCTTCACCTCGTCGCCCTCCTGGAGGTGGACAGTGGCGATGATGCCGTCGACCTGCGACTTCACCATGACGGAGCGCAGCGCCTGCACGTTGCCGATCGACTCGATCCAGCGCGGGACGTCGGCGTGGGTGGCCTTGGCCACCTGCACGGGCACGGCGGGCGCGGCGGCGGCGGCGGCGGGATCGGTTTTGCCACAGCCGGCGAGCAGGCCGAGCGCGAGCAGCGGCCCGGCGGCGCGGGCAAGGGAGCGGAAGACGGACGTTTTCATGAAAGGGAGGCGCCGTTGCGGCTGCCCTCGGCGCCGCGCAGGCGCACGAGGTTGGCGCGGATGCGCCCGAGGTCCTCGGTCAGCGCGGCGATGCGCCCGGCGGGCAGGCCCTCGAGGTAGTCGGCGCGGAGTTCGTCGGCGAGGGCGTTGAGCTTCGCGACGACGCGTCCGGCGCGCGCCGTCGGGTAGAGGCGATAGGCCCGCGCGTCCGCGCGGTCGTCGCGCCGCTCGATCCAGCCCGCGCTTTCCAGACGCTCGGCCTGGCGGCTGACGCTGATCTTCTCCATCTGCATCAGCTCCGCCAGCTGGCTCTGGGTCATGCCCGGCTCGCGGCCGAGGTAGAAGAGGAACATCCACTGCGCCCGCGTGAGCCCGAGGTGCTTCACCCGGCGGTCGAAAACGCTCCGCACCTGCCGGTTGATGTCGGACAACAGCAGGGAGATGCGGCGGGCTTCGTGGGCGTGGACGCGAGGCAAGGGGGAATCGGTAAGCTAGCTTACTATTGGAAGCAAGAACGACGCTGGCGGCGGCGCCGCAGTTACCCGCCGCGCCCGGCGCCGCGCGGACGCGCGCCGGCTTGCGGGCCGGCCCCGGCCGCGCCACTGTGCCGCCCTCCACCCCGCCGCCCGCATGAGCCGCCCCCGCTTCGTCCTCGCGCTCGACCAAGGCACCACCTCGTCCCGCGCCCTCGTCTTCGACCGCCGCGGCCGGCCGCGCGCCGCCGCCCAGCAGGAATTCCCCCAGCACTTCCCGCGGCCCGGCTGGGTCGAGCACGACCCGCACGACCTCTGGGAAACCACCCGGCTCACCGCGCTCGGCGCCCTTGCCCGGGCCGATCTCACCGCCCGCGACCTCGCCGCCCTCGGACTCACCAACCAGCGCGAGACCACGCTGCTCTGGGACCGGCGCACCGGCCGGCCGCTGCACCGCGCGATCGCCTGGCAGGACCGGCGCACCGCGGAGCTCTGCGCCCAGCTCCGCCAATCCGGCCGCGAACCGCTCTTCCGCCGCCGGACCGGCCTGCTGCTCGACCCCTATTTCTCCGGCACCAAGCTCGCCTGGCTCCTCGACCACGTGCCCGGCGCGCGCCGCCGCGCCGAGCGGGGCGAGCTCGCCTTCGGCACCGTCGACACGTGGCTGATCTGGCAGCTCACCGGCGGCGCCGTGCACGCCACCGACGCCAGCAACGCCTCGCGCACCCTGCTCTTCAACCTCCGCACCGGCGACTGGGACGACACTCTCCTGAACATCCTCCGCATCCCGCGCGAGGTGCTGCCCGAGGTCCGCGACAGCTCCGGGGCGTTCGGCGAGGTCACCGCCGTCCCCGCCCTCCGCGGCGTGCCCATCACCGGCGTCGCCGGCGACCAGCAGGCCGCGCTCTTCGGCCAGGCCTGCTTCCGTCCCGGCATGGCGAAAAACACCTACGGCACCGGCTGCTTCCTCCTGCTGCACACCGGCGACCGGCCGGTCGCGTCGCGGCACCAGCTCCTCACCACCGTCGCCTGGCGCCTCGGCGGCCGGCTCGAATACGCTCTCGAGGGCTCCGTCTTCATCGGCGGCGCCGTCGTCCAGTGGCTCCGCGACGGCCTCGGCCTGATCGCGCGCTCGGCGGACGTGGAGAAACTCGCCGCCCGCGTGCCCGACAACGGCGGCGTCTACCTCGTGCCCGCCTTCGCCGGCCTCGGCGCCCCGCACTGGGACGCCGCGGCGCGCGGCACGATCGTCGGCCTCACCCGCGGCAGCACCGCCGGCCACCTCGCCCGCGCCGCGCTCGAAAGCATCGCCTACCAGAGCGCCGACCTGCTCGCCGCCATGCGCGCCGACTGCGCCCGGCCGCTGCGCGAGCTGCGCGTCGACGGCGGCGCCGTCGTGAACGACGCGCTGATGCAATTCCAGGCCGACCTCCTCCGCGTGCCCGTCGTCCGCCCGCGCACCACCGAGACGACCGCCCTCGGCGCCGCCTACCTCGCCGGCCTCGCCACCGGCTTCTGGAAAAACCGCGCCGAGATCAGCGCGCTGTGGCAGGCCGAGCGCACCTTCGCCGCCAGCATGAAGCCCGCCGCCGCGGCGCGCCTGCTCGCCGCCTGGCACGCCGCCGTCGGCCGCGCGAAAAGCGACCGCCCCCGCGGAGCCTAGCCGCCGCCCGGTCCTTGTGACCGGTAAATTCCCGCTGATATCCGCCTCCGGCGCACCCCGGGGCTTGCCGCGTCCCGGGCGAACCGGCACAAGTCCGCTACTCGACTTTGCCATGAAGCTCTCCCGCGTCCTCCGTCACGCTCTCCTCGCGTCCGCGCTCACCGCCGGCCTCGCCGCCGCCGACAGCGACCTCGCTGCGCTCCGCGCCAAGGCCGAGAAGGGCAACGCCATCGCGCAATACAACCTCGGCCTGGCCTACGCCGAGGGGCGCGACACGCCCGTCGACCGCGCCGAGGCCTACGTCTGGCTTTCCCTCGCCCTCGAGAACGGCGCCCGCGGCCGTGCCCTCGACAATCTTTCCGCCCAGCTCAGCGCCGCCGAGCTCGAGACCGCCAAGGCGCGCCTCGCCGAGCGCCGCACCGCCCTCGGCAAGCCGGCCGCGCCGGCTCCGGTCGCCCCGGCCCCCGACGCCTCCGCCGCCGAACGCGAACTGGCCCAGGCCCGGGCCGACAAGCAGCAGCTCAGCACCGAACTCGCCGCGGCCTGGAAGGAAGCCGACCAGCTCAAGACCGAGCTGCAGAAGGCCAAGGCCGCCGTCAGCGCGCCGGACGCCGAGCAGCTGCGCCGCGAACGCGACTCCCTCTCCGCCAAGATCACCGAGCTCGCCGGCGACGTCGCCGCGCTGCGCACCGACCGCGAGCGCCTGCAGAAGCTCGCCGCCCAGGTCCAGAAGGACCTCACCGAGGCGCGCGAAACCGGCCGCGCCTACCAGGAGCAGGCCCGCATCTCCGAGATGCGCGTCGGCGAACTCGTCCGCCAGAGCGAACTGCAGAAGACCGAGCTCGCCCGCGCCGACGACGCCATCAAGTCGCTCCAGGCCGACGCCACGAAGCCCGCCGCCGACCCGGATGCGCTCGTGAAGAAAACCCGCGAGCTCCAGGCCGCCCTGGCCGAGCTGGAGAGCGCCCGTGCCGCCAACACCCAGCTCAGCGCCACGCTCGCCAAGGCCGGCCAGGACCGCACGAGCCTGGAGCAGATGCTCACCCACGCGCAGAGCTCCGCGCTCGAATTCGGAAAGCAGATCGACGAGCTCAACCGCCAGCTCGCCGAGGCCAAGGCCGCCGCACCCGCCTACCCCGACCTGCGGAACGAAGTCGCCCAGCTCCAGACGCAGCTCGCCCAGGCGCGCACCGCCGCCCCGGCCTATCCCGATCTGCGCTCGCAAGTGGCCGCGCTGGAGTCCCAGCTCACCGCCGCCAAGAACGCCGCTCCGTCCTACCCGGACCTGCGCGGCGAGGTTGCCGCGCTGCAGCAGCAGCTGACCGCCGCCCGCAACGCCACGCCCGCTTATCCCGATGTCCGCGCGCGCGTCACCCAGCTCGAGTCCCAGCTTGCGGCCGCCCAGTCGGCGGCGCCGGCCTATCCAGATCTCCGCGGTCGCGTGAGCGAACTGGAAACCCAGCTCGCCGCCGCGAACCGCCGCCCGGCCGCGCCCGCCTACCCCGACTTGCGCGAGCGCGTGCAGGACCTCGAGGCCCAGGTCGCCGCCCTGCGCAACGCTCCCCGGCCTACCCCGACCAGCGCGAGCGCGTCGCCGACCTCGAAAGCCAGGTGGCCGCGCTGCGCAACGCCCCGCCCGCCTATCCCGACCTGCGCCCGCAGGTCGCCGAGCTCCAGGCCCAGCTCGCCCAGGCCACCGCGCGCCCCGCGGCGCCCGCGTTCCCCGACCTGCGCGAACGCGTCGGCACGCTCGAGACCCAGCTCGCCGAGGCCAACCGCCGCGCCGACACGCTCGACGCCCGCGCCACCGCCCTCGCCAACGCGAAGAGCGCCGTCGACAACGACCTCGCCACCGTTCGCTCCCAGCTCAGTCGCAGCCAGCAGCAGGCCGACATCGCGCAGGAAAGCGCCGACAAGCTCCGCGCCGCCAACCAGTCGCTGCAGCAGCAGCTCACTGCCGTCAACAGCCGCCCGACGGCGCCGGAATACCCGGATCTCCGCGGCGAAGTCGCCACGCTCCAGCAGCAGCTCGCCGCCGCCAAATCCGCCGCCCCCGCCTATCCCGACCTGCGCAGCCATGTCGCCGAGCTCGAAGCCCAGGTCACGACCCTGCGCCATGCCGCGCCGGCCTATCCGGATCTGCGGAACCGCGTGAACGAGCTCGAGGACCAGCTCGCCCGTGCCAACAGCCGCCCGAC
Source organism: Oleiharenicola sp. Vm1 (assembly GCF_047777955.1). GTDB lineage: Bacteria > Verrucomicrobiota > Verrucomicrobiia > Opitutales > Opitutaceae > Didemnitutus. The sequence goes on from NZ_CP180537.1 coordinate 4,478,297, forward strand.
GGCGCCCACCTACCCCGACCTGCGCGAGCGCGTCGGCGAGCTCGAGGCCCAGGTCACGACCTTGCGCAATGCCCCGCCCGCCTACCCGGACCTCCGCGGCCGCGTGGCCGAACTGGAGACGCAACTCGCCGCCGCCGCCAATCGTCCCGCCGCGCCGACTTATCCCGACCTGCGCGGCCGCGTCAGCGAACTCGAGCAGCAGCTCGCCGCCGCGAACAGCCGGCCGGCGGCACCGACCTATCCGGACCTCCGCGAGCGGGTCGCTGAACTCGACGCGCAGGTGACCGCGTTGCGCAACGCCCCGCCGGCCTATCCCGACGTCCGCAGCCGCGTCGCCGAACTCGAGTCACAGCTGGCGGCCGCCAAGTCCGCCGCGCCGGCTTATCCCGATCTGCGAAGCCGCGTGAACGAATTGGAAACCCAGCTCGCCCGCGCCAGCAGCCGCCCGGCAGCGCCCAGCTATCCCGACCTGCGCGAGCGCGTCGGCGAGCTCGAGGCCCAGGTCACGGCCCTGCGCAACGCGCCGCCCGCCTACCCGGATCTCCGCAGCCAGGTTTCCGACCTGCAACGCCAGTTGGCCGCCGCCCGGAACGCGGCGCCGGCCTACCCCGACTTGCGCGACCGCGTCGCGCAGCTCACGCAGGAGCTCGCCAACCGTCCGGCCGCGCCCAGCTATCCGGACCTCCGCGGCGAGGTCGCCTCGCTCCGGCAGCAACTGGCCGCCGCCAAGTCCGCCGCTCCCGCCTACCCGGACCTGCGCAGCCGCGTCGCCGAACTCGAGCAGCAGCTGGCCAGCGCGTCGCGCCCCGCGGCGCCCGCCTATCCCGACCTCTCCGACCGCGTGACGCAGCTCGAGTCGGAGCTCACCACCGCGCGCGCCCAGCTCGCCGCCGTCGCGACGCCCGCGCCCGCCGCCGGCGAGAATGTCGACGCGCTGAAGGAGAAACTCGCCACCGCCGAGGACAAGCTCGCCACCGCGCTCACCGGCTTTTCGCAGCTGCAGAAGGACTACGACGCGCTCCAGGCCCGCACCGAGCAGTCCACCGCCGCGCTCGGCAGCGAGAAGGATTCCTCGCTTCGCGCCTCGTCGCCGCGGAGGAGAGCGCCCGCAACGCGCAGGCCGAGATCGCGCGCCTGAACGACGCCCTCGCGGCCACCCAGCGCGGCAGCAGCCAGGCCGGCACGGAGCTCGCCTCGACGCGCGCGCTGTTGCAGCAGGTCCAGGGCAGCAACGCGCTGCTGGCGCAGGAAAACTACCAGCTGAAGGCCGCGCTCGCCGCGAATCCCGCTGCCCGCAGCGCCGCCGTCACCGCCGCCGCCGCCGCGAACGTCCGCACGCACACCGTCGCCGCGGGCGACTCGCTCTCGAAGCTCAGCCAGCGCTACTACGGCACCGCCGACCGCTGGCAGGAGATCTACGCGGCCAACCGCGAGCTCATCGGGCCGCAGGGCCAGCTCCGCGTCGGCCAGGTGCTGCGCATCCCGTGAGGCGAGGCCGGGGCGGCCGGTCCCGCCCCGCCCTTCCCGGCGCCCGCCGCGAAAGTGGACGCGGCTTTCCTCAGTGCGGGAACGTCGCCACGCACGCGGCCAGCGCCGCGAGCGAGGTGACGACGCTCACCACGATCGTCATCGAGGCCAGCTGCTCGTCGCCCTTCATCTCCACCGCCATCGTGTAGGAGACGATCGCGGTCGGCGACGCGGCGAGGATCATGAGCAGGCTGGTTTCCACCGCGCCGAGCCCGAACAGGCGCGCGGCTGCCCACGCAAAGAGCGGCCCGCCCGCCGTCTTCAGCAGCGCGGAACCGACCGGGCCGCGCCACGACGCGCCCAGCCGCACGCTCACGAGCGAGCCGCCGACGCCGAGCAGGCCGAGCGGCAGCGCCATCTCGCCGAGCGCCTCCATCGTCTGCGCGATCGCGTGCGGCAGCGTCCAGCCCATCGCCGCAAAACCGATGCCCGCCAGCGTGGCCAGCAGCGGCGGGGTCACCGCCAGCTGCCGCACCACCGGCTTGATCGCGCCCCAGCCGAACGCGTGCTGGCTCGCCACGAGCACGATCACCGCGCCGAGATTGTAGGCCACCATGGTGGGCGCGACGACGAGGATGGCGGCCGCGTGCAGCGGCAGGCCGCCGAGCACGGGCACGTTGGGCAGGGCGAAGACGATCGGCAGGCCCACGAAGGCCAGGTTGCCGCGGAACGCGCCCTGCACGAACGTCCCCATCGCCGGCCCCGGCACGCGCAGCAGCAGCGCGACGAGGTAGCCGGCCGCCAGCCCGGCCACGAGCACGAGGCCCATCGCGCCGAGCAGCTTCTCCGCCCCGCTTGCCTGGTGCAGCGACGATACGAGCTGGCTGAACAGCAGCGCGGGCAGGCCGAGCCAGTAGGTGACGCGGTTCGCCTCGCGCAGGAAGCCCGCCGAGACGAACTCCGTGCGCTGCATCCACGCGCCGAGCGCGATCATGAGGAACACCGGGGCAAGCGCGTTGAGCACGAGCATGACGCGGGAATCTGCGATGCCGGCGCCGGCGCGTCCACGTCGAAACTCCGGCGGCGCCGCCCTCGGCTCGGAATAAACCCCGCCCCGCGACGCTCCTAGCCTGACCCACCCATGAAGACCTTCGCCCTCTCCCGCCGCCTGCTGGCCGCGTCCGCCCTCCTGCTGTCCTTTTCCTTTCCCCGCCTGGCCCATGCCGCCGCCGACCTCGCCGCCTCGCCCAACGCGGCGCACCCGCTGGCCGTCGGCGCGCGCGTGCCGGACGCCACGGTGAAGACGATGGACGGCGCGAACGCCTCCCTCGCGGCGCTGCTCGGCGGCCAGCCGACCGTGCTGATCGTCTTCCGCGGCGGCTGGTGCCCGTATTGCACGCAGCACATGGCCGAGCTGGCCGAGGCCGAGCCGAAGCTGATGGAGCTCGGCTTCCAGATCGTGGCGCTCAGCACCGACCAGCCGAAGAACATCCGCTTCCTCACGCAGGAGAAGCACCTGCCCTACCGCCTCCTCTCCGACCGCGACATGCAGGCCTCGCGCGCGCTCGGCCTCGCCTACCGCGTCGATGCCGGGATGCAGAAGAAATACGCCGAGTGGAACATCGACCTGCCGGCGGTCCCCGGCGACGCCGCCGCGCGCTGGCTGCCCGTGCCCGCGGCCTTCGTCATCGCCCGCGACGGCACCGTGCGCTTCGTGCACGCCGACCCGGACTACAAGGTCCGCGTCAGCGGCGAGAAGCTCCTCGCCGCCGCGCGCGACGCGGTCCGCTGAGCGCGGGGATTTTGCTTCGCCTCGCCGGACCAAAGTTGCTCGGCTGGTCGGCATGTCGACGCACTCGATCGCATTCATCGGCACCGGCGTGATGGGCCGCAGCATGGCCGGGCACCTGCTCCAGGCCGGCCACACGCTCCACGTGCACAACCGCACGAAGGCCAAGGCGCAGGAGCTCCTCGCCGCCGGCGCCACCTGGCACGACACGCCCGGCGCCGCCGCCGCGCAGGCGGACTTCGTCATCACGATCGCCGGCTACCCGCGCGACGTGGAGGAGACCTACTTTGGCCCGCAGGGCGTGCTGGCGCACGCGCGTCCCGGCGCGGTGCTGATCGACATGACCACCTCGAGCCCCGAGCTGGCGCGACGCATCGCCGCCGCGGCCCCCGCGCACCGCTGCACGGCGCTCGACGCGCCGGTGACCGGCGGCGACGTCGGCGCCCGCGAGGCGCGGCTCTCGATCATGGTCGGCGGCGACGAGGCCTCGTTCGCGCGCGCGCGTCCGCTCTTCGAGCGCATGGGCAAGATCGTCGTCTTCCAGGGCGGGCCCGGCTCCGGCCAGCTCTGCAAGCTCGCCAACCAGATCGGCATCGCCTCGGTGATGATGTCGTGGTGCGAGGCGCTCAGCTTCGCCCAGCGCGCCGGGCTCGATCCCGCGCGCGTGCTGGAGAACATCGGCGGCGGCGCCGCCGGCAGCGTGGGCATGACCGTGCTCGCCCCGCGCGCGCTGCGCGGCGACTACGCTCCCGGCTTCTACGTGAAGCACTTCCTCAAGGACCTGCGCCTCGCGCTCGAGGCGGCCGAGGTCATGAAGCTCGACCTGCCCGGCACGCAGACGGCGAAGAAACTCTACGACGAGGTCGCCGCGCGCGGCTGGGAGGATTGCGGCACGCAGGTGCTCCTCCGCCTCTACGCGGAACGGGCCTAGATTTCCTTCGGCTCGAGCATGGCCAGGCCGCGCATCGTCGCGTCGGTGACGGCGCGGTAGCTCCATTTGCCCGGCCAGTCACGGCGCAGGATGACGTCGAGGCGGTCCGCGCCGCCGGACACGGCGACGTTGCGCCGGAGCGGCGTGCCGGTGGCGGCCAGCAGCGGCAGGCGCTCGGCGCTGGCGCGGATGAGGCTTTCGACGACGGCGGACAGCATCTGCTCGCGCGTGCTGGCGAGCGTCAGGCCGGTGAAGGCGCCCTGGCGCTGCACGATGCTCGTGCGTTCGCCGGCCATGTAGGGCTCGAAGCGCACCGAGCCCGACGCCTTCGGCCCGAGCTTGGCCAGCCGGCGGAACTCCGCCTGGAACTCCCCGATCTGCGTGCCGGGATACATCTGGTCGCGCACCCAGTAGATCGCGGAGGCGACGGCGGCGAGCGTGCTGACCTGGAGGAATTTCCTCGATGCCGAGGGCGCGGGTGAGCAGGCGCTCGTGCGGCTGCGGCTTATCGGTGCAGAGCGCGAGCACGTCGGTGGAGCCGGTGACGTTGAACAGCTGGCCGACCTTCGCGCCGGCGAGGATCATGCCCGCGCTGCCGTCCATCAGGCCGACGAGCATCGGCGTGCCGGCGCGCAGGCCGAACGCGCGCGCCGCCGCCGGCGTGATGCGCCCGCCGATGCGGTCGGCCTCGTGGACCTCGGGCAGGAGTTTCTGGTCCACGCCGAGGTTGGCGCAGAGTTCGTCACTCCAGCCGTCGAGTGTGAGGGTGCGGTAGAGGCCGGTGAACGAGGCGTTCGACGGATCGGTGACGCGTGCGCCCGTCAGGCGGCGGTGCAGGAAGGTGTTGAGGTGGCCGACGAGGTCGGCGCGACGCAGGCGACGCGGCTCGTGCTTTTGAAACCACGCCCAGGTGGTCGAGCTGATGCCGCCGGGAAACGGCCGGCAGCCGCACGCCTGCAGGTGCGCCTCCTTACCGAAGCGCGCCTCGATCTCCTCCGCCTGCGCGACGCTGCGGCGGTCCTGATGCGTGACGATCGGCGTGAGCGCCTCGCCCTGCGCGTCGAGCGCGACCCAGGCCGGGCACATGACGGCGAGGTGGATGGCGTCGACGTTCCGGGCGGCCCCCTGCAGACCGGCGATGGCGGTGCGGACGGCGCGCAGCAGCTCGTCGGGCTCGACCTCGACCTTCGGGCCGTCGCAGCGGGACTTGAAGAAGGCGCGGGGGATTCCGCGAGGACTTTCTTGCCGCGGAGGATGCCCGCGATGACCGAGGAGGAACCGACATCGATGCCGAGGATCGTCGCCATGGGCGCGCACGCTAGACGTCCGGCAGGCCGGGGCAACGCTGGGCTGGGGCGCATCGTTGCCGCGGCGGAATCGGGCGGGGTGCGTCAGCGCGCCCCGCGGGCGGCAGCGCGGCGCCGGGACACGCGACCGGCCGGGCGGCTCAGCGCTTTTCGCACATCAGGGCGAAGAGGTTGCCGTCGGGGTCGCGGAAGAAAGACGTCCAGAGCTCGTGGTCGGGCATCCGGGCCGTCAGGCCGGGCGGACGCTCCTCGCGGGCGCCGCGCGCCTTGATCGCGGCGTGGGCGGCGTCGATGTCGGGCACGAGGTAGTAGAGGATCGACGGGGCGTGGTCGACCTCGGGCGAGGACGGCAGGCTGAGCATCAGCCGCACGCCGCCGACGTCGAGGAAGGAGAGATTCGGGCCCGCGTCGAACAGGTGCGTCAGGCCGACGACGTCGCGGTAGAACGCCGCCAGCGCGGGCACGTTCTGCGTCGTGATCGCGATCTGCCGCAGGCGGGTGATCTCGGCGGGCACGGGAGGAGGCCGGCCGGTTCAGGCGGCGGGCGCGGCGCGCTGCGGGAGGAGCTTGAGGCCGAGCCAGCCGGCGAAGATCACGACGGCGAAGTTCGCGATCCAGAACCAGGCCGGGTGCGGGAGCGCGAGGAGGTTCATCAGCGAGGCGACGATGAAGAGGCCGGTGACCATGACGCCCTGGCGCGGGCCGCCATCGGAGGAGAAGCGCCCGGCCACGTGGGCGCCGGCGGTCACGCCGACGAGGTAGCTGAGCAGCACGAGCAGGAAGGCGCCCGTGGGCAGCGACTTGAAGTAGGCGGCCATCGCGGCGGCGTCCTTGGGGTTCAGATCGGGCGGCAACGGGTAGAAGACGCGCTGGCTCACGGTCTGGACCGCGAGGATCAGCATCATGCCGGTGAGGGCGCCGGCGAGGGCGGCAAGGGTGTTGCGCAGGACTTCGTTCATGGGCGGCGGGTGCGCGGAGCATTGCGCGCGCGGCCGGTGAGTAAAGCCGCGTTTCGGAACGGGCGCGCCGCGGCGCTAGGGCGTCACGCTGACCGCGAGGGAGGGCGAGACCGTGCGTTTCCGGAAAACGGGCTCCTTCACGCGGCGGCTGGTGCGGTGGACATCGAGCAGCACGGCGCTGACGGGGAAGACGGCCCCGGAGCGGATGGCGAAGACGTTGGCGGCCTCGAGCGGATCCTCCGGCGGCGGCGTGAACAGCGGGCGCTCGAGCTCGGTGTCGGCGGGGTCGTAGAGGTAGTGCTTCTTGCCGTAGCGGTAGAGGAGGATGGTGTGGCCGCGGGCGCCGTCGGGGGTGTTGACGTAGTAGGTGAGCAGCTGGCCGCGGGCGGGGGTGCCGAGCGTCTCGAGCCGCCGCCAGTTGAGCAGGCAGTAGAGGAAGCAGCCGCGCGGGAGCTTGTTGTCGAGGAGCGCGGTGAGCGGCGGCTGGTCGGAGGCGCCGTCGATCACCCGCGTGAAGCCGTCGTGCAGGCTGCGGGCGAGCGCGAGGTAGTGCTGCTTGTCGGCGCGGACCTGGCCGAGCTGCTGCGAGAGGCTCTGGGTGCCGTCGCTCTCGGTGTAGAACCAGAGCAAGCCCTCAAACTCGAAGACGAGCGCGTAGAACTTCGCCGGATAGCGGACGGTCGGCGTGGCGTTCTCGACCAGGACAACGCGCGACCACGTGTCGGGGCCCAGCAGCTCCCGGCCCCAGAAAGCCGACTCGCGGCTGTCGGCGCGCGCCCCGGCGCCGGCGAGGGCGGCGGCGAGCAGCGCGAGGGCGAGGCGGCGGAGCATGCCGGAAAGATAGTCCGAAACGCCGGGCGCGGGTAAATTTTTCGACCAGCCGCCAGGGCGGCCCGACGAAAGCGCGCCGCGCCGGGACGAAGCGGGACAAAAAAAGAGCCGGGCGGTGAAGCCCGGCTCGATTTAACACACACTGACAACCTATACGGACAAATCAGAACTCGCGCGAGAGGCGCACATACCAGAACTGCGGCTCGATGATGGCGATGCCGGCGTTGTAGCCCTGGCTGGCGACGAGGTAGCGCGGCGGCTCTTCGTTGAAGACGTTGCGCACACCGACGGTGATGCGGGTCTTCCAGAGGCCGGAGTAGCTGACCTGCGGGTTGACGATGATCTGCTGCTCCTGCTTCGGCGTGATGTAGCCGCTGACGATCGTGCTGGAGGGCATCTCGCCGAGGTAGTTCACGAACACGGACGCGGCCCAGTCGCCCTTCTTCCAGGCGGTGGTGAAGTTACCGCGCCAGAGGGCGGAACCGTCGGTGCCGTCGATGTCGGTGACGGAGGAGACGCCGAGCGAGTTGATGTTCTCGCGCTCGAACTTGGCGACGTAGGTGGCCTCGGCGCCGAAGCGGAACTGGCCGAGCTTGGCGGTCTTCCAGGTGTAGGAGATGCCGAAGTCGTAGCCTTCGTAGACCTGCTTCGAGGAGTTATACCAGTCGGTGCTGATGTAGTCGAGGGCACCGACGGTGATGCCGGCGGCGGCTTCGGCGGCGGTGACGGGCTTACGAACGACGCGACCGGCAGGCAGCGTGAGCTCGTTGGTGAGCGTGAAGGTGGCGCTGTCGCGGGTGATCAGGTTCTTCTGGTCGAACTTGAAGTAGCCGGCTTCCATCGTGAGGCCCTTGAGCATGCCGGTCGGAACCTCGATGACGGTGCTGATGGAGCTCGTGTTGGTCTCTTCCGGCTGCAGGTTCGGGTTGCCCTTGCCGAGGGTCTTGATCTGGGCGGAGGGCTGGTCGGGACGGCGCGGGTCGAACACGGCGCTGGAGGTGAAGCTCACCGAGCCGGCGCTGTAGAGATACTGGAGGTCCGGGGCGCGGAACGACTGCGAGTAGGAGCCGCGGAGCATGAGCCACTTGTTCGGGCGGTAGGCCAGCGCGACCTTCGGCTTGGTGGTGGTGCCGAAGTCCGAGTAGTCCTCGTAACGCGCGGCGAGCTGCGCCTCGACGGCGCCGATGCCGGAGTTCTTGGCCAGGATCGGAACGCTCAACTCGGAGTAGAACGAGGTGACGTTGCGCTTGCCCTGGTAGCCGAAGCCTTCGGAGCCGCCGACGACGTTGCCGTTCTCGTTTTCGAGGGTGCGGACGTCGTTGATGTTCTCCTTGCGGAACTCGGTGCCGACCGCGAGGCCGAGCTTGCCGGCCGGGAGGTCGAAGAGCGAGCCGCTGGCGCTGAGCTCATACATGTTGCTCGTGAAGGTGGTCTTGGTCGGGTTCGAGCCGGAGTAGTAGTCCGTGATGAGCGGGTCCTCGGCGCCGAACGGATTGGCGTAGCGCTTCTGGCCGTTGATCACGACGCCGTTGAGCGCTTCCTGGACGCGGCTGTCGAAGGCCGTGCCGGGGGAGGCGTTGTAGAAGCTGCCCTGGGCATACATGGCGGAAGCCTGCCAGGACCAGTCGTCGACGAGGTCGCCCTTGAGGCCGACGACCATGCGCGGGTAGTCGGAGTTCGTGTCGTTGACGCGCGCACCGGCGTTCACGAGACGGTAGGTGCTGAGCTCGATGCTCTGGCCGGCACTGCCGAAGTAGCGCGTGCCATAGGGATTGTAGGGATTGTCAGCGGCGACGACGAGGCGGCCGTTGGTGCCGGAACCCTTGTCCGTCGTGGTGAACGGCGAGGGAGCGGCGTGGTTGGTCGCCGTGATGCGGCGGTAGAACAGGTCGGCGAAGCCGGAGATCTTGTCCGTGAACTCGTGGTTCAGGTAGAACTGGAAGCCGAAGTTGTCCTGCTCGGGCGACAGCCAGGTGTCCTGCTGGAAGTCGTAGAGGCCGGCGCCGGTGGCGCGCGAGACCGCGACGGCATTGCCCGGTTGCGGGTCGCTCGTCGGGTTCAGGTAGGTGCGGATGGTGTTCGTGCCCGGGAGGAAGAAGCGGGACGGGAACGTGCTGGACGAGCGCCAGTCGATGCCGGTGATGGTCGTGTCGGCCGCGTCGGTCTCGACCTGGCCGGTGCCGGAGCGGTCGTTGCGCAGGTCGGCCGTGCGGGACCACGAGTAGTCGCGGTCGGCGATGGCGTTGCGCTTGTAGATGTCGGCCATGGCCGTGATGCTCGTCTTGCCCGAGCGCGCGCCGGCGATGACGAAGGCCGAGGTCTCGAGCGAGTCGTTGCCGAAGGTGTTGCCGACGGAGACGTCGACGCCGACGCCGGTGTAGTCGCGCTTCAGCTTGATGTTGAGCACGCCCGCGACCGCGTCGGAACCGTAGATGGCGGAGGCGCCGTCCTTGACGATTTCGATCGAGTCGACGGCGGAGGCCGGGATCTGGCGGAGGTCGACGACGGTCTGGAAGCCGTTGAAGGTGCCCGCGCCCGACGGAGCCGCACGGCGGCCGTTGATGAGGACGAGAGTGTTGTTGTTACCGAGACCGCGGAAGTTGACGGTCGAGGTGCCGGACGCGAAACCCGTGCTGGAGCTCAGCGGCGTGATGGAGGCACCGGTGTTGAACGGCATGGCGCGCAGCGCGTCGTCCACGGTGGAGAAGCCGGTCGACTGCAGGCTTTCCGAGGTGATGCGAACGACCGGGCTGGGCGTCTCGGCGTCGACGCGACGAATGCGCGAGCCGGTGACTTCGAACTGCTGGAGCTTGACGGTGTCTTCCGGCTTCGGAGCGTCGCTCGTCTGGGCGAACCCAGGGGTCGCGGCGAGGACGGCGATCAGCGCGCTCAAAACCGAGGCGCCCGCCATCCGCGAGGGATGCGAGGTATTCTTGTTCATAGTTTGGTTGGTGTCCGCACGCACGCACGTGGGCGCACGCGGGCATCGCGCACAGAACTCCCGGCTCCGTCAGCGAACAACGCGCCGTCGACTCGTCGTGCGGCGAATACGACGAACGCGTCGAAATATCAGCCGAATGCGACGACCAACCGTGCCACCGCGGTGAAGACAAAGACGAAGTCCGGCGACGCTTCAGGCTGGGGAGCCTGCCGGCGATCGAATCAGAAAAGATGCCATCCGGAGTCGGGCGAGCGGCAAGGGCCGCGCATCAGTCCGTGGGTCCACGCGGGACCGATGGCGGGGTCCGCCGCCGACCCGCGGTCCCGGTGCCGGCGCAGCCGCCTCCGGTCACTTCAGGCGATCGAGCACGCCGCGGTAGCTCGGCCCGATGGGCAGCGCGGTGCCGTCGTCCAGTTCCATGCCGTGGCTGCGCGCGAGCATGGGCATCACGCGCCGCACGCAGTTCAGGTTGACGATGGTGCTCTTGTGGATGCGGACGAAAATCTCCGGATCGAGCATCTCCTCGATCTTGGTGAGCGTCATGCGCACCATCAGGCCGCGGTCCTTGAGGTGGAGCTTGACGAAATCCCCCTGCCCCTCGACCCAGCGGATGTCGGCCTGGTTGAGGAAGTGGAGCTGGCCGTCGGCCTTGACCACGAGGCGGGAGAAATCGACCGCGCCGGGCGCGGGTGCCTGCGGCGCCGGTGCGGCCGCGCCCTGCAGTTTATCCAGCAGCTCACGGAGGGCCTGCTCGGTGGCGCCGAACGTGCCGGCGCGGATGCGGCGCTTGGCCCGGTCGAGGGCCATGTGGAAGCGCTGGTCGCTGTAGGGCTTCACCAGGTAATCGACCGCCTGGAGCTCGAACGCGCGCAGGGCGAACTCGTCGTAGGCGGTGACGAAGATGATCTCGGGGCGTTCGCCGGCGGGCAGCTTGTTCAGCATCTCGAGGCCGGTGAGGATCGGCATCTGCACGTCGAGGAAGACGAGCTGCGGGCGAAGCTTGCGGATCGCCTCCATGCCGCGCTCGCCGTCGGTGGCTTCGCCGACGATCTCAATGTCGCTCTCGTTTTCCAGCAGGGTGCGCAACGCGCGCCGGGCGGGACGCTCGTCGTCGACGATGAGGACGCGGATCTTTTCCATGGGGATCAGGCGTGACTGGGAAGGCCGGCCGCCTGCAGGGGCAGTTCGATGCGGACGAGGCAGCCTTCGGGGTTGTGGAGATCGTATTCGAGCCGGTGGGTCGGGCCGAAGGCCCGCTCCAAGCGCGCGCGCGTGGCCTGGAGGCCGATGCCATGGTTGTCGCGCGCGTCGGCCTTGCGGCCGCCCTCGGCCGGGTCGTTGAACACCTCCAGACGCAGCCGGTCGCCGGGCACACGGCGCGCGGTCACGCGGACGCGGCCCGGGTTGCGGCGCTGGGCGATGCCGTGCTTCACGGCGTTCTCGACCAGCGGCTGGAGGATGAGCGTGGGCACGAGGGCGTTGAGGCAATCCTCGTCGGCGTCGAAGTCGGTGATGAGCTTTTCCTCGAAGCGCACCTTTTCCACCGAGAGGTAGCACTGCGCGTAGTCGAGCTCGCGCCAGAGCTCGATCTCCTGGCGGCCGCCGTTGGCCATGAGCTGGCGGAGCAGCTGCGAGAGCAGCGAGATGGCCTCGACCGCCTTCTTCGAGTCGCCCTCGCGCATGATCGAGGCGATGGCGTTGAGGGAATTGAAGAGGAAGTGCGGCTGGACCTGCTGCTTCAGCGCGGCGAGCTCGGCGCGGACGAGCTGGGTGTGCAGCTGCTCCTCGCGCAGCTCGGTCTGGACCTTGTGGTTGACCAGTTCGCGCACGTAGTCGGCGGCCACGACGATCCAGTAGATGTAGAAATCGATGAAGGAGCGCGCGCTGAGCATGCCCCAGATCGCGTCGATGCCGTAGTCCTCGAGGCGCCACCAGCCGAAGGTCACGTTCAGCGCCCAGAGACGGACGATGTTGCACCAGGCGAGCAGCGTGACCGCGGCCAGCACGTGCAGCGAGAAGCGGACGACCAGGTTGCGGTGCCGTTCCTGCAACTGCTGCCGCAGCATGAACACGGCCGGCGTGAGCAGCGCCCACAGCCAGGCGCGATACATCTGCGCCACCCAGAGCACGAGGTGGCCGCGCGGCGAGTCGGGCATCTGCGACAGGCCGATGTAGGTCTGGATCGACAGCAGCACGCCGACGGCGGTCCAGACGCCGAAGATGAAGAGCCAGTTATGCCGTCGTGGTGCGGGCACGGCGGTCGTTAAGCCCGCCGGCCCGCCGAACGCAAGCATCGGAACGCCGGAGGAGTTTTCGTCCGGCGCGCGCGGGACGGGTTTGGCGGGCTCGGGGCGCCCGTTGATCGTGGATCTTTCCGTTTTCGTCGATAAACGCCGCGCCGGCGGCCGGCTCAGTCGCCCCAGCAGATGCCGAGGGCGCGGCCGGTGCGAACGAGGTCGCCGTCGATCGGCACGGTCTTCAATTTGCCGACGGCTTCGGCGATCGGGATGGAGATGATGTCCGGCGGACGCGAGGCCACCATCTGGCCGTAGCAGCCCTCGTCGATGAGGCGCACGGCATTGGCGCCGAAGCGGGTGCAGAGCAAGCGGTCGAACGTCGTCGGCACGCCGCCGCGCTGGAGGTGGCCGAGCACGCAATTGCGCACTTCCTTGCCGGTGCGGCGGGCGATCTCGTCGGCCACGACCGCGCTGATGCCGCCGAGGCGGGCCTCGCGGTTCTTCTCCTCGGGGCCGCCGTGGGTGACGAAGTCGCCGCCCTTGATGCGGGCGCCCTCGGCCACGACGACCATGGTGAAATGCTTACCCTCGGCCTCGCGCTCGACGATCTTGCGCACGATGCTCTCGTAGGTGAATTCGATCTCGGGGATGAGCACGACGCTCGCGCCGCCCGCGATGCCCGAGTGGGCCGCGATCCAGCCGGCGTAGCGGCCCATCATCTCGACCACGATCACGCGGTTGTGACTCTGGGCGTGGGTGCGGAGGCGGTCGATAGCATCGGTGGCGAACGAGACCGCGGAGTCGAAGCCGAAGGTCACGTCCGTGCCCTCGAGGTCGTTATCGATGGTCTTCGGCACGCCGACGATCGGGATGCCGGCGTTCATGCACTGCAGGCCGATGGAGAGGGAACCGTCGCCACCCACCACGACCAGGGCGCGCAGGCCGAGGGCGTCGAAATTGCGCTTTGCCTCGGCGAGGACGGCGGGGTCGATCTCGCGCTTCTCGCCGTGGCCGGCCTTGGCGACGAAGCGACCCTTGTTGGACGTGCCGAGGACGGTGCCGCCGAGATAGAGCAGGCCGTCCATCTCCTGGTAGTTCATCGGGCGGGCCTGGACGGGCGAGAGCAGGCCATCGAAGCCGCCGTAAATGCCGAGGGTTTCCCAGCCGCGACGGTCCGCGGCCTTCACGACCGCGTAGATCACCGCGTTGAGTCCGGGGCAGTCGCCGCCGCCTGTAACGATACCGATGCGTTCTTTCATGCGTGGGTGTGGTTGAGAGTAAGTCCTGCGGGGGCAGGAGCTGATCATTCAATCCACCCGGTGCAGGCGCTCAACCCCCAACTGTGTTCAAACCTGTGCGCATTTGGGCGAACGTTGCGCATCCCTTGGTGCAAGCCGCTCCGCCGGAACAAAAACCCCGCACGCGCCGCTGCCGCCGCTGGATCGTCAAATCCCCGTGACGCGGTCGGGCCTGTTCATGCGCTAGGCCACGGCCTCGAGCGCGCCGATGTCCAGGGTGCCGCGGGACGCCTCGGTCTCCGGACCGGGCGGCCGACCGGTGAGAGCCACGACCTTGCCGCCGGCCAGGGTGACGACCTGATCGGCGACCGCGAGGAAGGCCGGGGTGTGCGAGGCGACCAGAACGGTGCGGCCGGCGGCGCGGAGCCGTTGGCAGAGGGCCACGAGCGCCTGCTCGGCCTTGGCATCGAGCGCGGAGCTGGGTTCGTCGAGCAGCAGGACCGGCGCATCCAGATAGAGTGCGCGCACGATCGCGAGGCGCTGGCGCTGGCCGCCGGAGAGGTTGGCGCCGTTTTCGTTCAGGTGGGTGAGGAAACCCTGTGGGAGCTGCTCGATGAACTCGAGCGCGCCGACCTCGCGGCACAGCCGAAGTGCCCGCTCCATGTCGGGCTGCAGGTCGCCGGGCGCGAGATTTTCGAGAATCGTGCCGGAAAGCAGGTGCGTCTGCTGCGGGACGACCGCAAGGTGCCGCCGCAGGCTTTCGAGGCGGAAATACTGGAGGTCATGCTCGCCCAGGAAAACGCGGCCCTCGCTCGGCAGGTAGAGGCGCTGGAGCAGAGCCAGCAGTGTGCTTTTTCCGCAACCCGATTCGCCGACGAGCACCGTGATCCTGCCCGCGGGAACCGTGAGCGTGATGTCCTGCAACGTGGCGGTGCGGCCGGCGTGCTTGAACGAGACGTGCTCGAAGCGGATCTCGCCGAGCCGCGCGGGGGTGAGTTTGATCGTGCCTTGATCCTTTTCGAGCTCGAGGTCCATGATCTCGAACAGGCGGTCGGTCGCGATCAGCGTTTCCTGGATCTGCGTGTTGAGGCCGAGCAGCGCCGTGAGGGGGCCGGTGAGGTAGCCGGCGAGCGTGTAGCACGACATGAGCTGTCCGGGCGTGAGGCTGGCGTCGAGCACGAGGCCGGCGCCGAGCCAGAGCAGGCCGATGAGGTAGACCTGTGTGAGGAACGCACCCGCCGTGCCGGTGCCGAGCGCCGCAAGGCCGGCGCGCCAGCCGGTCTTGAGCAGCCGCACGAGCCGGATTTCGGTGCGCAGCTCGGCATGCTCCTCGAGCCGGAAGCGCCGCAGCGCCGGCTGGGCCTGAAGCGACTCGACCAGCTGCGAGTCGAAGTCCGCCGCGCGTTCCATGATCTGGCGCTGGTAGGTGCGGTTGCGCAGATCGATGAACCAATAAAGCGCGGCGTTCAGCGGCAGTAGCGCGAGCGAGAGGAGCGCGAGTTTCCAGGACCAGAGGAACATCGCACCGAGCGAGAAGGCGAGGATCAGCGGGTTGAGGACGAGGTTGAGCAGCGCGCCGTTGAGAAAATTCCGGACCTTCACCGCGTCCGCTATGCGCGAGGTGATCTCGCCCACGCGCATCGAATCGAAGAACGGCTGGGGCAGCCGCATCAGGTGGTGATAGTAGGCGAGGATGAGCGTCGCATCGATCTGCTGCGCCGTGCGCATCGAGAGCAGCGACTGGAACACCCCGAGCAGGAGCTTGAAGGCGAGGATGACCAGCATCGCCACGCCGAGCAGGTTGAGCAGCGAGCGATTCCCGTCGGGAATGACCTGGTCGACGATCTTCTGGACGTAGACCGACATCGCCAGACCGAGGATCGTGGTCACCACCGCGCCGACGAAGGCCTGTCCGAGCACGCTGCGATGGGGCGCCAGCAAGCTCCACAATCGCCGCCACGGCGACACCGTCGTGTCGCCCGGCCGGAAGTCCTCACCCGGAGCCACGAGGATCAACACGCCGGTCCAGACCGCCTTGAATTTCTCCTGCGACCACTTTTCCACGCGGCCGACCGCCGGGTCCATGACGCGGGCGTGCCTCGGCGACCACTCCACGAGCACGACGTAGTGCAGGAGCTTCTGATCGATCAGGCAGTGCGCAATCGCCGGCAACGGCACGGTCGGCAACGCCTCGGCCGGACCCTTCACGCCCTTCGCCGTGAACCCGATCTGCCGCGCCGCCTCGACGAGTCCCAGCGCCGTGGAACCGCGTTGGTTCGTCCCCGCGAGCTGGCGCCAGCGCGCCACCGGCACATCACAGCGATAATGCGCCCCGATGAAGCGCAGGCACGCCGCGCCACAGTCGGTGATGTCACGCTGACGGAAGTCTGTCATCCTCACGTGATGAACGCAGGTGGAAGCATGTTAGCGTGCGTCCGCATGCAGCATCCGATTAGGTCGTGCCGTTGTGGTCATCGCAGCCCGACTGGCAGACTCAGGTAGGCACCTGTTCCATCCACACGCGAAGCCCACCGAGATACGGCGTCACAGGTGTCCGGACTTGTTGGATGTCGACAAGGGAGCCGCAGGGATGGCTGCATCCAGCAAACGGACGTGCGCCAGTGCGCATGTGAGCAACAGCAGCAGAAGCACTAACCAAAGAAATCGCGATCGGTAGAGCTCGGCTGAACCGGGCCGGTCGGGCCTAAACCAGAGGAAAGCCACGGCAATCGGAATCAACGAACTGACTTCATACACCGAACCGAACGCCACTCCCAAGCATACCAGAAAGGCGCAACTGGCCAGTTGCTTGAGTTCGGCAGCGCTTCTTGAGTGATCGTAAGGCATGGCTGAAACCCACAAAGGCCCGCCTCGCGACCAGTTGAGCCAGAAACAGCGAGGCGGGCGAGAGACGATGTGGATTACTTAAGGCCCATGGACCCCGGCAACATCCCCGGGTAAGGAGTCCAATTGCCAGCGCCGCCACTCGTCGGAGTAAACAGCCAATCGACAAAGTTCACCGTCTTCTGCGCGGCATACCCAATCATGCGCCCCAGATTGATATGCGCTTCGGAGCCGCCAACGATGCTCTCGAGTTCCGATCTGCTGAGTTCGATGTTTTTCATGGTCGTAGCCTATATTTGTTTTTGTGGGTTACTTCGTCTTGTTCGCAGCAGCGATGCCCTCGTCGAGCCCGCGGAGGTAGTCGCTGTATCCACTCATGAGCCAATACGCAGCCCCGGCCACCAGGCCAAGCGTCGCAACCGGCGTAACGCCGAGCAGGAACCCAGTGCCCCACGAAAGGCCACCGGAGATGCCAGCGAGTTCATCGTTCAGTTCGATGTTTTTCATTTTGTTTATGGGTTAATTTCCACGCACTGCGCGTGAAATGATGACGGGCAGCGAGTCCGTGATAAATCCTCAGCGAGAATCGCTTGTTCTGTGGATGTGCCGACCCTCGCTTGCCCGAGAGGCATGGCTGTTGAATCGTAGATTTCGTAAGGTGAGCGCATCACACGTGCAGCGCGAAGGTTGCCTAACGCCGCTCGCAGTGCCGCATAGCGCGCACGTGCCGTCTCGTCGCGGGCCCAGGTTTCGCCGAGAGCCAGCAGCGCGTTGGCTTCGGCGGCATAGCCGTGGCGACGATGCAGATCGACGGCTGAGATGATGTAGTCGGTCTCATCCCGAAAGAGCTGCGCCCCCTCCAACAGCACGGCGAGGTGGCGCTTCGTCGGCGTCACGGCGCTTTGCGCCCACACCGCGGCAATCATTTGATAGACTTCGAGCGCCGGAGGCTTGCGCGTGCGCGCCGCGAACAGTGGCGTGAGCACCCGCTCGAGTGCGCCGCCCGGCAACTTGGCATCAGCTGGCAGTCCATGTCGCGATTCATCCAACCGCAGCTTGGTGAGAGAGAGCAGCGCGCGCGTTCCAAGCGCAGCTTGCGCAAAGGCATATTCCAGCAGCGGCCGCGCTGCATCCGCATGGCCTTGGTCATACTCCAACTGACCGAGCAACCCACGCAACTCGCCGCTGGCGGGATTCGCCTTCAGTCCGCGTTGCAAGGTGCGTCGCGCGGCGGCGGCGTATTTCGCGGCGAGTTCCGGGAAATCGTGCCGCAGGCGCCGCGCTTCCATCGCTTCGAAATTCCCCTTCAGGCGCGCCACCTGCTCCTCGGTGGCCATCCGCAACGTCAAGTTGCTCAGCTCCGGCACCGGTCGGTTCACGTTGGCGACTTGGATCGTTTCCGGCGCGGCAACGGCGACGCGGAGGTAGCGGAGCATCTCGTTTTCGGCCTCCGCGTAGGATAATTTGAACCAGCGACGGAACATCGGTTCGTTCACCGGATGCGCGCGTGCTTCCAGCGCGAAACCCCAAAACGCCACCGGATCGAGCGGCCTCCCATTCTTGCCGAACAGCTGCCAACGCACGAAAAGCCCGGCCTGCGACGACCACAGACGATAGGTTTCAGGGTCCTTTTCGCGATTGGGAGTCGCCGCAAAAAAACTTTCCAGCGGCAACAGTTCGGGAGGCCGAAAGCGTTTCTCCCGGAGTTCCTGCGAAACCTCTTCCGATATCCAGAGGAAGGCGGACAAGTCGATCGCCGGCCGGTCGGGATAGCCGCACAGCTGCGAGAGGCACCCCGAGCTACCGAACAACCCCTCGGACAACCACCGCGGCACGCCGCTTGCCTCTGCCGTCAACCGCCTGGCGAGTTCGGTCCCCACCATCGGCCATTCGCTCACCCCGTGGAGGTTGGCCGCGAGGGTGAGGACGTCACCGTCCGATTGGCTCACATGGCCGGCAAACTCGGTCGTGCCTGCCCGCCAGCGTGAGCCTCCCTGCGAAATCGCCACCGTCGCGAGTAGATCCGCCCGGTGGTCGAACAAAACGAAACTTACCGGTAGAGTGCGCTCCCCGAAAAAAGCCCGGCTCATGAAATTCTTGCCGCGGATCGCCGAGGCCAGGAACGCCTCCGTGAGGCGATCACTCGCCAAAGTGAGCACTTCGATCTCTGCAACGCGACCGTAACGCCAGGGAAGGTCGTCGGGCAATTCGTTCACGACAAACGGCGGCAGCTTTACGACCTCGTCTCGCTGCGTCGCAGCGGGCGAATCCGGCGCGCCTCCTTGGAGCCCCGTTCCGGAGATCGCCGCCAGAAAACCCATCCCAAACCACCCGCGTCGGAGCAGACGTGCGGCAAGCTGACGGCAATCGGAGTTCATGGGAAACGCACCCGGAAAATCTGGGAGCGCACCAACTGGGGATCGATGCGCCCGCGGTTATCGTGCGAGTTCAATCTCACACGCCGGATCGATACCGGGAGCGGCGTAGACATTGAACGTCGGAGAGGGCGCGGGCGGCGGCGGGGGCGGCGGGGTGTAAGGCGGCCGCGGCGGGATTTGATCGATGGCTTCTTCGCCACCAGAGATGGCGCTCAGTTCGTATTGTTTCAGTGTCTTCATTTTTCGCGGTTTGTTTTCCCCGGCGGGATTGCCGGGAAGGGGACTCAGGGGCGCGACGCGGCGGCGCGGTTCTGCGGGTCGAGCCATACGCTCGCGTCCTGGTAGAGGATTTGGAGCAAGGTGCGGCGGGCGGTGAGAAAACGGGCGGAGACGGTCATGCCCTTGCCGAGTCGGCCGACGGCACCGTTCGCGAGCTGCAGGTGCGAACGCGCGGGCGCGATCGTCACCTTGAAGGCCAACGCGCCGCCGGCACCCATGGCGTTGCTGGCATCCGCGGCGATCGCGACCACGCGGGCGTCGAGCAGGCCCCATTGCGTGTAGGGGAAGGCGTCGATCTGAAGCCGCACAGGCTGGCCGGGCCGCACCAAGCCGATCTCATGCGGCGGCACGTGTGTCTCCACGACCAGCCGGTCGTCGGGTGAAATCGCGCCGACCACCTGGCCGGCGCCGACGATCGCGCCGGCGCCTAAGCCGACGATTCCTTGCACCGTGCCCGCGAGCGGGGCGCGCAGCACCGCCTGCGCCCGCTCGGCCTCGAGGCGCTTCTGCTCCGAGGCGAGGTCCGCCAAAGCGGCGGCCGTTTCCTGCCGGCGGTCGTGCCAGTGCGTCCGCATCTGCTCAACCGCCAGGCGCGCCTCCGCTTGCACGCGCTCGAGGGCATAGCGGGCGTCATCGAGCTCGCGCTGGGTCGCGATGCCCTTGTCTGCGAGCGCCGTGGCGCGGGCCAGTTCGCTGCGGGCCTTGGCCTCGCCCACGCGCCCCGCCTCGAGTTGCGCGCGCAACTGCTCCACTTCCTGCCCGATGGCCTGCAGGCTGGAGAACGGTTCCACGGCGCGGCGGCCCGTCACATCATACAACACACCGGACGACACCAGCCGCACCGTGGAAAGGGAATCG
This sequence comes from Oleiharenicola sp. Vm1, assembly GCF_047777955.1. Classification (GTDB taxonomy): domain Bacteria; phylum Verrucomicrobiota; class Verrucomicrobiia; order Opitutales; family Opitutaceae; genus Didemnitutus. The sequence continues at coordinate 4,498,356 of NZ_CP180537.1, forward strand.
AGCAAGGCCTGCACCGCCTGCTTTTCGCGCTGAAGCGCCGCGTTGCGCGCCAGGCGCTCGTCGAGATCGGGGGTCGCGAGCTCGAGGAGCGGCTGGCCGGCGGCCACGCGGTCGTTGTCGTGCGCGAGCACGCGGGCGACCCGGCCGCCCAGGGCGAGGCGCAAGTCCACCCGCTCGGTGGCCGGCCGCACCACACCGGGCGCGCTCACCGAGACGTCGACCTCGATCAGCGGCAGGCTGATCAGCGCCGCCACCGTGCCGGCGAGCGTGAGCCAGTAGATCGCCCGCGGCACCCGTCCGTGCTCCGCGCGCAGGCTCTCCACCGTGTGGGCGGCCAGCGGGAGAGGCAGGGGATGCGCGGCGGACATGGGCGCAAATGCTGCGGCGGGTGCGGCTCATGAAAACCCCTTCTTCTCATCCAAATGGAGGCAAAGGATCGCTTGACTCGCGCCCTTTATCCTCTCGCGCCACCCAGCTTTCGTTGGGCGGACGCGCGAAGCCCCGCTGAATCGCCCAGTGGATCAATTCCGTCCGGCTGTGCACATTCAGCTTCCCCATCAGGTGGATCCGGTGCGTCTTCACCGTGTAGGCGCTGAGGCCGACGGTCGACGCGATCTGCTCATCCGACAGCCCGGCGCCGATCTGGGGCAGCAGCTCGAGTTCGCGATCCGAGAGGATCTTGAAATACGCCTGCGGATCGGCGCGGAAACGCCGCACCGCATCGTAGACTTCCCGCGGCAGGTATTTGTCCCCCGCCGCCACCGCACGGATCGCCGCCGGCAGCTGCGTGAGCACATCGTCCGTCTTCCACAACAAGCCGGCGATGTGCGCGCGGGATGTGGCCAGCAGGACGACGTCGTCGCGCCGGACCGACAGCAGGATAATCCGCGGCGGCGCCGGCGAGTGCGACAGCTCGCGCGCCAGCTCCAGGCCGTCGCCATCGGGCAACACGAGGTCGAGCAGCACCACGTTCGGTCGCAGCACCGCGGCGCGCTCCCGTGCCGCGCGGGCCGATTCGACCACTTCGGATTTGCCGACCTCCGGAGTCGCCCGCAGGGCCGCGGCGACGGCCCCCTGCCACAGCGGGTCGTCATCCACGTGGAGCAGCGAAAGGCGCGGGCCGTTCATCGCGGTCGAGTCCTCCGTCAGGGGCGCGGCCTCCGCGCCGCGTCCACGGCGTCGCCCCGCCTCGTCGGGCCGGCGGTGCGAGCAGGCCTTGCCCTCGCACCGGCGCCCGCCGGCCGCAAATCGCCGCGCCCGTCTCCACGCCGCACCATCGACAACCCCTCCCTGCCCGGGGCCGTTGCAGCGGGCACTGGTCTGCCGGAGTGCGCGGAGGGCATGCGGCGGTGAAAACGGCGCCGGAGCAGGACGAGAACGCCATCCGCCTAAAAAGGAGCTAAACGGCCCCGGCCCACCGAGGCCTTACGGCCTGCGAGCCGTCGATCTTCGGCGCGACCGGGCGCAGGCGTCCGCCGGCCCGGGACGCGCCGCATCCGCGGCGTCATGCCTCGGAAAGCAAAACACCCCGGCGCACGGTGCCCGGGGTGTCGGCCCAAGCGCCAGGAGGCTCAGTGCGCGTGCGCCTCGTCGCCGCCGTCGCCCATGCCGGGCGGGCGGATGACGCTGCCGTAGAAGACCGCGTTGAAGAACACGCGGTTGCCGCCATACCAGAAGCCGCGGAAATTCGGGTCGTCGGGCATGGCCACCACGGCGCCGCGGCCGACGGGCAGCGCGACGAGCGCGGCGGTGTTGGCGAGCGCGGCCTGGTTGGCCTCGGAGATGAAACCGGACTGAAGCGGCTTCGCCGTGTAGACGGCGGGCGTCTCGTAGGGCGACTTGGCGGGCTTGAGGAAGACCGCGTTCTTGCGGAAGAACGAGACGCGCTCGTCGCTGAAGCCGTAGCCGAGCGGGTGTGTCGGGTCGATCGCCGCCGCGACCACGGCGCCGGCGATCAGCTTCTGCGCCTCGCGGTCGCTCGCGGAGGCATAGGGCTGGCGGCCCGAGGGCTCGGCGGCGGAGCGCGGGGAGAACTCGAGCGCGGCGAGCTCCTTCTTCGCGGCCCACGGGGCGGCGCGGCCCATCAGGACGAGCGTGCCGCCTTCGCGGACCCAGCGCTTGAGGTTCGCGACGGTGGCGTCGCTCACCGTGTCGTCGTAGCGGCCGTCGGCGAAGACGATCGTCGTGTAGCGCGCGAGGTCGGCGCGGCCGAGCTGGGCGACGTCGAGCAGCGTGGGCGTGAGGCCGACGCGCTGATCGAGCACGTGCCACGCCGCGCCGATGTCGTGCGGATCGACGCCGTCGCCGCAGATCAGCGCGACGCGCGGCGGCGGGAGCGGCGCGAAGGACGCGCTGCCGAAATCCACGCCCTGGGGCGTGAGGCCGGTGCCGCAGGCATAGACGGTGACGGCGTCCTCCTTCACGATGGTGTCGATCACGGCGCGGATCGCGGCCGCGCGCTCGGGCTGCTGGCCGACGGGCACGAGGATGGCGCCGTAGCCGAAGGCGTGGCGCGCGCCGTCGGCCGCAATGGCCTCGATGGGCGACGTCAGGCCTTTCACGAGCACGCCGGCGGCGTGGAGGCGCTGGAGCGCGCGGGGGGCGAAGTAGCCGTTCCAGTTGAACAGGTAGGCGTAGTCGCTGTGACCGCCGACGAGTTTGCCGGCGGGAAACGCCGGCGCACCGAGCGGCGCGCCGGCAGCGGGCGCGCGGTCGAGTTCCGCGTAGGGAAGGTTGTAGGCCAGCGGGAGCGTCCAGGCGGAGACGTCGTAGAACACCGGATCCTCGAACGTCGTGCGTCGGACGAACATCTCCGTCAGCAGGCGGAACTGCGGCTGCGCGGTCAGCGCCACCCACGCCGCGCCGGCCTTGAACGTCCGGCCGTCGGCGGTGACGTCCTCGCCGAGCGGGCGGACCTCGATGTGGTGCTGTGCGAGCAGCGACAGGAACGCCCAGGCGCGCGCGGGATCGCCGTCGTCGCCGAAGACGTAGGCCTTGACCCGACTCCTGGCGGCGAGCTCGGCGGTCTGCGCCGGGAAGTCCTTCTGCAGCGCGAGCAGCTCGCCGCGGAGGGCGACGGAGGCGTCGATCGAGCTGAGCGAGGAGAGCACGTGGTTGCGGATGGCGAATGGGAACGTGAGCACGCCGTTCTCGCTCTCCTGGGCGTGGCCGCGCGCGCTGGCCTGTTCGAAGAGGATGCCGATGGTGCCGTGCAGGTCGGGATAGGTGGAGCCCTTGCCCGGGTAGAAGTCGTCGAAGCCCTGCTCGCTGTAATAGAAGATGCCCTTGCCATCGAGCGCACGCTGGTGGAAGGCGGCGACCTTGGCGGTCAGCTCGAAGACCTTCGCCGGCGAGCTGGGGTTGTTGCGCGTGGGCACGCCGGGCTGGAAGAAGAAGGTGTTGTTCGTCCCCATCTCGTGGTGGTCGGTGAGGAGGTTCGGGCGCCAGCGGTGGAAGAGCGCGGCACGGGCCTGCGCCTCGGGGTGGACGAGCGGCAGCCAGTCGCGGTTGGGATCGAACCAGTAGTGGTTGAACCGGCCGCGCGGCCACGCCTCGTTGTGCTCGCGGTCGAGCGGGTCGGCGGAGGGCGTGCCGAGCGAGCGGTGCTGGTTGAACCACTGCGCGGCGCGGTCGCCGCCGTCGGGATTGCGCTGGGCCTCGACAAGGATGACGGAGTGGCGGAGGATGTCGTCGACCTTCGCGTCCTGTGCGGCGGCGAGATAATAGACGACGAGCGGCATGGCGTTCACGCCGCTGGGCTCGTTGCCGTGGATGCTGTAGCCGAGGTCGACGACGACAGGCATCTTCGCCAGGTCGAGCGCGGCGTTCTTCGCCGGGTCGAGCAGCGCGAGGTGGTCGGCGCGGATCTGCTCGAGCCGGGCGTGGTTTTCCGGCGCGGTGATCGTGAGCAGCACGAGCGGCTTGTGCTCGTGGGTGTAGCCGAGGATCTCGAACTTCACGCGGTCGGGCGCGGCGGCGGCGACGGCGCGGAGGTAGGCGGTGTTGAGCTCGCTGCGGATGTGCCAGTCGCCGACCTGGAAGCCGAAGAACTGCTCCGGCGTCGGGACCTTCGGGTTGTAGGCCGTGCCGGCGGGCAGGTAGTAGTCGAGCGGCACGCCGGCGCGCAGCACCGGGGCGGACGAGCAGAGCAACGCGAGCGCGAGGGGGAACAGGCGGCGGAGCAGCATAGGCCCGCTACGTTGCACGGGGCGCGTTTTCCCGCCAACCGAAATGCATGGCGTAGGTTTACGCCCGCCGCGCGCCATTGCGCGCTGGCCAAACGCCCCGCGCCGCCTAGAACTCGCGCACCCTCCTCCATCATGCGACGACTCCTGCTCGTGCTCGCGTGCGCCGTGCTCCCGCTCGGCGCCCAGGAAAAACGCCCGCGGCCCCCGCCCCCGCGCTGCCCGACGGCCTCTACGCCGAGTTCACCACGCCGCACGGCGCGTTCGTCGCCGAGCTGTATTATCAAAAGACGCCGCTGACGGTCGCGTCCTTCGTCGGCCGCGCCGAGACCGGCATCGCCGCGCGCGACGGCAAGCCGTTCTTCTCCGGCCTGACCTGGTATCGCGTCGTGCCGAACTTCGTGATCCAGAGCGGCGACCCGATCCGCAGCGCGCTGAAGCCCGGGACCGAGGGCACCGAGGCCGACGACGCGGCGGGCCACCCGTTCCCCTTCCCCGACGAGTTCGTGCCCGGCCTGCACCACGACGCCGCCGGCGTGCTCTCGATGGCCAACGGCGGCCCCGACACGAACAGCAGCGAGTTCTTCCTCACGCTCCGCGACACGAACCGCCTCGACTACCTGCACAGCGTCTTCGGCCGCGTCGTCCGCGGCGTCGAGCTGCTCCCGCAGATCAAGCAGGACGAGGGCTTCACGGTGAAAATCCTCCGCATCGGCGCGGCCGCGCGGGCCTTCAAGGCCGACCAGATCACGTTCACCCAGCTCGTCGACGCCGCGAAGAAATACTCCGCCGCGCCCGAGCCGGGCCCGGCCGCGCATTTCGACGATCCGGACAAGCTCCTGCCCGCCGAGCCGCCGCGGGCGAAGGCCTTCAACTTCAAGCTGGCCAACTTCGAGCGCGCCACCGGCCGCAAGATCTACGCGCGCGTCTTCAAGGCCTTCACGCCCGCGCACGAGGGCCAGAAGCTCGCCGCCTTCCACCGCGAGCTGGCGCGGAAGCTCGGCGTCGAGCGCGACGGCGTGCTCGTCAGCTACTTCGCCGACCTCGACACGTGGATGCTCTGGATCGGCGAGCCGCTGCTGCCGGCGTTCATGGGCCGCGCCGGCTCGCGCGACGAGTTCCTCTCCCGCGACGGCCTGATGCAGCGCAAGGAGGCCTTCTTCACCGACGCCCGGAAGCGCGGCGCCGACTTCGCCGCCCAGGTCGTCGCCGAGGGCCGTCCCGTCAACGACGCCCAGCGCCTCAAACTCATCGTCGACGAAGTGATCGACGGCCTGATCGCCCGCTTCGAACCTCCCGCCCGCTGACCGCCGCCCCCATGAAATTCCGCCTCCTCCCCGCCCTCGCCCTGGCCGCACCGCTCGCGGCCCTCGCCGCCGCCCCCGAGCTGCGCGACGCCGTCGCCGCCCGGGTCAACGCCGAGTATCCCTCGCTCGACGCCATCTACCGGGACCTGCACACGCACCCCGAGCTCTCCTTCGTCGAGAAGCGCACCGCCGGCATCCTCGCCTCGCAGCTCCGCGCCGCGGGCTTCGAGGTCACCGAGGGCGTCGGCAACACCGGCGTCGTCGCCGTGCTGAAGAACGGCGCCGGCCCCACGCTCATGATCCGCTCCGACATGGATGCGCTGCCGATCAAGGAGCAGACCGGCCTGCCCTACGCCAGCACGGTCACGATGGCCGACCTCGCCGGCAAGACCCAGCCCGCGATGCACGCGTGCGGCCACGATACCCACCTCACCACGCTGATCGGCACCGCCCGCACGCTGGCGGCGCTCCGGGCGCACTGGGCCGGCACGCTCGTGCTCATCGGCCAGCCCGCCGAGGAGATCGGCGGCGGCGCCCGCGCCATGCTGCAGGACGGCCTGTTCACGAGATTCCCGCGGCCGGACAACGTGATCGCGTTCCACGTCGGCGGCGACTCGCCTGCCGGCGTCATCGCCACGCTCGAGGGCCCGAGCTACGCCAACGTCGACTCGGTCGACGTCCTCGTGCGCGGCATCGGCGGCCACGGCGCGCGCCCGCAGTCGACGCGCGACCCCGTCGTCCTCGCCTCCGAGATCGTCCTCGCGCTCCAGACCATCGTCAGCCGCGAGCTGAAGCCCGGCACGCCCGCCGTCGTCACCATCGGCGCCATCCACGGCGGCACGAAGCGCAACATCATCCCCGCCGAGGTGCGCCTCGAGCTGACGCTCCGCAGCTACAGCGACGAGGTCGCCCAACACCTGATCACCTCGATCAAGCGCATCGCGGAGAACACCGCGCGCGCCGCCGGCGTGCCCGAAGACCTGCTGCCCGTCGTCACCGTCGAGCAGACCCGCACGCCCTTCACCTACAACGACCCCGCGCTGACGCGCCGCCTCGCCGGCGTGTTCGCCCAGTGGTTCCCCGCCGCGCAGCTCACCACCGGCGAGGCCGGCACCTACGGCGAGGATTTCGCCGAATACGGCCGCACCAACCCGCGCGTGCCGATCTCGATCTTCTGGGTCGGCGGCAGCGACCCGAAGGTGCTCGCCGACGCGGCCGCCAAGGGCCAGCTCGCGCCGTCGAACCACAGCGCCTTCTGGGCCCCGCTGCCCGAGCCGACGATCAAGACCGCCGTCACCGCGATGAGCGCGGCCGCGCTGGACCTGCTGCCAAAACGATGACCCGGTCCCGCCTCCTCGCCTCCTCGCGGTCGCCGCGCTTGCCGTCGGCCTGGCCGGCGGCGCCGCCGGCGCCGATCGCTCGACACGCGACATCGAGACCGCCCGCACCATGTTCCCCCGCGTCTGGGCCAAGATCCAGGCGGAATACTTCGACCCGAGCTTCGGCGGCGTGAACGTGGCGGAGCTGGAACGCAGCGCCGCCGCCGCGCTCGCCGGCACCAAATCGCTCGCGGAGACGTATGCGGTGATCGCGCAGGCCGTCACGAACCTCGGCGACTCGCACACCGTCTTCGTGCCGCCGCCCCGGCCGGTGAAGGTCGAATACGGCGTGTCCTTCGACGTGATCGGCAACCAGGTCCACCTCGGCGGCGTGAAGCCCGGCAGCGACGCGGAGAAGCAGGGCCTGCACGGCGGGGAACGCGTCCTGCGCGTGAACGGCCTGCCGGCCACCCGCGACACGCTGCACCTCATCCGCTATTCCATTCGGGCGCTGAACCCGCAGCCCGGTTTGCGCCTGCAGCTGGCCGACGCCGACGGCGCCACGCGCGAAGTCACCTTCGCCGCCGAGGTGAAGACGCAGCCGCGCCGCCTCGACTACTCCAGCGGCGACTTCCGCCTCCTCGAGCTCGACCAGCAGGACCGCGAAGCGAAGCTCGCCAGCACGTTCGTCGACCTCGCTCCGGGCGTGCTGTGGTGGAAGCTGCCCAGCTTCATGGTGCCCGTCGAGGTCGAGCGGGGCCTGCGCAAGGCGGCGGACTACGCGCACGTGATCGTCGACCTGCGCGGCAACCCAGGCGGTCTCGAGAGCGAGATGCTCGACGCGATCGGCGCCTGCCTGGGCGAAAAGCGCCCGATCGGCCGGGTCCGGCACCGGACCCACGAGGAGCCGCTGGTCGCGAGCAGTCGCCGCCAGGTGCGCGGCCAGCTCTACGTGCTGCTCGACGGCAACTCCGCCTCCGCCGCCGAGGTTTTCGCCCGGGCCCTGCAGCTCGCCGGCCGCGCGGTGGTGCTCGGCGATCGCTCGGCCGGCAAGGTGAACCGCGGGCGCTTCCACCCGCTGACGCTCGGCAACGGCAGCAATCTCGTCGTCTTCGGCGTCCAGGTCACCGAGGACGAGATCCGGATGAGCGACGGCCAGCCGCTCGAAAAGGTCGGCGTCACGCCCGACGTCTGGCTCGTGCCCTCGGCCAAGGACATCCTGGCCGGCAACGATCCGGTGCTCGCCACCGCCGCCAAGATGGCCGGCGCCACGCTGAGCAAGGAGCAGGCCGGGGAAATTTCCCGCCGCCACCGCCCGCCCGTTTTCGACTGACCATGCCCGCCCTCCGCCCGCTCGGCCTCCTCACGCTCGCGTTCCTGTCCGTTGCGCCGGCCCTCGCCTCCGCCCCGGCCCCGGCCGACGCCGTCCGCGCCATGCTCGACGCCCAGGTCGCCGGCTGGAACAGCGGCGACGTCGCGCGCTACATGGAGTTCTACGTGAAGTCCGACCGGCTGCGCTTCGCCTCGGGCGGCACGATCACCTACGGCTGGAAAGAAACGCTCGAACGCTACCGCAAAAGTTATCCCGACAAGACGACGATGGGCACGCTCACGTGCACCTACCTCGACATCGACGTGGTCTCCGACGACACCGCGCTCGTCTTCGGCCGGTGGGAGCTCCAGCGCGCGGCCGACAAACCGTGGGGGCTGTTCACGCTGCTCGTGAAGAAGACGCCTGACGGCTGGCGCGTCGCCGCCGACCACACGTCGAGCGGCGGGAAATGAGGTAGGGCGAGTCGTCCCGACGAGCCGCCGCGATCTCGCGCACAGTCCGCCCCTCTCCACGATGCCATTGGTGGAGGCGGGGCCATCAGCCCCGCGGAACGCGCGCTGCGATACCCCAAACTCGCGGGGCTGATGGCCCCGCCTCCATTTTGAGAAAATTGCTGCCGCTCCTCGGCGCTCAGAGCAGCTCGGGCAGGATCTTCAGCTTGCCGTCGGCGCCGGGGCGCAGGCGGTCGCGGGCCATCTCGTGCGCGATCTCGCGCCAGGTGATGTCCTTCGCCCGGTGCGAGGCGCGGCGGGCGAACATCTCGTCGATGTTCTCGGTGATGATGCGCGTGACGACCTTCTCGATGAAGGCGCGGCCGGTGCCGTCCTCGGCCATGACGCGGGCGCGGAAGTCGGTGTCGACGTCGGCCTTGGCCTCGATGAAGGCGGCGGTGACGCCGCCGGAGTTCACGATGAAGTCGGTCAGGCACACGATACCGCGGCGATGCTGGAGGAAATACTCGCTCACGAGGTCGGCCGGGTTGTTGGCGCCCTGGAGGACGATGCGGGTGTGGATGTGCGGGGCGTTCTCCGGGTGGATGGCGTGCGGGCGCGCGGCGGGCACGAGGATGGTGCACGGCATCTCCATCAGGCGGTCGAGGTGCTCGCCGTCGAAGCGGTGCTTCACCGGGCCGGTGTAGCCGGCGAGGCCGGCCTTGGTCCGGCGGAGGGCGAGGAGCTGGGGCACGTCGAGGCCGGCCGGGTTGTAGAGGCCGGCGTTGATGTCGGAGGCGCCGACGATGCGGGCGCCGAGCGAGGCGAGTTTCTCCGCGATGGGCGCGCCGACGTTGCCGAAGCCCTGGATGACGACGCTCGAGTCCTTGATGCGGAAGTCCGGGATGTGCTTCTCCGAGGCGATCGCGGCGGCGAAGAGGCCGTGCGCGGTGATGGCCCACTCGTCGAGCGGGAAGCCGCCCTGGGCCGGCGGCCGGCCGACGCCGCCGCGGCCGTGGTGGGCGGCGCCGTTCTTCTGGGCGAACACCTCGTAGATCGTCTGCATGTCCGTCTCGTTGGTGCCCATGTCGGGGCCGGGGATGTAGTCCGGGATGCCCCACAGCGCCTCGGCCAGCATCGCGATCAGCGCCCGCTTCTCCTCGGGCTTGTCGGCGAAATAGCGCGGCTCGACGCGCAGGCCGCTCTTGGCCCCGCCGAGCGGGAGCATGGCGGCGGCGCTCTTCATGGTCATGGCGGCGGCGAGGCCGTAGACCTCGTCGACCGTGACGTCGGGGGCGAGGCGCACGCCGCCGAGGCCGCGGCCGCGCACGAGGTTGTCGACCGCCACGTAGCCCCAGGTCGCGTCGTCCGCGGGGTCGTGGATGCGGTAGATGCACTCGGGCCCGAACTCGTTGCGGGCGATCTTGAATCGTTGCTCGATGGCTTCGCCCCGCACGGCCTCGGCGACGAGGCGGGTGGGCAGCTTGAAATTTTGCATGCCCGGATTTTTCGGGGGCGGCACGCCGACCCAAGGGGAAAACCCGCCCGCGCCGCAACCATGAGCCGCCGAAACCGCGCAATTATGCGGACGAATAATCGGCAAATGGCGCTTTCTTCGCGTTGCGAATGCGTGCACGGTGGCGGGCGAATCCCTCCCGTCATGCGCAAATTCGGCTTCCTGTTCATCCTCGCCGGCGTGCTCGCGTTCATCGCCTTCCAGGCCCGCACCGGCATCTTCCGCCGCGCCCATCCCGGCAAACCCGCCAACAAATACGTGCGCGAGATGCAGGAGGCGCAGGAGCTGGCGCCCGGGGACCTCGAGCTCATCCAGCAGAAATACGCCGACGCCGTCGTCACCGCCTCCGGCCTGCGCTACGTCGTCCGCCGCGCGGGCACGGGCTCGCCGCCCTCCCTCGGCGCGGAGGTCGTGGCCCACTACCGCGGCACCCTGATCAACGGGATGAAGTTCGACAGCAGCTACGACCGGGGCGAGCCGTTCGCCTTCCGCGTCGGCACCGGGGCGGTGATCAAGGGCTGGGACGAGGCCTTCGCCCAGATGCGGAAGGGCGAGCAGCGCACGCTCATCATCCCGTGGTGGCTCGGCTACGGCATCGAGGGCAAGGGCCCCATCCCGCCGCGCGCCACGCTGATCTTCGAGGTCGAGCTGCTCGACATCCGCTGACGGCTCCGCCGGGAATTTGGCTCGCCGCCCGCGGCGCCCGCCGCCCAACTGTCGGCGTGGCTGCCCCCGGTCACCGGTTTCGTTTCGCCCCCGCGACACGCTGCGGCTGCGCTTGGCGCTGTTCTCGCTGGCGCTGGTCCTGCCGTTGCTCGGGCTGATCGGCCTGGGCATTCGCAAGAAGTTCGTCGACGACCGCGCCGCCGCCGCCGAGCGACTCCACGTCCAGCGCGTGATCGCCGAGCAGGCGCTGAACACCTACCTCGCCCGCGTCCGCGCCAACCTCATCGAGCTCGAGTCGATCGTGGGCTTCACCGACCTGGCGTCGCCGCACGCGATCGAGCAGTGCCGGCAGTTCCTGCGCCTGCACCCGGAGTTCATCAATGTCGCCGTCGTCGACCGCACCGGCACCCTGCGCTTCTCCACCGCCTTCCCGGTCGCGAACCCGCCGCAGAACTACCGCGCGATGCCCAACGTCGCCGCGCAGCTGGGCATCACCGCCTTCGACATCAGCACCGCCGCCCGCGGCCTGACCACCGGCCGCTGGGGCTGCGTCGCCACCGTGCCGCTGCGCCGCGACCCCGGCCTGCTGCTCTCCGCCCCCATCGACCTGCGCGTGCTGTCGCGGACGCTCTTCTTCGGCCCCGACGATCCGGAGCAGATCGTCACCGTCACCGACCGCAACAGCACCGTGGTGCTCTCGTCCTACACCCCCGAGACGCGCATCGGCGAAGTCCGCCCGAGCGGCGGGACCGCCCGCGCCCACCTCGCCACCGGCGCCAGCACCGGGGAATTCGTCGGCGTCGACGGCATCCCGCGCACCTACGACGCCGCGGCCATCCCCCTCGCCGACTGGACGCTCACCGTCGCCGTGCCCACCGCCAGCATCTACGCCGCCGCCTGGCGCGACGCGCGCAATTCCTCCTCGCGGTCGCCCTCGTGCTCCTCGGCGGCTTCCTGCTCCTCCGGCTTTATTCGCAACGCCTGCTCCAGCCCGTCGCCGCCCTCGCCGACGCCGCGCGCGACCACGCCGCCGGGCAGCGCGAGCGCCTCGTGCCGGTCAAGGGCCCGGAGGAGATCGCCGCCACCGCCCGCGCCTTCAACGCGATGGTGCTCGCCCGCCAGCGCGCCGAGGCCGGCCTGGTCGAGAGCGAGCTGCGCTACCGCACCATCGTCGAGCAGACCGGCCAGATGGTCTACGAGATCGACATCCCCACCGGCCGCATCCAGTGGTTCGGCGAGGACGCCATCGCCCACATCACCGGCCACACCGCCGCGGAGTTCGCCCGGGTCGACGGCCTCGCCTGGGCCGAGCGCCTCCACCCCGACGACCGCGCCGGCGTGCTCGGGCTGTTCGACCGCTGCCTGGCCACCGCCGCGCCCTTCGTCACCGAATACCGCTTCCGCCACCGGGACGGCTCCTACCGCTTCATCGAGGACTACGGCGTCATCCTCCGCGACGCCACCGGCCGGCCGGCGCGCATGCTCGGCCGCATGGGCGACATCACCGCGCGCCACCGCGCCGAGACCGCGTTGCGCGAGAGCGAGGACCGCTACCGTCTCGTCACCGAGCAGACCGGCCAGCTGATCTACGACCTCGACCTGCAGGCGCGCCAGGTGCGCTGGTTCGGCGCCGCCGCCGCCCAGCAGATCCTCGGCTGCTCGCCCGAGGAGATGTCCCGCCTCGGCATCGAGGGCTGGACGGAGCGCCTGCATCCCGAGGAGCGCGCCGCCGCCGTCGCCCGCCTCGAGCACTCGCTGCGCACGGGCGAGCCCTGCCAGGCCGAGTATCGCCTCCGCCACCGCGATGGCGCCTACCGCCTCGTGGAGGAGCGCGGCGCCGTCCTCTGCCGCCCCGACGGCACGCTCTACCGCATGGTCGGCCGCATGACCGACATCACCCAGCGCAAGCGCGTGGAGTTCGAGCGCAGCCAGATCGAGAAGAAGCTCCTGGAGACGCAGAAGCTGGAGAGCCTCGGCGTCCTCGCCGGCGGCATCGCCCACGATTTCAACAACCTCCTCACCGGCGTCCTCGGCAACGCCGGCCTCGTCCGCCTCGACCTGCCGCCCGGCTCGGCCGCGCGCGAGCCGGTCGACCAGATCGAGCGCGCGGCGCAGCGCGCCGCCGACCTCTGCAAGCAGATGCTGGCCTACTCGGGCAAGGGCCGCTTCGTCGTGCAGGCGCTCGACCTCAACGAGCTCGTCGAGGACTCGCTCAGCCTGCTCGCCGTCTCCGTCTCGAAGAAGGCCGTCCTGCGCTTCAACCCCGGGCCCGGCCTCCCGCCCATCCAGGCCGACGCCACCCAGCTCCGCCAGATCGTGATGAACCTCGTGATCAACGCCTCCGAGGCGCTCGAGGACCGCACCGGCCAGATCACGCTCAACACCGGCACCGTCACGGTCGACGCCGCCTACCTCGCCACCGCGCAGTTCACCGGCGAGCTCGCGCCCGGCCCCGCCGTGTTCCTCGAGGTCAGCGACACCGGCAGCGGCATGACGCGCGAGACGCTGGCGCGCATCTTCGACCCGTTCTTCACCACGAAATTCACCGGCCGCGGCCTCGGCCTCGCCGCCGTCCTCGGCATCGTCCGCGGCCACAAGGGCGCGATCAAGGTCTACAGCGAGCCCGGCGCCGGCACGACCTTCCGCCTCTTCTTCCCCGCCTCGCGGGAAGCCGCCCAGCCGCTCGCGCGCCCCGTGGCCGAGCCGCCCGCCTGGCGCGGCTCCGGCTGCGTGCTCGTGATCGACGACGAGGAGGCCGTCCGCCAGGTCAGCCTCGGCATCCTCCGCGCCCTCGGCTTCGAGGCCGAGGCCGCGCCCGACGGCGAAGCCGGCATCGCGCGCTTCCGCGCCGAGCCCGCGCGCTTCCACGCCGTCCTGCTCGACCTCACCATGCCCCGCGTCGACGGCGAGGAGACCTTCCGCCAGCTCCGTCTCCTCCAGCCCGACGTGAAGGTGATCCTCATGAGCGGCTTCAACCGCGTGGACGCCATCAACCGCTTCGTCGGCAAGGGCCTCGCCGGCTTCGTGCAGAAGCCCTTCCAGGTCGAGACGCTCGCGAGCGAGCTCCAGCGCGTGCTCGCGGCGCGCCCGGCCGCGGGCTGACCCTGCGCCGCCCGGCCGCGGCCGGCGGCCGGCCCGCGCCGCTCACAGGCCCAGCAGCGAGCCGTTGCGCTTCAGCCAGCGCTCGGCGTCCTTCCACCAGGGGCAGACCTCCTCCACCCGCGCCCAGAAGCGGTCGCTGTGGTTCATTTCCTTCAGGTGCATCAGCTCGTGGTAAATGATGTAGTCGCGCACCGTGTCGGGCGTCTGCACCAGCCGCCAGTTGAGCGACACGCCGCCGCCCGCCGAGCACGAGCCCCAGCGCGCGCGCTGGTTGCGCACGCTCACGGCCTTGAGGTCCACGCCGGTCTCCGCCGCCAGCTCCCACGCCCGCGCCGGCAGCTCGATCTTGGCCCGGCGCGCGAAATGCGCCTCCAGCGTCGGCCGCAGGTCGCCCTCGAGCGAGGCGACGCGGAACACGTCCGCCGCCACGCTCACCTGCGGCTTCGCCCCCGCGACCGCCACGCGGATCTGCTGCATCTCGCCGCGCCAGAGCACGTGCGTGCCGATGGTCCAGATCTCGGCCGCGCGCGGCCGCTTGGCCTGCCGGGCGCGCGCGCGCTCGAGCCAGTCGCGGTGCTGCTCGACGAAGCGCTGCGCCTCGCGCTCGTTGCCGCGGAGCGGGATCGTCGCCACCGCCACGCCGTCGCGCCGCAGGGTCAGGCGGTAGCGCCGCGCCTGCACGCTGCGGACGTAGACGATCTCCGGCGACGGGGTCGTCGCCGTGCCCAGTTGGAAAAATTCCTGCTCCCCGCTGTTCATCACGAACGGCCAGCTAAGTTCGCCCGCGGCGGATTTCCAACGAAATCTCACGTCACCGGCAGGCGCTTGTAGAAGATCGCGTTCGCCGCGAAGGCGCCGTCGGGATCGCGCGCGTAGTCGGGGATGCCGCCGGCGAGCGTGTAGCCCAGCTTCTCGTAGAAGCGCACCGCGCCGCCCGCGCCGACGCTCGTGTCGAGGAAGAGCAGCGAGCGCTGCGCCCGCCGGGCCTCGGCCTCGAGGGCGCGCATGATCGCGGCGCCGAGGCCGCGCCCGCGCGCGTCGTGCCGCACCATGAGCTTCTGCACTTCCGCGCGGTGCCGGCCGTTGGCCCGCGGCTCGAGCGCCAGCTGCCCGCAGCCCAGCAGCGAGCCGTCGGCCCCGAACGCGCCGATCAGCACCTTGCCGCCCGCCTCCACCTGCGCCGCCACGCCGCGCCAGTAGGCCGCCGCCTCGCCGGGCTCGAGCGGCAGGAGGAAGCCGATCGAGGCGCCGTGCCCGACGGCGTCGGCCAGCAGGAGCTCGAATTCGGGGCGGCGGGCGAGCAGCTGGGCGGAGGAGACGGGGACGATTTGCATGGGCCGGGTTTTGCAGGAAGCGCGCCAGCCGGGCCGGTCACAACCGGAGCAGTTTCCACTCGGGGCGCCGCCCCGGCTCGACCACCAGCCAGCCGAAGCTCGCCGGCGCGCCGCGGTTCGGGCGGGACACGCAGCCGGGGTTCAGCCAGCGCACGCCGGCGGCATCGACCTCGTCGCGCGGCACGTGCGTGTGGCCGTGCAGGACGAAGTGCGCGCCCGCGGCGCGCGCCGGGGCGGGATGTGGGTGAGGAAGAAGCGCCAGCCCGCGCGCTCGAGCGTCAGCTCCAGCGGCCAGAGGTTGTGCGCCTCGTTGTTGCCCAGCACGACGTGCAGCGGTTTACCGAGCATTTCGAACTCCACCAGCACCTCCGGCTCGCACACGTCGCCGAGGTGCCAGATCTCATCGGCCGCCGCCAGCCGCGCCGGCAGGTCGGCCGGGTAACGGTCGTGCGTGTCGGAAATCACCGCGATGCGCATCGGCGGACTCAACGCCGCCGCGCCGGCGCGGGCAACGCCGGAAAACCCGCGCCCCGCCGGTGCGAACCTGAAGGAATTTTAACCGAGTTTGCCCTCGCGGCGGCCCGCGACGGGGGCTTTCCTTTCCCCGTCACCCCACCCCGTGAAAATCTTGATCGTCGAAGACGAGCGGCGGCTCGGCCAGTTCATCAAGAAGAGCCTCGGCGAGCGCAGCTACACCGCCACCTGGGTGGCGAGCTGCGCCGCGGCGCGCGACGCGCTCTGCGAGACCGGCTACGACGTCATCATCCTCGACCTCGGCCTGCCCGACGGTGACGGCCTCGAGCTCCTGCGCGAGTGGCGCCGCAGCGGCTTCAACGAGCCCGTGCTCATCCTCAGCGCCCGCGACGCCGTGGAGGACCGCATCCACGGCCTCGACGTCGGCGCCGACGACTACCTGGCGAAGCCGTTCTCGCTCGAGGAACTGCTCGCCCGGGTGCGCTCCCTCCTGCGCCGCCAGAGCGCGGTGAAGGAGACCGTGCTCGAGCACCGCGCCATCCGCATGGACCTGCTCGCCCGCACCGTGGCGCTCGGCGGCCAGCCCGTCGACCTCACCAGCCGCGAGTTCGCCCTGCTCGAGGTGTTCCTCCAGAACCCCGGCCGCATCCTGCCGCGCACGCTCATCGCCGAGAAGATCTGGGAGTCGCACTACGACGTCGATGGCAACCTCCTCGACGTCTACATGAGCAAGCTGCGCGCGAAGTTCGACACCGACGCGGCGCGGCCGCTCTTCAAGACCGTGCGCGGCGTCGGCTACCAGCTGCTGCCATGAGGTCGATCGGCGCCCGGCTCGCCCTCTGGTATGCGGGCGTCTCCACCGCGACGCTGGTCCTGCTCTTCGTCGCCGGCTACTACCTGCTGCAGCAGCACCTCGTCCGCGGCCTCGACGCGCTCAACCGCGCCGAGTTCGAGCAGATCAAGTCCAGCCTCGGTCCCGACTACGCGCGGCTCACGCCCGCCGAGGTCGAGGAACGGATGCGCGGCGCGGCCGAGATCGCCGCCGTGCTGTTCTACGTCGAGATCCACGCCAAGGACAAGAGCCTGCTCTTCGCCTCGCACAACCTCGGCGCCCGCCGCCTGCTCGACGTGCCCGGCGAGCACCGCTTCGACGCCCGGCTCGAGGGCCTCGGCACGCTGCGCATCGGCGAGTTCTTCCTCGGACCGATGGACGTGCTCGTCGCCACCTCGGCGGACCAGGTGCGGCAGGTGATGAACGGCTACGCGGAGATCAGCCTCATCCTCGTCTGCCTCATGCTCGTGCTGAGCCTCATCACCGGCCTCGTGCTCAGCCGCGCGGCACTGCGCCCGGTGCGCGCCATCCAGGAGACGGCCAACCACATCCGCTCGGACAATCTCAGCGAACGCATCCCCGTGGCCGACGTGCAGGACGAGATCTCGAACCTCGCGCGCCTGCTCAACGAGATGTTCGACCGGCTCGAGCTCTCCTTCAACCAGATCCGCCGCTTCACCGCCGAGGCCTCGCACGAGCTCAAGACCCCGCTCTCGCTCGTGCGCCTGCAGGCGGAGAAGCTCCTGGTCGAGGGCGGCCTCACCGCCGCGCAGGAGGAGGCCGTGCAGGTGCAGCTGGAGGAGATCGCGCGGCTGAACAAGATCATCGAGGAGCTGCTCTTCCTTTCCCGCGCCGAGGCGCGGGCGGTGCGGCTCGACTTCCGGCGCGAGGACCCGGGCGCCTTCCTCCAGTCCTTCGCCCAGGACGCCCGCGCGCTGGCGGAGCACCGCGGCGTGGCCTTCGCGCTCCGCCGCGAGGGCGCCGGCCTGGTGGAGTTCGACCCGGCCTGGCTGCGGCAGGTGCTCTTCAACCTCCTGCAGAACGCCCTCAACGTCTCGCCCGCCGGCGGCGCCATCACCCTGGTCTCGGACTTCACCGTCGAGTCGTGGCGCGTCGCGCTCGAGGACGAGGGCCCCGGCGTGGCGCCGGAGCAGCGCGAGCGCATCTTCGACCGCTTCGTGCGGCTGGAGGACGGCGCCCAGGCCGCCGCGCCGAAGGGCAGCGGCCTGGGCCTGGCGATTTCCCGCAGCATCATCGGCCTGCACCGCGGCGTCATCCGCGCCGAGGCGCGCGAGTCCGGCCGCGGCCTGCGGGTGGTGTTCGAGCTGCCGGTGCTCTCGCGCCGCGTCGGCGACTGAGCGTCACCACAGCCCGATCATCCGCCACCACGGCAGGCCGACGCCGAGCCAGATGCCGAGGTTGGCGAGCGAGACGATGAAGCCGAGCAGCCACCAGTGGCCCTGCCGGACGTAACCCGCGCCGAAATACACCGGCGCCGAACCGGTGCCGTAATGCGTGATGCCGGCGTTGAGGTTGGAGAAGAACGCCAGCGGCCACACCGCCAGCGCCGGCGGCACGCCCGCCGCCAGCGCGGCGCCGAGGAAGCCCGGATACAGCGCCGACACGTGCGCCGTCATGCTCGCGAAGGTGTAGTGGGCATACAGGTAGGCGACCACCAGCGCGCCGAGCGCCACCGCCCAGGGCCAGCCGTGGAGGTGCGCGAACACCTCGCCGGAAAGCAGGCCGATCACGCCCTGCTGCTGCAGCTGCTCCGCCATCATCAGCAGCGGCGCGAACCAGATCAGCGCGTCCCACGCCGTCTTGTCGCCGAGCAACTCGTCCCACGTCACCACCCGGCAGAGCAGCACCAGGCTCACGCCCGCCAGCGCCACCGTGGTGTTGCCCAGGCCGTGGAGCGGCGCCGTCACCCACGCCCCGAGCACCAGCAGCATGATGGCGACGAGCACGCGCTCGCTCCGGCTCATGGGCCCGAGCGCGTGCAGCTTCGCCCGCGCGTGCGTCCGGGCGTGCTCCGTCTCGCGCAGGTCGGGCGGGCTCAGCTCGTGCAGCAGCCAAGGGATCAGCGCGAACGAGCACAGGCCCGGCAGCGACGCCGCCAGCGCCCAGCGGCCCCAGGTCATCTCGACGCCGGCCGTGGTCTTCGCCAGCCGCGCGATCAGCGGGTTCGCCGCCATGCCGGTGAGGAACATCGCCGACGCCGTGTAGGTGCAGTGGAAGCCGACGAGCGTCAGGTAGGCGCCGATGCGGTTCGCCGTCGGACCGGGTCGGGAATCGAGCGCCTCGGCCAGGCTGCGCACGACCGGCGCGATGATGCCGCCGCCGCGCGCCGTGTCCGACGGCACCACCGGCGCGAGCACGAGATCGGAGACGGCCACGGAGTAGCCGAGCGTGAGCGAGGTGCGGCCGAACCAGCTGATGAAGAAATACGCGAGCCGCGCGCCCAGCCGCGTCGCGTGGATGGCGCGCGCGAAGAGGAAGGCGGCGAAGATCAGCCACACCGTCGTGTGGCCGAAGGCGGCCAGCGCCGTCTCGGCCGGCAGCGTGCGGGTGACGATCAGCAGCACGGTGGCGAGGAAGACGCTCACGCCCATCTCCACCGGCCGCACCACCAGCGCGATGATCGTCGCCGCGAAGACCGCGAGCAGGTGCCGCTGCGCGTCGGCGAACGGCCCGAGCGGCGCGAAATACAGCGCCAGCCCCGGCCCGAGCACGAGCGCCCAGCGGCGCAGCGCCGTCGCGACGGGCAGGGGCATCGGCTGGGGGTGTTCACCGCGGGGGCGAGGCTGCGCCGCCGCCGGCGCGCTGGCAAGGGCGAGACGCGGCTCAGCCCAGCGCGCGCAGGGCGAGGAGCGTGGCCGTGACGGTGAGCGCGCCGCCGATGCGGGTGGCGATCTGCGCGAACGGCATCAGCTGCATCCGGTTCGCGGCGGTGAGGATCGCGACGTCGCCCGTGCCGCCCTGGCCGCTGTGGCAGGCGTTCACGATCGCGGCCTCGAGCGGGTAGAGCCGCATCCAGCGGCCGACGAACCAGCCGGTCGTCATCAGCGTCGCCACGGTGGCGACGATCGTGACCAGGTTCGCCCAGTGGAAGGCGGCGATGAGCTTGTCCCACGGCGTCATCACCCCGCCGATGGCGAAGAGCAGCGGATAGGTGACGGCGATGCGGAAGAAGCGATAGACGACGTAGGCGCCGGCCTGGGTGCGCGGCGGGACGACGAAGGCCAGCTTGGCCGCGACGGCGAGGAAGAGCATCGTCACCGGCGCGGGGAAGCCGAGCACCTCCTTGCCCATCAGGCCGGCGAGGTAGAGCGTGACCGCGAACATGCCGGCGGCGGCGATGTGGTCGATGTCCATGTGGTCGGCGATCTCGTGCTCGCCGGCCTTGAGCTCGTCCTGCTCGCCCGGCTGGAGCCGGCCCTCGCCGGTGAACCGCGGGAATTTTTTCCCGAGGTAGTTCAACAGCCCCGAGAACACGACCGCGGTCAGGCTGCCGAACATGACCGGCGGGAGAATCTCGGCGAACAGCGCCCCCTGGTCGACGTGCAGCAGCTCCGCGTAGCCGGTCGAGAGCGGGATGGCGCCCTCGCCCACGCCGCCGGCCATGATCGGCACGACGACGAAGAGCAGCGTGTGCCGCGCCCCCATCCCGAGGGCGGTGCCGACCGCCGTGCCGACCACCAGCGCCGCCAGCGAGCCGGCCGCGAGCGGCACGAAGATCTTCACGAAGCCGCGGATCAGCACGCGCCGGTCCATGCCGAGGATGCTGCCGACGATCACGGCGGTGATGAAGACGTAGAGGAACTGCGAGGACCGGGTGAAGTCGGCCACCGGCTGCATCAGCGTGTCCGGCAGGATGCCGTAGAACGCCAGCGCCGACGGCACGAAGGTGGCGCAGATCGCCGCGCCGCCGATGTGCCGGAGCAGCGGCAGGTGCTTGCCCACCTCGGCGCAGAGGAAGCCGCCGACGCCGATCACGGCGATCATCATGCACAGCTCCGGCGGCACCTTGCCCGCGTGGACGAAGTAGCCGACGATGCCGAGCAGCGCCACCAGCACGGGCAGCGGCACGACCCCGATGCGGCGCTCCATCCAGCGCCACCAGCCGTGCGGCCAGAACGATTCCGGTTGCCGCCCGGCCGGATTCGCCGGCGTGGCCGGCGTGACGCCCTCGGCGGGCGGGGGAGGCGCGGCGGGGTCAGTTCGCACGGGGAGCGTCCCGGAAGAGCGAGCGCGGCACCGCCGGCTGCGGTTGGGGCGACGACGCCGGACGCGCGGACGCCGTCGCGGCGGCACGGCCGGATTTGCGGCGCAGCCAGCTGGCCACGCCGGTGTAGGTGAGCAGCGGCACGGCGAGGGCGCCGAGCAGGAGCACGACCTGCATCGCCGGACCGCCCCACACGCCGGTGTGGAGCGACATCATGAAATAGTAGACCCGCAGCCCCGCCGGCGCGGTCGCGTAGGGCTGCGCGCGCAGCAACGCGCCGGTGGCGGCGTCCCAGTAGGCGTAGGAGCGCGCGTTGGGGTGCGCCGCGCCGGCCTCGATGCTGTAGGCGGCGACGAGGCCCTTCTTCGGCACGGGCACGTAGGTCTCGCGGGCGGCCGGGTAGCGCGCGGCCATCGCGGCGACGAGGCGGTCGAAACCGACGGCCGCCGGCGCGCTCGGCGCCGGGGCGGCGGGCGGCGCGGCCTTGGTGGAGCCGGTCAGCGGGTAGAGCGCGTTCTTCAGCCAATCGAGCGAGATCGGCGCGCCGGTGAAGGCCATCACCGCCAGCAGGAGCGCGGCGTAGGCGCCGACGGTCTTGTGCAGGTTGAGGTTCCACGGCCGGCCGCTGAGCTTGCGGTTGAGCGTGACGCCGGCGACGAGCGCGCGGCGCGTGGCCGGCCACCAGAGCACGACGCCGGTGGCGATAATGAGGAGGAACGCGAGGGCGTTGTAGCCGTTGATCGCCTCGCCGACGGACGGCGCGAGCTGGAGGTATTTGTGCAGGCCCTCGATCCAGCCGAAGCCCTCGCCGTAGCGCGCGCGCGTGCCGAGCACCTCGCCGGTGTAGGGGTTCAGGTGCACGTAGTCCTTGTTCGAGAAGTAGACGAGGAACGGCGCGGTGGGGTCGCCGAAGGTGCGGATGCTCTCGACCTCGCCCGCGGGATGCGCGGCGGCGGCGCGGGCGACAAGCTGCTCGGGGGCGAGGCGCACGGCGCTTGGCGCGACGATCCAGCGCGCCGGATCGAGCCGGCGCTCGAGGTTGCTGCGGAAGACGAGCAGCGCGCCGGTGAGCGACACGATCAGCAGCAGCGCGCCGAGCCCGAGTCCGGCCCAGAGGTGCACGTTGAGAAACCACTTGCGGACGGCGGGAGTCATGCGGCGGGCGGCGAGAGGGTGCGGAGAGCGCGGGGGCTGCTCAGAAGAGGTAGCGGACGCTGAAGGTGATCTTGCGCGGCTCGCCGGGGTTGAGGCGGTCGGCGCCGCCGGGCATGGCGCCGGCAAGGTAGGTGCGGTCGAAAACGTTGCCGACGTTGAGCGCGTAGTCGAAGTGCTTGGTGCGGTAGTAGGCGCTGACATCGGCGCGGGTGTAGCCGGGGAGCTCGAGGCGCGCGGTGGCGACGTTGGTGATGATCGCCTGGCGCTTGCCGGCGTAGACGGCGCCGAAGCCGAAGCCGAGGCCCTTGAGCTTGCCGGTCGGCACGTTGTAGCGCGTCCAGAGGCTGGCGCCGTGGTGCGGCGTGTTGTCGAGCAGCGCGCCGGGAAGCGTCGCGGTGGTGGAGGTCTTCACCGTGGCGTCGATGTAGGTGTAGCCGAACTGGACTTGCCAGTAGGGCTTGGGCAGCCACGCACCGCTGACCTCGACGCCGCGGCTTTCCTGCAGGCCGGAGAGGTTGGCGATGGTGTTGCCGCTCGGCGCGGTCTTGCCGGTCGAGGTGAGGACGTTCCTCTTCTTGATGTCGTAGAGGGCGACCGTGGCGGTGAGGCCGTGTTGCGGCAGCTCGAGCTTCACGCCGGCCTCGACCTGGCTGGAGGTCTCGGGCGGGAAGTTGGGGTTGTCGTTGGCGTCGACGTTGCCCGGGGCCTGCGGCTTGAAGCCCTCGCAGTAGCTGCCGTAGATCGACCACGCGCTCGTCGGGTGAAACACGAGCCCGAGCGACGGCAGGGACTTCGATTCGGTGGGCTTGATGCCTTCGTTGGGGATGACGTCGAGCTGGTAGGAATCCTGTTTGTCCCAGCGCCAGCCGAGCGAGGCGTCGAAGCGCTCGCCGAATTTCATCACGTCGGAGGCATAGAGGCCGTAGTTCCAGAAATCGCTGCGGCGATCCTGCAGGCCGCTCGGGGTGAGGGCGTAGTTGCCCGGCGCATCCGGGGCCGAGACGTAGAGGTTCACCGGGGTGACCTGCGGGCCGAAGGCCTTGCGGTTGGTGTCGAGAAACTCGTGGCCGCCGTTGGCGCCGAGGATGACGGAGTGCTTGATCCTGCCGGTGGTGAACTCGCCGACGGCGTTCGCGTCGACGAAGTTGTAGCGCTTGGTGTTTTCCTGGATGCGGAAGCGCGGGCGGATGGTCGAGAGGCGGTAGTTGGTGGCGTTGCTGACGATCGCGCCCTGCGCGGTCTCGAGCGCGTAGCGCGAATCGGTGTGGTAGGTGGTGCGGTAGGCGGCGCGGACGGTCCAGGCGTCGAGCACGCGCGTCTGGAAGGCGAGGCTGGCGGATTCGCCGTAGTCGGTGTCGCGCGCGTCGGGCGCCTGGTAGCTGACGTTGCGCGCGGGGAGCAGCGCGGCGTTCAGGAACGGCACGGCGAGGCCGTCGTCGGCGTGGCGGTCCTCGCGGACATATTCGGTCTTGAGCGTGACGAACGTGTCGCGGCTCCAGCGATAGGTGAGCGACGGGTAGAGGTATTGGTTGCGCTCGAAGCCGTAGTCGCGGAACGAGTTCTTGTCCTCGTAGCTGGCGACGACGCGGTAGAGCCACCTGCCGGCGGCGTCGAGCGGGCCGGTGGTGTCGAGCGAGGTGGTGAGGCTGTTGTCATCGCCGAGGCCGCTGACGCCGCTGGCGTAGGTGCTGGCGTAGACGGAGAGCGAGGTCTGGGCGCGGGCCTGCGGGCTCTTGGTCACGATGTTGAGCAGGCCGCCGGGGTTGGCCTGGCCGTAGAGGACGGAGGTCGGGCCCTTGATG
This sequence comes from Oleiharenicola sp. Vm1, assembly GCF_047777955.1. GTDB lineage: Bacteria > Verrucomicrobiota > Verrucomicrobiia > Opitutales > Opitutaceae > Didemnitutus. The sequence goes on from NZ_CP180537.1 coordinate 4,522,036, forward strand.
ACCTCGAGGCGCTCGACATTGACGGTCGGCGGCGAGGCGAAGCGCGACGGCGGGCCGGGCAGGCCGTCGACCTGGATGCTCTGGAGGTTCGAGCCGGCGGCGGAAAAGCCGCGCAGGGTGAAGGCGTTGGCGTTCGTGCCCTGCTTGTTCAGGCCGACGACGTAGCCGAACGCATCCTCGAGGCGCGAGGAGCGCACGTCGTCGAGGAAGGCGCGGTTCAGCACCTGCACGCTGAACGGCAGGTCGACCTGCGCGACCGGCATCTTCATCGCCGCGGTCGTGGTCGTGTCGGTGTAGCGGCCGAGGGTGGTGGTGACGGTGTAGGCGTCGAGGTGGACGATCTTTTCCGGCTCCGCCGCCGCGGGCGCGGCGGGGGCCGGCTGGGCGCGGAGGAGCGACGGGAGGAGGACGAGGCCGGCGGCGAGCGGGAGGCGGCGCAGGGGAGGGGCGACCAGGAGGTGCATGGGGCGAGGGGTGGTCGGGCAGGGGTGCCCGGAGGTGCGCCGCGAGAGTAGTCGTCGATTTTTAAGGGAAACTGAAGCCCGTCTGAAATTTTTTCAGGTGCCGCCGGCACCCCCGCGCGCCGGTCCGAAATTGGCTCGCGCGTGCCGCGCCGGGACGCACTCTCGGGCCGCAGGGGCCTGTAGCTCAACGGTCAGAGCAGGGGACTCATAATCCCTTGGCTGCGGGTTCGAATCCCGCCGGGCCCACCACCCCTACCGCTGGCGCCGGTAGTCGCTGGGCGACAGGCCGGTCTCCTTGCGGAACAGCTGCGCGAAATGGCTGGGGTTGGAGTAGCCCACCTCGTTGGCCACCGTGATCACGCTCTTCGCCGTCTCGCGGAGCAGGCGTTTCGCGGCGTCGAGCCGCAGGCGGATCAGGTAGCGCGATGGCGGCAGGCCGGTGGCGCGCTTGAAGAGGCGGTTGAAATGAAACTCGCTCAGTCCCGCCTGCGCCGCCAGCCGCGCCAGGCTGAACTCCTCCGCCAGGTGCGCCGCCATCCAGTCCGTGATGCGCCGCAGCTTGAAGCCGGGGAGCGCGGGTGTGTCGCCGCGCAGGTGCGTGCGCTCGGCATAGTGGCGCGCGAGGTGGATCGCCACCGCCTGGGCGATCCCGCGCACGTAGAGCCGGCTCGGCCGGCGCCGCGCGGCCTCGTCGCGCAGCTGCTGCAGGAGCGCCGTCAGCGCGGCGTCCTCGAAGCCCGAGAGATCGCGCAGACGCGCCCGCCCGGCGTCGCGGCCGAACACCTCCGCCAGGGCCTCGTGGAACAGCGGCAGGCTGAGCAGCACCAGCGTCACCTCGAAGGGCTCGGCCGACAGCGTGCGCCAGCGGAACTCGTAGGGCGCGCCACCGGTGGTGAGGAAGAGCGAGCCCTTCCGCAACCGGCTCGTCAGCCACGGCCCGCCCGGCTCGCGTTCCTGCGCCTCGGCCTCGCCGGAGGAGGTCCAGGCCAGGAACGGCTCCGTCACCGCCGGCATGGTGAAGACGTCCGACACCGGCGGCAGCGCCAGCACCGTCAGCCGCACGTCCGTCCACGCCGGGCCCTGCCCCACCAGCACGCGCCGGCCGAGCGCGTAGCGGTCGAGCGCTTCGGCGGATGTGGTGTGCGGAACCGGCGGAGGCATGCGCAGCCCGACTAAAGCCAGCTCGCGCGCGCTGACAACTCCGGCGCCGCGCCGCTTTTGAGCAATCCCACAACAGGTCGCGCAAGCGGCCGGGCGACACCGGCGGACCGTTCCGCTATCCTGCGGCCGTCCTCAACAGGAGTCCTCGATGCAAAAACGAAAACTCGGTCACAGCGGTCTGGAAGTCTCGGCCCTCGGCCTCGGGTGCATGGGCCTGAGCTTCGGCCTCGGCCCGGCGGTGGAGAAAGCCGCGGCCATCGCGCTCATCCGCGCCGCCGTCGAGCGGGGCGTCACCTTCTTCGACACCGCGGAAGTCTACGGCCCGTTCACCAACGAGGAGGTCGTCGGCGAGGCGCTGGCGCCTTTCCGCGACCGGGTCGTCATCGCCACGAAGTTCGGTTTCAACGTCACGTCGGCCGGCGTGCGCCTCGACGGCGTCAACAGCCGCCCCGCGCACATCCGCGCCGTGGCGGAGGCGTCGCTCCGGCGCCTGCGGACGGACCGGATCGACCTGTTCTACCAGCACCGCGTCGATCCGGACGTGCCGATCGAGGACGTTGCCGGCGCGGTCCAGGAACTGATCCGCGAGGGCAAGGTGCAGCATTTCGGCCTCTCCGAGGCCGGCGCGTCAACCATCCGCCGCGCGCACGCCGTCCAGCCGGTCGCCGCCCTCCAGAGCGAATACTCGCTGTGGTGGCGCGAGCCCGAGGCGGAAATCCTCCCGACGCTCGCGGAACTCGGCATCGGCTTCGTGCCGTTCAGCCCGCTCGGGAAGGGATTCCTCACCGGCAAGATCGACGCGCAGACCCAGTTCGCCGCGGACGACTTCCGCAATATCGTGCCGCGTTTCTCGCCCGAGGCCCGCCAGGCCAACCAGGCGGTCGTCGACCTGCTCTCGTCCGTCGCCGCGCGCCTGCACGCCACGCCCGCGCAGGTCGCGCTCGCCTGGCTGCTCGCCCAGCGGCCGTGGATCGTGCCGATCCCGGGCACGACGAAGATTCACCGCCTCGAGGAAAACCTCGGCGGCGCGGCGCTCGCGCTCGCGCCGGAGGATCTGCACGCGATCACCGCCGCGGCGGACAAGATCGCCATCCAGGGCGCGCGCTATCCCGCGCACCTGCAGAAACTCGTCGGCCGCTGAGCCGCGTTGCCTTTCCCGCCCGTCCCGCGATCGCCGCCCACCTCCCTCCCCGTTCCCATGCCCACTCCCCGCGCCTACTCCGTCAAAGCCTACTCCGCCGCCAGTGCGCAATCGCCGCTGGCTCCCACCACCATCGCGCGCCGCGAGCCCGGCGCGACGGACGTGAAGATCGACATCCTCTACTGCGGCGTCTGCCACTCCGACCTCCACTTCGCGCGCAACGAATGGAACTTCACCCAGTATCCCGCCGTGCCCGGCCACGAGATCGTCGGCCGCGTCGTCGCGGTCGGCGCCGGAGTGAAGAAGTTCAAGGTCGGCGACCTCGTCGGCGTCGGCTGCCTCGTCGACTCCTGCCGCACCTGCCCCGACTGCCGCGACGGCTTCGAGCAGTTCTGCACCGGCATGGTCATGACCTACGGCAGCACCGATCCGATCCTCGGCGGCGGCACGCTCGGCGGCTACGCCCAGGGCATCGTCGTGACGGAGGACTTCGTCCTGCGCCTCCCGGAAAACCTCAACCCGGCCGCCGTCGCGCCGCTGCTCTGCGCCGGCATCACCACCTACTCGCCCCTGCGCCACTGGAAGGTCGGCCCCGGCCAGAAGGTCGGCGTCGTCGGTCTCGGCGGGCTCGGCCACATGGGCGTGAAGTTCGCCCGCGCCTTCGGCGCGCACGTCGTGCTCTTCACCACCTCGCCCGGCAAGACCGCCGACGCGCTGCGCCTCGGGGCGCACGAGGTCGTCGTTTCCAAGGACGAGGCGCAGATGGCCGCGCACGCGGGCAGCTTCGACTTCGTCCTCGACTGCGTCTCCGCCCAGCACGACCTCAACGCCTACCTCAACCTCCTCAAGCGCGACGGCAACCTCACGCTCGTCGGCGCGCCCGAGAAGCCGCTCGCCGTCGCCGCGTTCCCGCTGATCTTCCGCCGCCGCTCCTTCTCCGGCTCGCTCATCGGCGGCCTGCCCGAGACCCAGGAGATGCTGGATTTCTGCGGCCGGCACGGGATCACCAGCGACATCGAGATGATCCGCATGGACCAGATCAACGACGCCTACGAGCGCATGCTGAAGAGCGACGTGAAATACCGCTTCGTGATCGACATGGCTTCGCTCCGCTGAGCGGGCCGCGGCGGCCGGCCCGGCCGCCGCTCAATCCTCCTGCGCGAGCTCGCGCCCTGCACCGCCGCCAGGAGCTGCGCGCTCGTGAACGGCTTGCGCAGCGCGATCTCCGCCCCGCAGCCGCGCGCGATCTCCAGGCAGTCCTTCGACTCGATGTAGCGCCCGCCGCCCGAGATCGCGATCAGCCGCGGCCGGGGCGCGCGCTGCCGCAGCGAGCCGAGCAGCTCGATGCCGTCGCCGTCAGGCATGAGCACGTCGGTCACGACGACGTCGACCGACCGCGAGGCCAGCACCGTCGCCGCCTGCCGGCCGGAGGTGACGCCCACCACCTGATGGCCGGCGCGCCGCAGCCAGCCGGCCACGAGTTCCACCAGCTCGACTTGATCGTCGGCCACAAGGATGGAAAGCGCGCTCCGGTCGGTCATGTCGCGCCCAGTCAGCGCCAACCGCGCCCACCGGTCAACGCGCGAACGCGCCGCGCCCGGATAGCGCTCGCCAAGCCGCGCCCGATGTCGGATGACGACACGGCGCCGCCGCTCTCCGGCCGCGGCGGCCCGCGCCGATGTCCGCTCCTCCCCTCCGATCCCGTCATCCTGCTCGATCCCCACCCGCGCCGGATCGACCGCATCTTCGACGAACCGACGAAACGCCGCCTGGAAAAGCTCGGCCGCGTGCTCTGGCACGACGGCTCGCCCGCCGCCGCCGAGCACATCGACCGGCACCTGCCCCGGGCCATCGCGCTGATCGGGCAGTCGCCGCTCGACCGCGCCCGCCTCGACCGCGCCCTGCACCTGCGCGCCGTCTTCAACGTCGAGAGCAACTTCCTCCCCAACGTCGACTACGCCGAGTGCGAGCGCCGCGGCATCCCCGTGCTCTCGACCGCCCCGGTCTACGCCCGCCCCGTCGCCGAGCTGGCGCTCGCGATGGCCATCTCCCTCGCGCGCCGCATGCACGAGGCCGACGCCGCCGTGCGCGCGGGCCGGGAATTCAAGGGCGACAACCACGACTCCTTCCTCCTCCACGGCAAGCCGCTCGCGATCGCCGGCTTCGGCAACCTCGGCCGCGCGCTCCTGCCGCTGCTCCGCCCGTTCTCCGACGAGATCCTCCTCCACGACCCGTGGGTGCCGGAGGCGACGCTGCGGGCGCACGGCGGCATCCCGGCCGCGCTCGACGAGTGCTTCGCCCGCGCGCGCGTGGTCTTCCTCCTCGCCGCCGTCACGGAGGAGAACGCCGGCCGGATCGGCGCGCGCCAGTTCGACCTCATGGTGCCCGGCAGCGTCGTCATCCTCGGCAGCCGCGCCGCGCTGGTGAATTTTCCCGAACTGCTCGCCGCCGCCCGCCGCGGCCAGATCCGCGCCGGCATCGACGTCTGGCCGGTCGAGCCCATCCCGCCCGACGAGCCGGGCCGCAACGTCCCCAACACCCTCGTCCAGGCGCACCGCCTCGGCAGCGTGCCGGAAATCCAGACCCTCATCGGCCGCTTCGTCGCCGACGACCTCGAGGCCATCCTCGCCGGCGGCGCGCCCACCCGCTGCCAGCGCGCCAATCCCGCGACCGTCGCCAAGCTCCGCAGCATCCCCGTCGGCGCCTGGTCGCTGAGCGACACGACGCGCCCACCGGCAAACAGCACCGGTTGAGCGCGCACCGTCCTCCGCTCCGCCGGCCGCGGCCCGCCCTCCCCCGCTCACCGCTCAACTCTCCGCTCCCTCCATGAAAATCCTCTTCCTCGGCGGCTCGGGCGTCATCAGCCGCGCCGTCACCGCCCAGACCCTCGCTGCCGGCCACGACCTCTGGCTGCTCAACCGCGGCCAGCACCGGCCCGTCGCCGGCGCGCGCACGATCACGGCGGACCTGACCGACGTCGCCGGCGTCCGCGCCGCGCTCGCCGGCCACACCTGGGACGTCGTCGTGCAGTGGATCGCCTTCGGTCCGGAGGACATCCGCCGCGACGTCGAGCTCTTCCGCGACCGCACGCGCCAATACGTCTTCATCAGCTCGGCCAGCATCTACCAGAAGCCCTCGCTGCCGCCCTACCTCCTCACCGAGTCCACGCCGCGCGTGAACCCGCACTGGGAATATGCGCGGAAAAAGATCGCCGCCGAACTCGAGCTCGAGGCCGCGCACCGCGCCGGCGGTTTTCCTTACACCATCGTCCGCCCCTCGCTCACCTACGGCGACGACCAGATTCCGCTCGTGCTGAACGCCTGGCAGCAGCCGTGGACCGCCATCGACCGGATGCGCCGCGGCGCGCCGGTCATCATCCCCGGCGACGGCACCTCGCTCTGGACGATCACGCACAACACCGACTTCGCCGCCGGCCTGCTCGGGCTCTTCGGCCACCCGCAGGCGATCGGCGAGGCGTTCCACATCACCTCCGACGAGGCGCTGACGTGGAACCGGATCTTCGCCCTCACCGCCGCGGCCGCCGGCGTCGCCACGCCGCGCTTCGTGCACATCGCGTCGGACTTCATCATCGCCTGCGTGCCCGCCGTCGAGGGCACGCTGCTCGGCGACAAGTCCGTCAGCGCCGTCTTCGACAACGCGAAGCTGAAACGCCTCGTGCCGGGCTTCGCCGCTCGGACGGATTTCGCCACCGGCATCCGCCGCACGCTGGCGTGGTTCGAGGCCGATCCCGCCCGCCAGACGGTCGACGCCGAGATGAACCGCCGCTGGGACAAGCTGGTCGCCGCCTACGAGCGCGGCCTCGCCCAGGCGCAGGCGGATTTCGCCGGCTGAGTCACGGAGGGCCGTTGGGGGGCAACGGTCCCTGCCCTTGCCCGGAGTGCGCAGCGTCCGTTTCCTCCGCGGCCTGTGCCGCCCTTGGCGGTAGGGGCGCTTGTCCCGCGCCCTTCCTCTCCGCTCCCGCCGCGCCGGCGTCTCAGCGCAGCAGCGGCACGAGGCGGCCGTTCTCGGCGGGCGCGGCCATCGAGGCGCGGTGCACGAGCTCGACCGGGAAGACGATCGGCTTGTCGGTCGAGCCGGCGCTCGTCTCCGGCTTCTCGATGCGGTTGAGCAGCACGTCGACCGCACGTGCGCCCATGGCGCGGAGCGGCTGGCGCACGGTCGTGAGCTGCGGCACGCACATGCGGGCGGCGAGCGAGTCGTCGAAGCCGACCACCGAGACGTCGTCCGGCACGCGCAGGCCGACCTCGGCCAGAGCCTCGATGCCGCCGATGGCGACGCCGTCGTTCACGCAGAAGATCGCGTCCGGGAGCGGTTTTCCTGGTGGCGGCGCAGCCACCCGCGCAGCGCGGCCGCGCCCTCGTTGGTGTTGAAGCCGGCGGGCACCAGCAGGTCGGGGTCGAAGGCCTGGCGGAGCGAGGCGAGCGCGCGCTGGTAGCCGCGGATGCGGCGCTGCGGACCGATGAGGTCGTTGGGACCGGCGAGATGGAGGATGCGGCGGTGGCCCTGCACGAGCAGACGGCGCGTGATCTCGTAGGCGCCGCGCTCCTCGTCGCTCTCGATGTTGAGCACGCCGGGCACCGGGATGTTGGCGTGGATCGAGACGAACGGCGTGTGCGCGGGCAGCGCCACGTGGTCCTCGTGGAACGTCGGCGCGAGCAGGATGAGGCCGTCGATGCGGCCGTCGCAGAAACGGTGCAGGCGCTCCGGGTCCTTCGTCCAGTTGTGCAGGGCGAAGACCGTCGTGTTCTGGTCGTGGCGGGCGGCGGCCTCGAGGATGCCGTTGAACACCTCGAGGAAATAGTGGTTCAGCTCGCCGTCGGCGATGACGGCGGCGACGCCGATGGTGTCCATGCGGCGGTTGGCCAGCGCGCGGGCCGCGGCGTTGGGCCGGTAGGCGAGCTGGCGGGCGGCGGCGAGGATGCGCTCGCGCGTCTCGGGCGAGATGCGCGACGAGGTGCGCGCGCCGTTGAGCACCGCCGAGGCGGCCATGGCGGAAACGCCGGCCACGCGGCCGACGTCGGCGAGCGTGGCGGCGCGGACGTGCTTGGTCTTTTTCTTCGCGGGACGCGGCATGGGGAGAAAGCCAATCTCAGTCGCGGCCGGCGCGAGGGCAAGCCGCGGCTGGATCGGGGAAATCATCCGAGGGTGAGCGCGCCCGCGCCCGGCGGCGCGGCGACGACGGGGCCGGAGCCGACCTGGGCGGACCACTGCGCCGGGGCGGCGCCCTGCCAGGCGAACTCCACGCGCGACCCGCGGCGGCACGCCGTGGCGCGGTGGCTGGTTTCGCCGGCGGGCGTGTGCAGCTCGACCGTGGCGGTGGCGCCGTCGGCGAGCTCGAACGCCCGCAGCGTCACGCCCGCGGCGAGATCGTAGTCGGGACGGTCGTCCGTCGCGCCGAGCGCGACCAGGCTGCCCGGGCGCACGAAGAGCGGCAGGCTGAGGAAGCCGTGGCGCGCGCGGTGCCAGCGGCCGCCCTCCTGCACCTCGCCGGTGAGCAGGTGCGTCCAGCACCCGGCGGGCAGGTAGTAGTCGACCGTGCCGTCCTCGGTGAAGACCGGGGCGACGAGCAGCGCGGGGCCGAGCAGGTATTGGCGGTCGAGCGGGTCGCACGCCGGGTCGTCGGGAAACTCGAGCAGCATCGCGCGCAGCGTCGGCACGCCCTCGCGGTGCGCCTCCACGGCCGCCGCCCACAGGTAGGGCATGAGCCGGCACTTCAGTTTCGTGAAGAAGCGCACGACGTCGCACGCCTCCTCGTCGTAGGCCCACGGCACGCGGTAGCTGGTGCTGCCGTGCAGGCGGCTGTGCGACGAGAGCAGGCCGAACGCCGCCCAGCGCTTGTAGATGTAGGCGGGCGCCGTGCCCTCGAAGCCGCCGATGTCGTGGCTCCAGAAGCCGAAGCCGCACAAGCTGAGCGAGAGCCCGCCGCGCAGCGACTCGGCCATCGATTCCATCGTCGACCAGCAATCGCCGCCCCAGTGCACGGGGAAGCGCTGCCCGGTCGCGTAGCTCGAGCGCGCGAAGAGCACCGCGTCGCCACGGCCGCGTTTCGCCTCGAGGGCGCGGAAGACGCACTCGTTGTAGAGCACGGGGTAGAAGTTGTGCATCTTCGCCGGATCGGAGCCGTCGTGGTAGACGACGCCCTCGGTCGGGATGCGTTCGCCGAAGTCGGTCTTGATCGCGTCGACGCCGGTCTCGAGCAGGCGCGTGATGTGCCCCGCGAACCACGCCGCCGCGGCCGGGTTGGTGAAGTCGACGATGCCCATGCCCGGCTGCCAGAGATCGGTCTGCCAGACGGAGCCGTCGGGGCGCTTGAGCAGATAACCCTTTTGCGCGGCCTCGGCGAAGAGCGGCGAGCGCTGCGCGATGTAGGAGTTGATCCACACGCACACGCGCAGCCCGCGCTCGTGCAGCCGGCGCAGCAGTCCCGCCGGGTCGGGGAACACGCGCGCGTCCCACTCGAAGCTGCACCAGTCGAACTCGCGCATCCAGAAGCAGTCGAAATGGAACACATGCAGCGGCAGGCCGCGCTGCTTCATGCCGTCGATGAAGCTTGTGACGGTCGCCTCGTCGTAGTTCGTCGTGAACGACGTCGAGAGCCACAGGCCGAACGACCACGGCGGCGGCAGCGCCGGCCGGCCGGTGAGCGCGGCGAGGCGGCGCAGCACGTCCTTCGGGTCGGGCCCGGCGATGACGAAATACTCCAGGCTCTCGCCGGGGATCGAAAACTGCACCCGCGAGACCTTTTCCGACGCGACCTCGAACGACACGTGGCCGGTCTCGTTCACCAGCACGCCGTAGCCACGGTTCGTGAGGTAGAACGGCACGTTCTTGTAGGCCTGGTCGCTGCCGGTGCCGCCGTCCTTGTTGGCGATTTCCACCGTCTGGCCGTTCTTCACGAAACTCGCGAAGCGCTCGCCGAGGCCGTAGACGTTCTCGCCCACGCCGAGGCTCAGGCTCTCGACGACGTGGGCCGCGCCGCCCGGCCCCTGCATGTAGGCCGCGCCGCGCCAGCCGCTGCGCGTCAGCACGCGGCCGCCCGCGGAAAAGGTCAGCGCGTAGCTGCCCGTGCGTTCGACGCGCGCCGTCAGCGCGCCGCTGGTCAGCGTCGCCGCGGTGTCGTCCGCCGCGATCTCCACCCGTGGCGCCGGCCCGCCCGCCAGCGGCAGGAACGGCCCGCGCGCGCGCGCCGCTGAAATGCTCGAGCCGCACGCGGATGACGTTCTCCAGCGGCGAGCTGAGCCGGATCGTGAGCAGCGGCCCCTGGAGCGTGTCACCGCGGTGCCGGATCGGCCGCGTCGGGGCATGGATCACGAGGGCGTCACCCTCGCGAGCGACCGTGTGCGCTTCCGCGGGGTAGTGGGCTTGCACGCCCGGCTGCATCAGCCAGGCGCCGTCGGTGAATTTCATGGCAGGGGGAGAAAGGGGCGGAAAGGCTTGATGTAGCGTTAAATCTTGCAAGGCAACCTGAAATTTCCTCTGAATCGCGCTCCCCCGCCCCGTCATGTCCCGTGTTTTCCCCCGCCGGTCGTTTGCCGCCGCGCTGTGCGCGTGTGCCCTTTCCAGCGTCCTCGGTTCCGCCGCGCGCGGCGCCGCCCCCGCCGAGCCCTACGTCTGGCGCAACGTCGCGATCCGCGGCGGCGGCTACGTGACCGGGCTCGCCTTTCACCCGCGCGAGGCGGACCTGCTCTACGCGCGCACCGACGTCGGCGGCGCCTACCGCTGGGATGCCGCGCGCCGCGCCTGGCTCCCGCTCAACGACGGCATCGATCGCGCCAACGGCGACCTCTACGGCGTGATCAGCCTCGCGCTCGACCCGCGCGATCCGGCGCGGGTCTACCTCGCGTGCGGCGCGTATTTCTCCGAGTGGGCGCGCCAGGCCGCCGTGCTGCGGTCCGAGGATCGTGGTGCGACCTGGGAGATCGCCGAGCTGCCGTTCAAGCTCGGCGGCAACCAGGACGGCCGCGGCACCGGTGAACGCCTCCAGGTCGACCCGCACGACGGCCGCCACCTGCTGCTCGGCACGAACCACGACGGCCTCTGGCGCAGCCGCGACGGCGGCCGCGAGTGGGCGCAGGTGACGGGATTCACTCCCGGCGGCGTGACCTTCGTCTTGTTTGACGCCGCGAGCGGAGCGGACGGACATCCGACTCCGGTCGTCTACGCCGGCGCCGCCGATCCGGCCAAGGAAACGCTCTACCACTCGACCGACGGCGGCAAAAGCTGGGCCCCGTCGCCGGCCAGCCGCGCGGCCTGCTCTGGCATCACGCCGCCGCGGACGCGCACGGCACGCTTTTCCTCGCCGGCGGCAACGCCCTCGGTCCCAACGGCGTCACCGCGGGCGCAGTGTGGAAGTTCGAGCCCGCCGCCGCGCGCTGGACCGAGATCAGCCCGGCGCGACCCGCCCCGGAGCAGAAGGACACCTTCGGCTACGCCGGCCTCGCGCTCGACCCGCGGCACCCCGGCACGCTCTACGTCTCGACGCTCAATCGCTGGACGAAGGGCGACGAGATCTTCCGCTCCACCGACGGCGGCGCGACCTGGACGCCGCTGCTCGCGCACTCGAAGTGGAATTTCACCGGCGCGCCCTACGTGCAGGCAATGAAGCCGCACTGGATCAGCGACGTCGCCGTCGACCCCGCACACCCCGAGCGCCTGTGGTTCGTCACCGGCTACGGCGTCTGGGCCACCGACCAGGCCAACGCCGACGTCGCCGCCGGCCAGACGATCACCTGGCAGTTCCCCAACAAGGGCCTCGAGGAAACCGTGATCGACGAACTCGTCAGCCCGCCCGAAGGCGCGCCGCTGCTCAGCGCGATCGGCGACGTCGGCGGCTTCCGGCACGACAACCTTGCCGTCTCGCCCGTCGGCGGCGCCTTCCAGCCGTTTCACGGCGGCAATCCCGGCCTCGCGTTCGCCGAGCAGGTGCCCGCGCTCGTCGTGCGCACGCACTGGGGCCCGACGCGCGGCGCGCTGTCCCGCGACGGCGGCGCCACCTGGCAGGATTTCGCCACCGCGCCCGAGGCCGCGACCAGGCACGGCCCCGGGCTCGCCGCCCTCTCGGCCGACGGCACGCGTCTCGTCTGGCTGCCCAAGGGCGGCAAGCCGCACTACTCCACCGACGGCGGCGCCACCTGGCACGAGAGCCGCACCAGCCTCGTCGCCACGACGCTGTGGCCGACCTACGGGCCCGTCGCCGACCGCGTGAACCCGCAGCGCTTCTACGTCTACGACTCCGTCGCCGGCGCGTTCTACGCCAGCGCGGATGGGGGCGTGAGCTTCGAGCGCCTGCGCGCGCTTCCGGCCAAGTCCGGCAAGCTCCGCGCCGAGCCGGGCGTCGAGGGCAGCCTGTGGCTGCCGACGGATGAAGGGCTCCTCGTCTCGCGCGACGGCGGCAGGACCTTCCACGCCCTCCCCGGCGTGAGCGCCGCCCACCAGGTCGGCTTCGGCGCCCCGGCCCCCGGCCGGCGCGAGGCCGCGGTCTTCCTCGACGGCACCGTCCGCGGCGAGGAGGCGTTCTTCCGCAGCGACGACGGCGGCGCGACCTGGATCCGTCTCAACGACGCGCGGCTGCGCCTCGGCTGGCTGCGCTGCCTCACCGGCGACCCGCGCGTGCACGGCCGCGTCTACCTCGGCACCAGCGGCCGCGGCATCTTCGTCGGCGAGCCTCTGCCGGCGAAGAAGTAGACGCCACCCCGATCCCGGCGGCCGGTTCCGCAACGCCCCGTTGCCCGTCGCCCGCATTCAAGGTGTAACCTATTAGGTTACACTGTCGTTCGCCTCAATCGGCGGATGAGGCGCTACTGTAACCTAATAGGTTACAAGCCCGGATGATCGGGCCTGGGGCGAGGAGCGCGCTTGGCGCTCCGGGATCGGATGCGCGTCACACGATCGCGTTGCGGGCGATGATCTCGGCGTAGTAGCGCGCGGAGAGCTTCGGCGTGCGGCGCTGCGTCGCGTAGTCGACGTGCACGATGCCGAAGCGCCGCTCGTAGCCGTCCTCCCACTCGAAGTTGTCCATGAACGACCAGAGGAAATAACCCGCCACGGGCACGCCGTCGCGGACGGCGCGCTCAAGCTCGCGCAGGTGCGCGCGGAGGAAGTCGCGGCGGTGCAGGTCGAAGACCTCGCCGTTGACGACGGGCTCGGCGTTGTAGCCGCAGCCGTTCTCGGTGATGTAGATCGGCCGCGCGCCGTAGGTCTCGAACGCCAGGCGCGTGCCCCAATACATCACCTGCGGCGCCCAGTGCAGCCAGGGGCTGTCGGCCTTCGGGTAGTGCGCCGGCAGCGGCAGCTCTTCGACCGCGCCGTCGCGCCCCGCGCGCACGAACGTGCCGGTGTAGAGGTTGAGGCCGAGGAAATCCGTCGGTGCGCTGATGAGCGCGAAGTCGCCGTCGCGGACCGTCGGGGCGTCCGCCCCGCAGCGCGCGAGGTATTCCGGCGAGTAACTCCCGCGATGAATCGCTCCGAGGAGAAAATCGTTGCGCCGCGCATACCACGCGCGGGCGGCCGCGATGTCGGCCGCGGTCTCCGTCGCCGGCATGCAGATGTCGCTGTTGTCGGTCAGCCCGACCTGCGCGCCGGGCCCGCCGAACTGCCGCACCGCACGCACGCCGTGGCCGTGGCAGAGGATCGCGTGGTGGTAGGTCTGGTTCAGCTCCTGCGGCGTGACCTTGCGCCCCGGCGCCTTGCCGCCGAAGCCGTAGGCGAGCGTCGTGAAGCAGCGGATCTCGTTCAGCGTGATCCAGTGCCTCACCTCGCCGGCGAACTCGCGCACGACGGTGTCGGCGTAGCGCGCGAACGCGTCGACCGTGCCGCGGCTCACCCAGCCGCCGCGGTCCTCGAGCGCCTGCGGCAGGTCCCAGTGAAACAGCGTCACCCACGGCGTAATGCCGTTCGCCTTCATTGCGGCAAAGAGCCGGTGGTAGAAATCGAGCCCCGCACGGTTCACCGCGCCGTCGCCCTGCGGGAAAATCCGCGGCCACGCGAGCGAGAGGCGGTAGTGCCGGATGCCGAGCGAGCGCATCAGCGCGAAATCCTCGGCGAAGCGGTGATAGTGGTCGCACGCGACGTCGAGCGTGTCGCCGCCGTGGATCCGGCCCGGCAGCCGCGCGAAGCGGTCCCAGACCGACTCGCCCTTGCCGTCCTCGCGCGCCGCGCCCTCGATCTGGGGAGCGGCGGTGGCGACGCCCCACACGAAACCGGGCGGAAAGGCGGACGAGGACGGAGCGGCAGGCAGCATGGCGAAGAGGGGACGCAGGGGAACGGGGCCGTCAACATGCGGCGAAAAATCGCCCGTGGAAAGCCTGATTTAACGAAAAACTTGCCCTTTCCGGACGCTTTCCCCACGGTCGCGCCCGGCTCGGCTCCCCGCGCGTCGCGCGCCACCCCTCCCATGAAGCGCCTGCTCCTCTCGCTCCTCGCCGCCGCGTTCTGCGGCGCCGCCGCCTCCGTCCTCGCCGCCGACGCACCGCGCGAGCGGACGAATTTCGACGCCGGCTGGCGCTTCGCCTTCGGCCACCCCGCCGACGCGGCGAAGGATTTCAATCACGGCACCGGCTACTTTTCCTACCTCGCCAAGGCCGGTTACGGCGACGGCCCGGCCGACCCGAAGTTCGACGCGAGCGCGTGGCGCGAGCTCGACCTGCCGCACGACTGGGCCGTCGAGGCGCCGTTCGACGCGAAGGGCAGCCACAGCCACGGCTACAAGGCGATCGGCCGGAATTTTCCCGAGCGCAGCGTCGGCTGGTATCGGAAGACCTTCGCGGTCCCCGAGAGCGACCTCGGCCGGCGCATCGCGCTGGAATTCGACGGCGTGCACCGCGACGCCATCGTCTGGGTCAACGGCTTCTACCTCGGCCGGCAGGTCAGCGGGTCGACGAGTTTCCGCTACGACGTCACCGACATCCTCAACTACGGCGGCGAGAACGTCGTGACCGTGCGCGCCGACGTCACGCTGGAGGAGGGCTGGTATTACGAGGGCGCCGGCATCCACCGCCATGTCTGGCTGACCAAGACGGCGCCGCTGCACGTGGCGCATTGGGGCACCTTCGTCACGGCGGAGCTGGGCGCCGACCACGCGCGCGCCGACGTCACGGCGCGCGTCACGATCGCAAACGAGTCCTCCGCGCCGGCCGGCTTCACCCTCGAGCAGAGCATCCAGGCTCCGGACGGCCGCGTCGTCGCCACCGGGAAATCCGCCGCGCTCGCGCTGGCCGCCGGCGAGGCGAAGGAGTTCTCCGCGGCGCTCGCCGTCGCCGCGCCGCGCCTCTGGTCGCCCGACGACCCGGCGCTGCACCGCCTCGTCACCGTCGTGCGCGACGCCGCCGGCGCGATCGCCGACCGTTACGAGACGCCGTTCGGCATCCGCTCGGTCCGCTTCGACCCGGACCACGGCTTCTTCCTCAACGACCGGCACGTCGTCCTGAAAGGCGTGAACCTCCACCAGGACCACGCCGGCGTCGGCGGGGCCGTGCCGGACGCGCTGATCGAGTTCCGCCTCCGCCGCCTGCGGGAGATGGGCTGCAACGCCGTCCGCACCGCGCACGAACCGCCGAGCCCGGCGTTCCTCGACGCGTGCGACCGCCTCGGTTTCCTCGTCATCGACGAAAACCGCCTGATGGGCGCCAGCCCCGACCAGCTCGGCCGGCTCGAGACGATGATCCGCCGCGACCGCAACCACCCCAGCGTCATCCTCTGGTCCGTCGGCAACGAGGAATGGCGCATCGAGGGCAACGTCCTCGGCGCGCGCCTCACCGCCACGATGCAGGCGCACGCGCACCGGCTCGACCCGACGCGCCGCACGACCGTCGCCATCAGCGGCGGCTGGGGCGGCAGCTCCACGACCACCGACGTCGTCGGCTACAACTACATCGCGCAGTCGAATCCCGACGAGCAGCACCGGAAGTTTCCGCAGCAGCCCGGCGTCGGCACCGAGGAAACCACGACGCAGGGCACGCGCGGCGTCTATTTCGACGACAAGCCGCGCGGCCACCTCGCGCCGCTGGCCAAGGGCGACAGCGGCGGCAACTGCGAGATCGGCTGGCAGTATTACGCCGCGCGCCCGTTCCTCGCGGGGCTGTTCTTCTGGACCGGCTTCGATTACCGCGGCGAGTCGACGCCGTTCGGCTGGCCGGCGATCAGCTCGCAGTTCGGGCTGATGGACACCTGCGGTTTTCCGAAGGACAGTTTCTACTACCTGCAATCGTGGTGGACCGACCGCCCCGTCCTGCACGTCGCGCCGCACTGGAACTGGCCCGACAAGGCCGGTCAGGAGCTAAAGGTCACGTGCTCCAGCAACCACGACGCCGTCGAGCTCTTCCTCAACGGCGCCTCGCTCGGAAAAAAAGACATGCCGCGCAACGGCCATCTCGAGTGGCAAGTCGTCTACCAGCCCGGCGTGCTCGAGGCGCGCGGCTACCGCGGCGGGCAGGTCGTGCAGACGACGCGCGTCGAGACCACCGGCGCGCCGGCCGGGCTCGCGCTCGCGCCCGACCGCAGGGAGCTCCGCACCGGCGCCGAGGCGCCCGTCGGCGGCGACGTCGTGGTGTTCGCCGTCGCGGCCGTCGACGCGCGGGGCCGGCAGGTGCCGACGGCGGGCAACCGGGTGAGGTTCACCGTCACCGGCGGCCGCATCCTCGGCGTCGGCAACGGCGATCCGAGCTGCCACGAGGCCGACCGCGGCAGCGAGCGCAGCCTGTTCAACGGCTATGCGCAGGTCATCGTGCAGGCCGCGCGCGACGCCGGCCCGCTCACGCTCACCGCGCAGGCCGACGGCCTTGCCTCCGCCGAGATCACCGTCCCGACTCGCTGAGTCCGCTTTCCATGAGTTCCCCCGCCCCGCACCCCACCGCCCCGGAAGACCGCGTGCCGGTCGTCCAGAAACTCGGCTACGGCCTCGGCACCGTGCTCGATATGTGGGGCCACTGGCTCTACCCGACGCTGGTCAACCAGGTCTTCAACATCGGCCTCGGCCTCTCGCCCGCGCTCGCGAGCACGGCGATCATGCTGAACCGCGTGTTCGACGCGTTCTCGGATCCGTTCTTCGGCTGGTGGTCGGACAACACCCGCACGCGCTGGGGCCGCCGCCGGCCGTTCATGCTCGTCGGCTCGCTCATCGCCGGCCTGTGCCTGCCGCTGCTGTTCTGGGTGCACCCGGGCTGGAGCCAGTCGGCCTACTTCTGGTTCATGGTGCTCTCGTCGGCGATCTACATCCCGGTGATGAGCTGCTTCTACATGCCGTATATCAGCCTCGGCGCCGAGCTGACGCCCGACTACCACGAGCGCACGAGCGTGCAGTCCTACAAATACGCCGTGCAAAAAGTGCCGGAGCTCGGGCTGTTCTTCGCCGCGCAGTTCACGACGCTCGCGCTCTGGGTCGACGCCAACTCGGGCAACGTCGCCGGGCGCGTCCTGCGGCTGTTCACCTCGCTCGACGCCTGGGCGCCGGCGCCGGCCGGCACCAAGCCCAACATCCTCCTCGCCGCCCAGGTCTACTGCGCGATCCTCGGCGTGCTCATGGTCGTCGCCGGCCTCGTGCTCTTCCTCACCGTGCGCGAGCGCTACTACGACAAGCTCATCGTCGGCAAACAGGAGCGACTGGGCCTCGTCGCCTCGATCAAGCAGACCGCGGCGTGCAAGCCGTTCCTGCTCCTGATCGGCATGCGCCTCGCCTACGGCATGGGCCTGAGCATGGTCGGCACGCTCGGCTACTACGACACGGTCTACTACGTCTGCCGCGGCGACCTCGCGGCAGGCGCCGGCTGGAATTTCTGGATGGGCGTCTCGGGCATGGTGCTCGGCTTCGCCGGCATCCCCACGTTCACCGCCGTCGCGCACCGGCTCGGCAAGCGCCACGGCATGCGCGCCGTGATGCTGACCGCCATCGGCGTCTTCGTCGGCACGTGGTGGTTCTACGATCCGGTGCGCCCGTGGCTGCAGCCGCTGGCGTCGGGCTTCATCGCCTTCACCGGCGCCGGCTTCTGGACGCTCGACGGCTCGATGCTGGCCGACGTCATCGACTACGACGAACTCCAGACCGGCCAGCGGCGCGAGGGCGTGTTCGCCTCCGCCGCCTCGTGGATCATGAAGTGCGGCATGGCGCTCGGCGCCGGCACCGCCGGCTTCATCCTCGCCGGCACCGGCTTCGACGTCGCGCTCGGCGGCAACCAGACCGAGCACGCGCTGTTCATGATGCGTATTCTGCTCGCCGCGATCCCGATCGTCGGCCTCGGCCTCGCGCTGGTGGCGCTCGCGCGCTTCCCGCTGACGCAGGAAGTGATGCTCGACATCCGCCGCCAGCTCGAAGCCCGCCGCGGCAAGGTCTGAGTCACGCCGGTTCTAAACTCGCGGACAAGGAGTCTCATTCCGTCCGCCCGCGGAATGGCTTAGTCTTGTTCTCCCCGCGCGCTCCGGCGCGTCCACCCCTTTTGCCATGCACTTATCAACCCGCTTCGTCGCGTCCGCTGCCGCGGGCTTTTTCTTTGCCACCATGAGTCTCCTCGCCGGCGAATCGCCCGCCGCCACCGCCATCACGCCCGTGCCGCCCCAGGCGCAGCTCCGCGTCGCCGCCGTCCACGTGCGCGTCGCCCCCGACCACCGCGACTGGACCTATCGCCTCGGCGAGTCCTCCAAGTTCCGCGTCAGCATCGTGGCCGACAACGAGCCGATCGAGAACGTCGCCATCACCTACCAGGCCGGCCAGGAAATGCGCCCGGCCGAGACGAAAAGCGCGGTCGTCCCGCTCGAGGGTCTCGTTATCGACGGCGGCACGCTCCGGGAGCCCGGCTTCCTCCGCTGCATCGTCACCGCCAAGGTCGCCGGCCGCGAGGTGAAGGGCGTGGCCACCGCGGCGTTCGAGCCGGAGAAGATCGTGCCGACGCAGACCGAGCCGGCAGACTTCGACGCGTTCTGGCAGAAGGGCCGCGAGGAACTGGCCCAGGTGCCGATGGAGGCGAAGCTCACGCTCCTGCCCGACGCCTGCACCGACAAGGTGAACGTCTACCACGTGAGCTTCCGCGTCATCAGCCCCGAGTGGAACGCGATCAAGGGCCGCCTCTACGGCATCTACTGCGAGCCGAAGGCGCCGGGCAAATACCCCGCCCTGCTTCGCGTGCCCGGCGCCGGCGTGCGTCCGTATTTCGGCGACAAGGGCACGGCCGCGGAAGGCGCGATCACGCTCGAGATCGGCATCCACGGCATCCCGGTCAACCTGCCGCAGGAAGTCTACGACGCCCTCGGCTCCGGCGCGCTGGCCGACTACTGCTTCTTCAACTTCGACGACAAGGAGGCGTATTACTACCGTCGCGTCTTCCTCGGCGTGCTCCGCGCGAACGATTTCCTCGCCTCGCGCGAGAATTGGGACGGCCGGCACCTCGTCGTCGCCGGCGCCAGCCAGGGCGGCTGGCTCTCGCTCGTCGCCGCCGCGCTCGACCCGCGCGTGACCGCGATCGCCGTGACGCACCCCGCCGGCTGCGACCTCACCGGCGACCTGCACGGCCGCGCCTCCGGCTGGCCGTGGCCGTTCCGCCAATGGCATTTCCCGGATCCGTCGCCCAACGCCACGCCGGCCAAGATCGCCACCACCTCCTACTACGACGGCGTGAACTTCGCGAAGCGCATCAAGGTGCCCGGCTACTACAACTGGGGCTACAACGACGACGTCTGCACGCCCACCTCGACCTACGCCGCCTTCAACGTGATCAAGGCCCCGAAGACGCTCGGCCTCACCCTCGAGCTCGCGCACACCTACACGCCCGAGCAGGGCGAGGCCATCCAGGAGCACATCCGCCAGTTCCTCGGCCTGAAGAAATAAGCCATGAGTTTTCCGCCAGACTTCACCTGGGGCGTCGCCGCCGCCGCCTACCAGATCGAGGGAGCCGCCGCGACCGACGGCCGCGGTCCGTCCGTGTGGGACGTCTTCTCGCACGAACCGGGCAAGATCTTCGAGGACCACCACGGCGACGTCGCCTGCGACCACTACCACCGCTACGCGGAGGACGTCGCGCTCATGCGCGAGATGGGCGCGCAGGCCTACCGCCTCTCGCTTTCCTGGCCGCGCATCCTGCCCGAGGGCACGGGCCGCGTGAACGACAAGGGCCTCGCGTTCTACGACCGCCTCGTCGACTCGCTGCTCGCCGCCGGCATCACGCCGTGGGTGACGCTCTTCCACTGGGACTTGCCGCAGGCGCTCCAGCTGCGCGGCGCCTGGTGCAACCGCGAGATCGTCGACTGGTTCGGCGACTACACCGCCGTCGTGGCCGACAAGCTCGGCGACCGCGTGAAGCATTGGATGACGATCAACGAGCCGCCGGTCGTCATCGGCCTCGGCTACCACGAAGGCATGTTCGCGCCCGGCCAGAAGCTCAGCTTCCGCGAGTGCCTGCTCGGCTCCCACCACCTGCTCATGGCGCACGGCCGCGCCACGCAGGTGCTGCGCGCCCGCTGCCGGGGACCGATCAAGGTCTCCCTCGCCCACACCGGCCGCGAGCGCATCCCGGCGACGCAGTCCGCCGCCGACATCGCGGCCGCGCGCCGCGACTACTTCGCGTGCACGGCCAAAAACATGTGGAACCTCTCGTGGTGGATGGACCCCGTGCACCTCGGCCACTACCCGCCCGAGGCCGCGGAGGCGTTCGGCGCTGACATGCCGAAGGTCACCGACGCCGACCTGAAGCTCATCGCGCAGCCGATCGATTTCACCGGCTACAACTGCTACTCCGGCTGGCTCGTCCGCGCGCGCCCCGACGGCTCGCCCGAGAACGTCCCCGGCTCGTGGGGCATCGGCAACCCCCGCGGCACGCTCTCGTGGCTCCACATCGCGCCCGACGCGACGTATTGGGCCGCGCGCTTCATCCACGAGCGCTACCGCCTGCCCGTCGTCTTCACCGAGAACGGCTACTGCAACACCGACTTCGTCCACCTCGACGGCCGGGTCCACGACCCACAGCGCATCGACTTCCTCGCCCGCTACCTCGGCGCGATGAAGCGCGCCGTCGCCGAGGGCGTGCCCGTCGCAGGCTACTTCTACTGGTCGGTGATGGACAACTTCGAGTGGAAGGAAGGCTACAAGGACCGCTTCGGCCTCATCCACGTCGACTACCAGACGCAGAAGCGCACGCCGAAGGATTCCTATTTCTGGTATCGCGACCTCATCCGCACCAACGGCGCCAACCTCCCCACCGCATGAAAAAGCTGCTGCCGCTCCTGCTCGCCCCCGCGCTCGCCCTCACCGCCATGGCCAAGAAATTCGACCAACTCGCGCTCACCCCGCCGATGGGCTGGAACACGTGGAACACCTTCGCGGCCGACATCCACGAGTCGCTGATCCGGCAGACCGCCGACGCCATGGTCGCGAACGGCATGCGCGACGCCGGCTACGTCTACATCGTCATCGACGACTGCTGGTCGCTCAAGCAGCGCGACGCCAACGGCAATCTCGTGCCCGATCCGCAGAAATTCCCCAGCGGCATGAAGGCCCTCGGCGACTACCTGCACGAGCGCGGCTTCAAGTTCGGCATCTACTCCTGCGCCGGCACCCGCACCTGCGGCGACTACCCCGGCAGCTGGGGCCACGAGTTCCAGGACGCGCGGCTCTTCGCCTCGTGGGGCGTCGACTACCTGAAATACGACTGGTGCAACCACGGCACCGCCGACGCGCGCGACGCCTACACGCGCATGCGCGACGCGCTCTTCGCCGCCGGCCGCCCCGTCGTCTTCAGCATCTGCGAGTGGGGCCAGAACAAGCCCTGGGAGTGGGCCGCCGACGTCGGCCACCTCTGGCGCACCACGGGCGACATCTACGACTCCTACGACGGCCGCAAGGGCTGGGAGTCCGGCTGGAAGCGCCTCCTCGATCAGCAATACAGCCTGGTCGAAAACGTCGGCGCCGACGGCCTGAACAAGTTCGCCGGCCCTGGCCACTGGAACGACCCCGACATGCTCGAAGTCGGCAACTCCGGCCTCACGCTCGCCGAGTCGCGCGCCCACTTCTCGCTCTGGTGCATCCTCGCCGCGCCGCTCATGGCCGGCAACGACGTCGCCCGCATGTCGCCCGCGATCCGCGCCATCCTCACCGACCGGGACGTGATCGCGATCGACCAGGACAAGCTCGGCAAGCAGGGCTTCCGCGCCCTCGCCGAGCCGGCGAAGGCCATCGAGGTCTGGATCAAGCCGCTCAGCGGCGGCGACTGGGCGGTCTGCGCCCTCAACACGAGCAACGCCGCCGCCGACCTCACCCTCGAGTGGGACCGCCTCTGGACGCTCGACCGCCGCACCTACCAGGTGCGCGACGTCTGGGCGAAGAAGGACGCGGGCGACACGAGCAAGCCGCTCACCGTCCGCGTCGACTCGCACGACGTCGCCCTCTTCCGCCTGTCGTTCGCCAAGTAGGCCGGCACGGCACCCGGTTTTTCTCCGCCCGGCGGGCCCGCCGGGCCCGCGCCGGGAAACGGATGTCGTCCACGCCGCGGCGCCATCCGTCCCACCCTCCCCGTCGCTCCGTGCCGTCCGCTCTCAAGTCGCGAACAACAGAACTCATTAACGCCGGCGGCTCCGTTCCGTAAACTGCCGCTCCTGTTTTCCCCTCCGCGTCCGTCACCCCCGTCGCCGGCGCGCCTCCCCCTCGCATGCAACTCACGATCGCCGGTCCCGCCCTTCCCAACATCCCGTGGCAGCCCCGCCCGGCCGGAAACCCAGACCTCGTCTGGCGCTACGACGCCAACCCCGTCATCGGCCGGCGTCCGCTCCCGCGCGTCACCGGCATCTACAACAGCGCCGTCGTGCCCTGGCAGGGCGGCTTCATCGGCGTGTTCCGCACCGAGGGCATGGACCGCGTGCCGCACCTGCACGTCGGCCGCAGCGCCGACGGCTTCAAGTTCACCTTCGAGCCCCAGCCGATCGACTTCCAGTGCGACGACCCCGAGGTCCGCCGCCACGAATACGCCTACGATCCGCGCGTCACCCTGATCGACGGCACCCACTACATCACCTGGTGCAACGGCTACCACGGCCCCACCATCGGCATCGCGAAGACGCAGGATTTCGTCCGCTTCGAGCAGCTCGAGAACGCCTTCCTGCCCTACAACCGCAACGGCGTGCTCTTCCCGCGCCAGGTCAACGGCAAGTATCTGATGTTCTCGCGCCCCTCCGACACGGCGCACACGCCCTTCGGCGACATCTTCGTCAGCGAGTCGCCCGACCTCGTCCACTGGGGCCGGCACCGCCACGTCATGGGCCGCGGCTGGCCCTGGTTCCAGGGCGTCAAGATCGGCGCCGGCCCCTCGCCCATCGAGACGAGCGAGGGCTGGCTGCTCTTCTACCACGCGGTCACGAGCACCTGCAACGGCTTCGTCTACTCGATGAGCGCCGCCCTGCTCGACCTCGACCAGCCGTGGAAGGTCATCGCCTCCGCCAACCAGGCGCTGCTCTGCCCCGAGGCGCCGTATGAGCTCTCGGGCTTCGTCCCCGGCGTGTGCTTCCCCGTCGGCTGCCTCTGCGACGCCGCCACCGGCCGCATCGCCATCTACTACGGCGCGGCCGACACCTTCTCCGCGCTCTGCTTCTGCCAGGCCCAGGACGTCATCCAGTTCATCAAGGACCACCCGCTCAAGCGCTGACCCGCGCCCGTCCCCGCCGCCATGCAGCACGTCTCGCTCAACTCCGCCCCTGGCGCTTTCGCGACGCCACCGGCGGCGGCCCGTGGCGCGAGGCGACCGTGCCGGGCTGCGTGCATACCGACCTGCGCCGCCACGCGATCATCCCCGATCCGTTCTGGGGCACCAACGAACTCGACCTGCAATGGATCGAGGAGCACGACTGGGAATACACGGCGAAGATCGACGTGCCCGCCGGCCTGCTGGCCGAGGACGTGGTCGAGCTCGTCGCCGACGGCCTCGACACCGTCGCCACCGTCACGCTCAACGGCCGCCGCGTCGCGCGCACCGACAACATGTTCGTCGCCCACCGCTGGGAGGTGAAGAAACTCCTCCGCGCCGGCGCGAACGAGCTGACGATCCGCTTCGACAGCGCCCTGCGCTACATCCGCACCCACCGCCGCGCCCACGCGCCGAAGGAATTCAACGACCCCGTCGGCCGCAGCCAGGTCATCCGCAAGCAGCAATGCCAGTTCGGCTGGGACTGGGGCCCGCGCTTCGTCACCGCCGGCATCTGGCGCGACCTCCGCCTGGAGGGCTGGAGCCGCAACCGCCTGCTCGGCGTGCGCATCACCCAGGCGCACGCCCGCGACGGCGGCGTCACCCTCCACCTGGCGCCCGAGCTCACGCGCGCCGACCGCACCGCCACCTGCCACTACCGCCTCAAGCTCGGCGGCATCGTCGTCGCCGAGGGCATCGGCACCGCCATCGCCATCGACCACCCCCAGCTCTGGTGGCCCAACGGCCACGGCGCGCAGCCGCTCTACACCCTCGCCCTCGAGGTCCGCCGCGGCGACGGCACGCCGATCGGCGCCTGCGTCCACCGCCTCGGCCTCCGCACGATCGAGCTCGACCGCCACGCCGACGCCGCGGGCGAGACCTTCCAGTTCAAGGTCAACGGCCGCGTGATTTTCGCCAAGGGCGCCAACTGGATCCCTGCCCACGCCTTCGTCGCCGCGCTCCGACGCGCCGACTACGAGCGCGACCTGCGCAGCGCCGTGGCGGCGCACATGAACATGATCCGCGTCTGGGGCGGCGGCATCTACGAGAGCGAGGATTTCTACGACCTCTGCGACGAGCTCGGCCTGCTCGTCTGGCAGGACTTCATGTTCGCCTGCGCGATCTACCCGGGCGACCGCGCCTTCGTGCGCAGCGTCAAGCTCGAGGCCGAGCAGCAGGTCCGCCGCCTCCGCCACCGCGCCTGCCTCGCCCTCTGGTGCGGCAACAACGAGATCGAGGCGCTGAACCAGGACCCCGCCCAGGGCAACCCGCCGCTGCTCAGCCAGCCCGCCCCGCGCGCGGCCTACGCCGCCCTCTTCGAGCAGACGCTGCCCGCGGTCGTCGCCGCCCTCGACGGCGTCACGCCCTACTGGCCGTCGTCGCCCCACCGCCCCGACGGCGGCTACCGCCACGCCGACGGCGAGAAGCACGGCGACACCCACTACTGGGACGTCTGGCACGCGCGGCAGCCGGTGAAGGACTACGAGAAGTGGCGCTTCCGCTTCGTCTCCGAGTTCGGCATGCAGAGCTACTGCTCCGGCGAGACGCAGGCGACGTTCTGCCCGCCCGGGGAGGGCAACATCTTCGGCGCCGCGATGGAGAACCACCAGAAGAACCGCGGCGGCAACCAGGTGATCCTCGATTACGTGTCGCGCCGCTACCGCTTCCCGCGCACGCAGGACGACCTCGTCTACCTTTCCCAGCTCAACCAGGCCTACTGCATGCAGACCGGCGTCGAGCACTACCGCCGCCTCATGCCGCACTGCCAGGGCGCGCTCTACTGGCAGCTCAACGACTGCTGGCCCGTCGCCTCGTGGAGCTCGATCGAGTTCACCGGCCGCTGGCGCGCGCTCCACTTCGTCGCCCGCCGCTTCTTCGCCCCCGCCCTCGTCACCGCGCGGCTCCCCGGCGACGAGATCGCCGGCATCGGCAACTACCGCCGCTCCACCGTGCGCGAGGCGCACCTCTACACCGTCTACGACGCCCCGCAGCCCGCGCGCGGCGTGCTGCGCTGGGACCTCTTCAAGCTCGACGGCTCCGTCGTCCTGCGCGGCAGCAAGCCCGTCTCGCTCCGCTACGGCGAGAGCGTGCACCAGCACACGCTCGCCCTCGGCGAACCGATCGCCCGACACGGCCGCGACTCGCTCCTCCTGCGCCTCGCCCTCGACGTCGAGGGCGCGCCCGCGAGCGAAGACACCGTCTTCCTCACCGCCCCGCGCTTCATGAACCTGCCGCAGGGCAAGACGAAGGTGCAGACCGCGCTCGTGCACCCGCGGCAGGCGCGGGTCGCCTTCACCTCGCCGGTGTTCCAGCACCGCTTCGCCTTCGAGCTGCCCGGGCTCCCCCACCGCGCCAGCGACAACTACTTCGAACTCTATCCCCACGAGACCAAGACCGTGACGCTCGACTTCGCCCGCCCGATCACGCTCGCGCGGCTGCGCGACGCGCTCCGGTGGCGCTCGCTCGCCGACACCTACTGAGCGCGTCCCCCTCCCGCCCCACCCCCGCCCCATGAGTCAGACCACCCACGGAACCGAGCTCTCCGACCGCGTTCCGCTCGCCCAGAAGTTCGGCATGGGGCTCGGCTCCGTCCACGACATGTGGGGCCACTGGCTCTACGTCGGCATGGCCTACCAGGTCTTCAACATCTACCTCGGCGTCTCGCCGGCGTGGATCGGCCGCGCGCTGCTGGTGAAGCTGTGCTTCGAGGCGTTCTGGGACTCGGTGTTCGGCTGGTGGTCGGACAACACCCGCACGCGCCACGGTCGCCGCCGGCCGTTCATCCTCGTCGGCTCCGTGCTGTCGGGTCTCGCGCTGCCCGTGCTCTTCGCGGCGCAGCCGGGCTGGAGCGAGGTGAAATACTTCTGGTTCATGGTCGCGACGCTCGGGCTGTTCGTGCCGATCATGAGCTGCTTCTACATGCCGTTCCTCAGCATCGGCGCGGAGCTGACGCCCGACTACCACGAGCGCACCTCGCTCGCGGCCTTCCGCAGCGTCTGCCAGAAAGTGCCCGAGGTGGCGATGTTCGCCGCCGCGGCGTTCACCACCGCCGGCGTGTGGGTCTCGGCCTCGTGGGCCGACGTGCCGGCGCGGCTCGGGGCGCTCGCGCACCAGACCGGCGCGTGGTTCGCGAACCTCTTCGGCGGCATTTTTCATCTCGATTTCCCGCGCATCGGAAAACTGGCGCAGACGCTCTTCGGCTGGGAGCCGCCGGCCGCCGGTGCGAAGACCAACATCCTCCTCGGCGCGCAGGTCTACACCGTGCTGCTCGGGTCGGTGATGGTGGTCGCCGGCATCGTGATGTTCTTCCTGCTCCGCGAGCGCTACTACGAGAAGCTCGTCGTCGCCCGCAAGCAGGACAAGGTCTCGATTCTCGAGACCCTCATCCTCGCGCTGAAGTGCCGGCCGTTCCGCGCCAACCTCTCGATGGCCCTCGCCTACGGCGCCGGCACGAACCTCGTCGGCACCTTCGGCTACTACGCGACGGTTTACTACGTGTGCAAAGGCGACCTCGCCGCGGCCGGCACGTGGAATTTCTGGATGGGCATCTCGGGCATGTTCTTCGGCTTCCTCGGCATCCCCGTCTACGCCTACCTCGCGCGCCGGCTGGGCAAGAAGCACGGCATGATGGCGGTGCAGCTCTCGGCCATCGCGGTGTTCGTCGCCACCTGGTGGCTCTACAACCCGGACGTCCGCTGGCTGCAGGTCTTCGCCTCGGGCTTCATCGCCTTCACCAGCGCGGGCTTCTGGATGATCTACAGCTCGATCCAGGCGGACGTGATGGATTACGACGAGATGGAGTCGGGCAAGCGCCGCGAGGGCGCGTTCTCCGCCTGCGGCTCGTGGATCATGAAGTTCGGCATGGCCGTCGCCGGCTGGCTCACCAGCGAGGTGCTCGCGCGCACGGGCTTCAACGCCTCGCTCGGCGGCAACCAGAACCCCGACGCCATCTTCACCATCCGCTTCCTCCTCGCCGCCGTGCCGATCGCCGGGCTCGTGCTCGCGTTCATCCTCCTCGCCCGCCTCGGCCTCACGCAGGAGAAAATGGCCGAGGTGCGCACGACGCTCGAGGCGCGCCGCGGCAAGGTCTGACCCTCCCCGTCCCCATGTCCACCCCGGCCGCCTCGACCGCCTCCCTCGGCTCACTCCCGCTCCGCGAAAAGCTCGCCTACGGCTGCGGCGACTTCGCGTCGTGCCTGTTCTGGGCCTCGTTCAGCAATTTCCTCCTGCTGTTCTACACCGACGTCTTCGGCATCACCGCCGCCGCCGCCGGCCTGATGTTCCTGCTCACGCGCATCTGGGACGGCGTGAACGACCCGATCATGGGCATGGTCGCCGACCGCACGCAGACGCGCTGGGGCAAGTTCCGCCCGTGGATCCTGTGGGGCTGCGTGCCCTTCGGCGTGTGCGGCGTGCTGCTCTTCACGACGCCGAGCCTCGGGACGACGGGCAAGCTCGTGTGGGCCTACGTGACCTACAACTTCATGATGATGCTCTACACCGCGGTGAACATCCCCTACACCGCGCTGCTCGGCGTCATCACGCCCGACCCGGTCGAGCGCACGCGGGTGTCGTCGATCAAGTTCGTCTTCGCCTTCGGCGCGGGACTGGTGATCAAGCTGACGCTGCCCTACATGGTCGACGCCTTCGGCGACGGCGGCGCCAACCCGCAGCGCGGCTGGAGCGTGGCGTTCGCACTCGTCGCGGCCGTCGCCATCGGCTTCTTCCTCGTCACCTTCGCCGGCACGCGCGAGCGCGTCGCGCCGCCGGCCGAGCAAAAGACGTCGGTGAAACAGGACGTGAAGGACCTGTTCACCAACGGCCCGTGGCTCGTGCTCTTCGCCACCACGCTCACGTTCATCCTCTTCATCTCCACGCGCCTCACCATCACGGCGCACTACCTGAAGTATTTCGTCGGCGCGCAGGCCGTGCAGCTGCCGTGGCAGAGCGCGCCGCACACCTACGAGTTCAAGGATCTCTGGGCGGCCTTCGGCGTCACCGGCGACGCCGGCTCGATCGTCGGCGTGCTCGCGGTGGGCTGGTTCGCCGCGCGCGTGGGCAAGAAGGCGGCGTTCATCGCCCTGCTCCTCGCCTCGGTCGCGTGCAACGCGGTCTACTACTGGCTGCCGCCGTCGGCGCTCGGCGCGATCTTCCTCTTCCAGTTCCTTAGCGCCGTCGCGGGCGGCCCGCTCGCGGTGCTGCTCTGGGCGATGTATGCCGACACCGCCGACTACAGCGAGTGGAAGCACGGGCGCCGCGCCACCGGGCTCGTGTTCTCCGCCTCGACCATGACCCAGAAGTTCTCCTGGGCGGTCTGCGGGCTCTTCGCCGGCTGGATGCTCACGGCGACCGGCTTCGTGCCCAACGTCGCGCAGACTCTGCAGGTCCGGCACGGGCTGGTGCTGCTCATGAGCCTGATCCCCGCCGCGCTCGGCCTCGTCGCCGTCGTCGTGGCGTGCTTCTACCCGCTGCACGACCGGCGCGTGGCCGAGATCGAGGCCGAGCTGCGCGCCCGCCGCGCCGCCGCCTGAGTCCGCAGCGCGGGGAAACGCGCGCGCGGCTTGTCCTACGGGCGCCTGCGCACTTGCCTCCCGCCGGGGCGCTTCCCAGCGTCGCGACCGTGAGACCCCAAGTCCTGCTGGTATTTCTCACGCGCTTCGAGGAGAGCATGGCGATGCTGCGCGGCGTCGTGCACTACGAGCGCACGCACCAGATCTGGACCGCCTTCCACGACGACCAGGCCCGCGCCGAGATCGATCCGCGCTGGCTCGAGAGCAAGCAGTGGGACGGCGTCATCAGCCGCCACACGACGCCGGGACTGGTCGAGACCTGCCGCAAGCAGCGCATCCCGCTGGTCGACCTCAACGACATTCCCCGGTTTCCCGGCGTGCCGAAGATCCGCCCCGACAACGTCGCCATCGGCCACCTCGCCGCCGAGCACTTCCTCGAGCGCGGCTTCCAGCATTTCGGCTTCACCGGGTTCTCGAACGACGGCTGGTCCTGCGAGCGGCGCGACGGCTTCGTCGAGGCCCTGCACCTCGCCGGCCGCGAATGCCACCTCTACGACGTGAACTACCCCGGCGACGTCACGCCCGCGTGGGACCTCGACCAGATCGCGGGCTTGTCGGACTGGCTGCGGCGCCTGCCCAAGCCCTGCGGCGTCATGGCCTGCTTCGACCTCCGCGCCCAGCAGATCCTCACCGCCGCCCACGCCCACGGCATGCTCGTGCCCGAGGAGATCGCCGTCATCGGCGCCAACAACGACCCGATCCGCTGCGAAGTCGCCTACCCGCCGCTCAGCAGCGTGGCGCCGAATGCGTTCCAGTCCGGCTACCGCGCCGCGGAGGTCCTCGCCGCCATGCTCGCCGGCGAGCGCTGCACCGACCTCGACGAGCGCATCGAGCCGATCGGCGTCGTGACCCGGCCCTCCAGCGACGTGCTCGCGATCGACGACCGCAACGTCGCCGCCGCGCTCAGCATCATCCGCGAGCGCGCCACCCAGGGCCTCACCGTCGAGGACGTGGTGAAACACGCCCACGCCTCCCGCAGCCAGCTGGAGAAGAAGTTCCGCCGCCACCTCGGCCGCTCGCCCCAGGCCGAGATCCGCCGCGTGCAGGTCCAGAAGATCCGCCAGCTCCTGATGGAAACCGATTTCCCGCTCAAGCGCATCGCCGAACTCGCTGGTTTCGAGCACGTCGAGTATATGTGCGTGGTTTTCAAGCGCCTGACCGGCGACTCGCCCGGGGAATTCCGCCGGAAAACGGAAGCAAAGAGAATTCAATGACCTTCCGCTCCCTTCGACCGCCCCAGAGTGAGGATAGCGTTAAATCAGGGCGGCAATAAGACTCAATTGCGGTGCAAGTGAACTCATTCACCCGGGCGGGCGCCGCCGGTATAGTCGCGATGCTGCGCGCATTCCCGTCCTCGGGAACGGCACAGTCGCACGACCCAACACGTGCGTTCCCCAACTCCTACCACCCCTCAAACCCCCGATGATCATGTCCCGCCATTCCTTGCGGCTGCGTGCGCTTTGGCTCACGTCCGCGCTGACTATCGCGGCGGTGCACTCTGCCCAGGCGCAGAGCACCCCGCCCGCCGCGCCCCCCGCCTCGGGCGAAGCGAATAAAGACGAAACCATCGTGCTGTCGCCCTTCGTCGTCACCGCCGACGAAGACGTTGGCTACACCGCCAACAGCACCCTCGCCGGCACCCGCGTCCGCACCGAGTTGAAGGACGTCGCCTCCGCCATCAGCGTGGTGACCTCGCAGTTCCTGCAGGACACCGGCTCCAAGAACCAGCAGGACCTGCTCGTCTACACCACCAACACCGAAGTCGCCGGCGTGCGCGGCAACTTCTCTGCCGCCGGCGGCGCCTCCACCTACAACGAGAACAGCAACCTCCTCCGCCCGAGCAACAACACCCGCGTCCGCGGCCTCGATGCCGCCGACAACACCCGCGACTACTTCCTGACCGAGATCCCGTGGGACGGCTACATCGTCGACCGCGTCGACCTCCAGCGCGGCCCGAACTCCATCCTCTTCGGCGTCGGCAGCCCGGCGGGCATCATCAACACGAGCATCAACACCGCGACCTTCAAGACCGCGAACAAGATCGAGAATCGCATCGGCCGCTACGGCTCGTTCCGCACCTCGGGCGACTTCAACTACGTCGCCAAGAAGAACGTCCTCGCCTTCCGCGCCGCCTTCCTCGACGACGAGACGAAGTATCAGCAGAAGCCCGCGTTCAACCACGACAAGCGCCTCTTCGCCGCCATGCGCTACGAACCGAAGCTCTTCGGCGAGGGCGCGCACACGACGATCCGCGCCAACTACGAGAACGGCAACGTCAACGCCAACCGCCCGCGCTCGCTCCCGCCCATCGACGCCATCACGCCCTGGTTCCTCACCGGCTCCTCCAACGGCGTCGCCAATCTCAACAAGCTCACGCTCAACCCCAACACCACCTGGAATCAGTGGGGCAACAACGCCGCCCTCTACCCGGCCTCCGGCGGCATGTATCCGTGGTTCCGCGAGGCCTTCATGGGCCGCCTCATGAGCTCCAACATCGCCGGCTACTACGACGCGTCCACCGGCGGGCTCTACAACCAGATGCCCAACGTCGGCACCCCGCTCGGCCGCGACAGCGCCGGCGCCATCGACGGCACCATCGGCGACGTCCCCTTCGCTCGTCCGTGGGCCATCGCCACCTACAACAATTACGCCCGCACCGCGATCCCCGGCGGCAAGTATTACTCCAACGTCTCCCTCTCCGACACCTCGATCTTCGACTTCTTCAACAACCTGATCGACGGAAACAACAAACGCGAGTGGCAGGACTGGAACGCCGCCAACCTCGCCCTCTCGCAGACCTTCCTCAACGACCGCCTCGGCTTTGAGTTCGTCTACGACTACCAGCGCTACAACGACGGCCAGCTCTCCTTCCTCCAGGGCGACCAATATGCCCTCTCCGTCGACATCAACACCAAGCTCCTCGACGGCAGCGCGAACCCGAACGTCGGCCGCCCCTACGTCGGCAACTCCGGCCAATACGGCAACTCCGAGAACTACATCGACCGCGACAGCAAGCGCTTCACCGCCTTCGCCGACATCAACAGCGAGGACTATCTCGGCAAGACCTGGCTCTCCAAGCTCCTCGGCCGCCACGTCTTCACCGGCCTCTGGTCCAAGGACACCAAGGAGACCGACCAGCGCAGCTTCTCCCGCTGGGCCTCCGATCCCGCGTTCACCACCGCCCTCGGCCTGAACAACGACATCACCAACGGCGCCCGCCAATACGACTGGATCGCCTACCTCGGGCCCTCCCTGCTGAGCAAGTCCACCGCCGCCGGCGCCAACCTCAGCCCGGTCAGCACCGTGATCAACCCGAACGGCAGTGTCTCGCTCCGCTACTTCGACTCGCACTGGAACTCCAACGTCGATCCGGCCGCGCCCTACACCTACACGACCTACGATTCGAACGGCAACGCCGTCACCACCACCGGCACGCAAGCTGACAACTCCGCCAACTACGTCGGCTGGAAGAGCGGCAGCTTCAAGGTCCTCAATTACGAGAACCCCGGCGACCGCGCCGCGCTCTACTCCAGCGCCCAATACGCCAAGAACGTCATCGAGTCCAAGGCCTTCATCTGGCAAGCCTACCTCTGGGACGGCACGCTCGTCCCCACCTTCGGCTGGCGCCGCGACGAGATCACCAACGAGAGCCGCCAGGGCAAGAAGCTCGCCAACGACGTCTCGAGCACCGACTACAGCCTCACGAAGCCCAATCTCCAGGACGTCGCCGGCGAGAGCAAGAGCTGGGGCGTCGTTCTCCACACCCCGCGCAGCCTGCGCACCAAGCTGCCCTTCGGCTCAAACCTCAGCGTCTTCGCCAACCGCTCGAAGAACTTCAAGGCCGACGCTCCGCGCGGCGACATCTTCGGCAACCAGATCGACAATCCGAAAGCCGAGACGAAGGACTACGGCATCGTGATCAGCACGCTCGACGACCGCCTGACCTTCAAGATCACGAAGTATGAGACCACGATGAAGAACGCCACGCTCCAGGCCGACAGCGCGGGCTTCTCCGGCAACCTCTACTACGCCTGGGCGCTGCCCTACTGGGGCGCCACCCACGCCCTCGCAGCTCTCGACGGCATCGCCAACCCGCAGATCCGCCAGGGCAACTGGGGCTGGCCGTGGAACGGCATCGCCGTCGACGGCTCCGGCAACCCCGACCCCGCCCGCATCCAGGCCATCGTGAACGACTACTTCAAGAGCTTCCCGCTCACGCAGACCTTCGCCGACGAATACGGCCTCGGACTCAATGTCGCCGCCATGCGCGCCGCCACCACCAACGCTCAGCGCTACGCCGCCGTCCCGACCTACGGCGTGAACGACCAGGGCGCCTCCGCCCTCGGCCTCCAGCCCGCCTACGGCGGCCGCCTCAAGAGCTTCGGCTCCGGCCCCGTGGCCTCCGTCGACACCACCTCCAAGGGCGTCGAATTCGAAATCAGCGCCCAGCCGACCAAGAACTGGTCCCTCGCCGTCAACTTCTCCAAGACGAAGGCCACGCGCGACGCCATCAGCCCGACGATCCAGACCTGGATCGACTCGATGACCAAGTTCTACGCCGGCGACGCGGGCCTCATCCGCCTCTGGGGCGGCGACACCCTCCGCAAGGTCTGGGCCGACAACATCCTCGCCCCCTACGCCGTCCTCCAGGCCCAGCTCGGCAGCGCCGCGCCGGAAATCTCCCCGTGGCGCTTCAATGCCGTCACGAACTACAACTTCCGTGAAGGCTGGTTGAAGGACTTCAACGCCGGCCTCGCCTACCGCTGGGAAGACAAGCGCATCCTCGGTTACTCCTACGACAAGACCAAGGACGTGCTCGACATCGATCGCCCGCTTTACGGCCCGACCGATGATCACTTCGACTTCTGGGTCGGTTACCAGCGCAAGCTCTCCCCGAAGGTCGGCTGGCGCGTCCAGCTCAACGTCCGCAATGCGTTCGAGAAGACCCACCTCGTGCCCGTCAATCTCCAGCCCGACGGCTCGGTGGCCCTCTCCCGCATCCAGGAAGGCATGATCTGGCAGGTCACGAACACCTTCACGTTCTGAGTTTCCAGACGGTTTCGCGGCCCTGGCTTGGGGTCCGGCCGCGATTCACGGTTGCGAAAGGCGCCGGAAGCAATTCCGGCGCCTTTTTCTTTTCCCGCCTCGCCGGCGCCGCTTGGCTCGGTCCCGCGCCGGCCACTCTCAACTCGCATCCAACCAAACTCATTTCCGCCCCCGGCCGCCCTGTGCCATAGTGCCCGCCACCCCATGACGCTCCGCCTGCTCCCGGCCCGTTGGCGACTCGTGTCGCTCGCCTTCCTCGGCGCCTGCGCGCTGCTGCACGCCGGCCCCGTCCGCTTCGAGTTCACGGTCCCTCCCGCCGCGGCGATCGCCAATCCCTTCGCCCGCGAGCTCTGGGCCGAGGTCGTCACTCCGGCCGGCCGCACGCTCCTGCTGCCCGCCTTCTACGTCGAGCCGCAGGTCTATGCCGTCCACGCCCGCCCCGACGAGATCGGCGCCTATCACCTCGGCCGCATCCTCGAGACCACGCGCGGCCAGCCCGCGACGCCCGTCGCCGCCACGCCGCGCTCGGCCACCCGCGTCGAAAACCAAACCCGGCTCCGCCTGCCGCCCATCGGGCTCGACCCGCTCCGACCGGGCGGCTTCGCCCGGGCCGACGGCCGCGCCTTCGTTCCCTTCGGCGCCAATGTCGCCTGGGCCCCCACCCCCGACGTGCTCGGCTACTACCGCGCCACCTTCGCCGCCTTCGCCGCCGCCAACCTGAACTGGATGCGCGTCTGGATGGTGCACTGGGGCCGCACCAACCTCGACTGGGTCCGCCCCGAGGACGGCGCCCCCGTCCGGCCCGGCGGCATCGACCCGGCCGTCGCCGCGCGCTGGGACGCCCTGCTCGCCGCCGCCGAGGAGCACGGCGTCTATCTCCAGATCGCGCTCCAGCACCACGGCCAGTTCAGCACGACCGTGAACCCATCGTGGGCCGACAATCCGTGGAACGCCGCCAACCCCGGCGGCTTCCTCCGCTCGCCGTCGGATTTCTTCACCGACCCCAACGCCCGCCTCTTCACCGCGCTCAAATACCGCTACATCGTCGCCCGCTGGAGCTGGTCGCCCGCGGTCTTCGCCTGGGAACTCTTCAACGAGGTCCACTGGGTCGACGCGCTGAAGCTCGAGCACCACGAGGCCGCCGTCGCCCGCTGGCACGACGACCTGGCGCAGTTCCTCCGCTCGGTCGACGTCTACGCCCACCTTATCACCACCAGCACGGAAAACCTGCGCAGCCCGATCTACGCGCGGATGGACTTCCTCCAGCCGCACCTCTACAGCGCCAACCTCACCGCCGCCGCGCGGACGTTCGCGCCGCGCCGCGCCGACGACACGCGCCCGGTTTTCTATGGCGAATTCGGCGACGACCACCTGCGCCTCCCCGAGGCGGTGCGGAAATCCGGCCTCGTCGAGCCGGCCGCCGTCTGGGCCAGCCTGCTCGGCAGCGGCACGCTCCCCGCGCAGGCGTGGGAAGGATGGAAGCTCCGCGACCTCGACCGCCTCGGCGAGATCGGCGCCGTCCACCGCTTCGTCGCCCTCTCCGGCTGGGCGCGCGAGCAGGACCTGCAGCCGTTCTCCGCCGCCGTCGAGTGCGCGGCGCACGCGCCGCTCACCCTGGCCGGCGCGCAGCAATGGCAGCGCCGGCCCGCCCGGGACTTCACCCTCCCGCTCGACGGACGCGAGCCGCTCGAGCTCGGCGACTGGCCGGCGACCTTCGCCACGCCGGAATCGACCGCCACCGACGGCTTCCCCTGCCGCGGCACCTTTCACGCCACCTTTCCCCGCGACGTCACGCTGCGCATCCTGATCGCCGGCGTGGCGGAAAAAGGCGGCGGCCTGCGCGTGCGCGTGGACGGTGCGACCGCCGCCACGGCGGCCTGGAAGCACGCTGACGCCTTTCCGGCCACGCTCGTGGTCCCCTCCGGGCCGGCGCCCGCACGATCACGTTGGAAAACAGCGGCGTCGCCGACTGGGTTCAGGTGTCGGAGACCGACCTCGGCGTCACCGCGCCCGTCCTCGCCGCCCTCGGCCGCCGCAACGACCGCTTCATCGCGCTCTGGGTCCGCCACCGCACCAATCTCTACTCGCTCGCGCCGGAGCCGGCCGTGCCGGGCACGCTCCTCATCGACGACGTCCCG
This sequence comes from Oleiharenicola sp. Vm1, assembly GCF_047777955.1. Taxonomy (GTDB): domain Bacteria; phylum Verrucomicrobiota; class Verrucomicrobiia; order Opitutales; family Opitutaceae; genus Didemnitutus. The sequence continues at coordinate 4,558,225 of NZ_CP180537.1, forward strand.
GCCGGCACGTGGACCGTCACCTGGTGGGACACCGCCAAGGGCACGCCCGCGCCCGCGACCATCCTGCCGCACGCCGGCGGCCGCCTGCGCCTGCCCACTCCGCCGATCAGCCGCCACGCGGCCGTCGTCCTCGTCCGCACGTCCTGAATTCATGAGCCCCACTCGCCTCGTCATGATCGGCGACTCCATCACCGAATGGGGTCGGCCGAGTCCGGATTCGCCCGACTACGCCACCGCCCTCGGCCACGGCTACGTCGCGCTCGTTGCGCAAAAACTCGCCGCGCGTTTCCCGGAGCGCCGCTTCGAGGTGTTGAATCGCGGCATCGGCGGACACACCGTGCGCGATCTGGCCGCGCGCTGGCAGCGCGATGCGCTCGATCCGAAACCCGACTGGCTCTCGGTGATGATCGGCATCAACGACGTCTGGCGCCACTTCGACCCGCAGCGAAAACACGACGCCGTCCCGCCCGCCGAATACGAGCACACGCTCGGTCAACTGCTCGCCGCCGCCCGCCCGGGCGTGCGCGGACTGGCGCTGCTCACGCCCTTCTACGTCGAGCCCGACCGCGCCGACCCGATGCGCCGCCGCATGGACGAGTTCGGTGCCATCGTCGCCCGTCTCGCCCGGCGGCACGACGCCCGGCTGATCGACACCCAGGCCATGATCGACCGGCTGCTCGCCCAACATCCGCCGGAGGTCATCGCGCACGATCGGGTTCACGTCGGCCCCATCGGTCACGAGGCGTTCGCGCAGGCCTTCGTCGCCGCCGTCGCCGCGGACTTGTAGGCACGGTTTTCCCTCGGGGTTTCCTGGTCGTCCGGCCGGATCGGCCCCGCCGACGGCAAAGCCAGACCCCGCCAACGCGGAATCTGGCTGGGAAACTGCGCCGCGCTCAGTTCTTCGTCGCGGCCGCCGGGCTGACGAGCTTGTCGCGCAGCAGCTGGGCGGCGAGGAGCTCGACGATGTTGCTCGCCCCGCCGGCGCCGCCCGCCCCCGCGACGATGTCGGGCACGAGCTTCTGGCCGCTGCTGGCCAGCGCGCGGGCGACTTCGATCGCGACGAAGCTCTCGCGGCTCGTGGCCTCGGCCTTCTGCTTGATGACGGCGGCCTCGGCCAAGCCGATCTTCTGGGTCTTCTCGGCCTCGGCGGCGCCGACGTTCTTGATCACCGTCGCGTCGGCTTCGGACAGCGCGGTCTTGGCCCGCGCCTCGCCCTCGGCCTTGCGGATGGCGGCCTGGGCGGCGAACTCGGCGATGGCGACGGAGCGCTCGGAGTCGACCACCTTGGCCTGCGTCGCCGCGACGGCCTTGGCCTGCTCGAGCTCCTTGCGCACGACCTCGGCCTGGCGCTGCGTCTCGTAGGTGACGCGCTCCTGCTCCGCGATCTTGCGGTCGGTGAGCGTCTTCATCAGGTCCTCCGGCGGCACGATGTCGCCGATCAGGGTGTCGACCGCCCCGACGTTGTATTGCTCGAGGGCGGCGCCAATCTGCTTCTTTGCGTCGGCCTGCTTTTCCGAGCGCGCCTTGAGGAACTCGATGACGTCGGAACTCTGCGCCGCGTTGCGGAAGTAGTTGCCGATGGTCGGCTCGAGCACCTGCGTGACCAGGTTCACCATGTTGCCGAAGCGCGCGATGACCTTGGGCGCGTCGTTGCGCGGGATGTGGATGATCTGCGAGACGTCGAGGTTGAACTTGAAGCCGTCGGACGAGCGCACGGTGATGGTCGAGAGCTTCTCGTCGAGCCGGTGGGACTCGGTCTTGCCGGTGGCCCAGTTGAGGACGACGTTCGCGGTCGGGACGTTCTCCACGCGGTGCGTGCGCGGATTGATCGCGTAGCGGCCCGGGTCGAGCGGCTCGGCCCAGACGCCCTTCTTGCCCTTTTCGACCAGGTTGCCGTGCTTGAACGACTCGCCGGTGACGTCGCGGCCCGGTTCGCCCACGTAGGCGATGACGACGCCGGCGTGCGCAATCGGCACCTCGGTCATGTCGACGGTCTCGACGGTGGCGAAGGCGGGGTTGATGAAGTAGCGGCCGGCGAGCAGCACCTGTTCCTGCAGACCCTTGAAGCCGCCGGCGGTGACAAAGGCGTCGCCGTCCTGAAACGAGTTGTGCCCGTCGATGGTGCGGCCCGCGATCTCGCCCTGCGGCAGGCTGCGGCCTTCCTTGGTCGTCACGATGCCGACGCGGTTCTCCTTGATCTCGAGCACGGACGCGTCGCTGACGGTGAAGAGCGCCGTGTTGATGCGGTAGGTGCCGGGCGGGATGATGGCGATCTGCGGGCCGCGCTGGCCGCCCTTTTGGAGGAAGGCGCGCGCGTCCTGGAACGAGTCGCAGTCGACCTTGCGGCCAAGCACGCGGCCGCCCGACAGCGGCTCGCCGTCGCGGGCCTCGACCACGCCCAGCTTGCCCTCGGGCACGGTGACGAACGGCACGAGGTCGACGGTGTATTGCCACGGCCACAGCCAGCAGTGCAGGCCGGGCGCGAGGGTGTCGGCCTGGATGCCCGCCTCGCCGTTCAGTGCGATGATGCGTCCATCCGGCAGGCGCGAGCTCGCGCCGCTGAGGCCGAATTTCTTGGTCACGATGCCGATGCCGTTGTTCGGCACGATCACGACGCCAAAGAGGCGCAGCCACAGCCGGTAGGTGGCGAGCAGCAGGACCGCCAGCACGCCGGCGGCTCCGAGAACGAAGAGGAATGTATTCATGGGTTCGATGGGTTGACGGCCGCGAGCATGCGGCGCGGGTCCGGGCGCTCAATGCAAAGTGGATTAAAACTACAGTAATTTATTCTAGCTCTTTGATACTGTGAAAACTTGCGCCTTGAATTTACAAGGGAGCCGGGGCAGGTTGCGGCCATGCCAAAAGTGAGGGCCATCACCGAGGCCGAGCGAGCCTACCTGGAGAAGCGGCTGGCGCCGGTGTTCACCGCGCTGCGGGACGACGCGGCGCTGCGCGAGGAGTTCCTGCTGTTCGTGCGCGAGCGCGGCGGCAGCATGGCGCTCAACCTCGACCGCCTGAAGACGGTGTGGTGGCCGAGCCGGAAATCGATGTATCCGGGCTTCTTCGTCCTGGCGCTGGCGGAGTTCGGCCTCGCCCACGGGCTGCTGGCCGCCGAGGTGGCGAAGCGGTCCGCCCGGCGCTGAGCGGCCTCAGCGCGCCGCCCAGCGGCGCATGCCGACGCCGACCACGAGCAGGCTGAGCAGCGAGCTGGCCGGCATGATCACGGCCGCGATCAAGGGGTTCATGTGGCCGAGCGCCGCGAGCGTCACGGTCGTGCAGTTGTAGGCGATGGAAAACACCACCAACACGAGCTGCGTGCGACGGCGCGTTTCGTTCACCGCGAACATCCGGCGCAGGCCGTCGAGCCCGCGGCCGAGATAGTAGAAGTCGGCCTTGGCCGCGAGCACGCCGCGGTGCACGACGGGCGTGCCGCGCACGAAGGCCGCGTCGAACGCCAGCGAGTCGTTGGCGCCGTCGCCGAGCATCAGCGTGTCCTGGCGGTCGGTGCGCTGGAGCCACTCCGCCTTCCCGGCCGGGGTCGCCTCCGCGATCGCATGCTGCGGCGGCAGGCCGAGGCCCTCGGCCATGCGGGCGACCTTTTCGCTCCGGTCGCCGCTGAGGATGAAAGTCTCGAAGCCCGCGGCGCGGAGCGCCGCGATCTCCTCGCGCGCGCCGGGCCGCACCGCATCGGCGAACTGGAAGCGCGCGAGCACCACGCCATCGCAGGCGAACTCGGTGTCGTGCGCCTCCGCCCTCTCGGCGCCGGCCAACCCCGCCGGCGGGCGGCCGAGCCAGCCGGGACGCCCGAGGGTCCACTGCCCGAGCTCGGTGCGCAGCGTCACGCCGAAGCCGATCTCCTCCTGCACGGCGCCCGCCGGAGGGACGAGGCCGTTGACGAGGCCGTCGGCGAGCAGGTTCTCGTTCAGGCACTGGCTGATCGGGTGCGGGTTGTCGCGCACGAGCGCGAACAGCGCGGCCCGCGCCGGTCCCGAGAGCGCGTGCAGCGCGGGCGGGTTGGCGAGCACGGGCGTCTCGAGCGTGAGCGTGCCGGTCTTGTCGAAGACGATCTTGCGGAGCCGCGTCAGGCGCGGGAACAGGTCGTTCTCGCGCACGAAGACGCCGAAGCGGCGCAACGCCACCGTCGCCATCTCGTCCGCCAGCGGATAGGCAAGGCCGATGGCGCACGGGCACGAGACGACGAGCACGGCGGTGACCGCCGACCACGTCAGGGCCACGTCGTGCTTCGCCACCCACCAGCCGACCGCGGTGGCGGTCGCGACGACGAAGATGCCGACGAGGTAGCCGGTCACGACGCGCTCGAGCAGGCGGTGGCGGAACTGGTCGCGCCCGGTCGGACGCAGCAGCTGCGCCAGGAGAGAGGCGTGCCAGGGCTGGAGCGCGCGGAGCCGAATCGAGCCGCGGGAGAGATTGAGCGCGCCGGACTGCACGCGCGCGCCGGTGCGGACCTCGCGCGGGTCGGCCTCGCCACTGATCCACGCCGTGCCGAGCGTGGCGGCGGTGGATTCCAGCTGCGATTCCACCGGCACCACCTGGCCCGAGCGCACGGTGAAGGTGTCGCCGGCGGCGAGTTCCTCGACCGGACGGTCGACGGCGCCGCGAGGCGTGTCGACCGCGACCTTCTGCGGCCGTGCGCCGGCGGTGAGCAGGCGGCGGCGGTTGCGCTCGACCGCGACGACCTGCGCCCAGCGGCCGAAGAGCATCAGAACGATGAAGGTGCCGACGAAGTCGAAGTAGACGATCGAGTGGTTGCCGGTCAGCCAGCCGTAGATCGAGCCGGCATAGGAGCCGATGATGCCGACGGCGATGGGCAGGTCGATGTGCATGACGCGGTCGCGCAGGGCGCGAGCGGCGCGGCCGATGAAATAGGTGCCGCCGGCGAGCACGCTCAGGGTCGCGCAGGCCATCGCCAGCGTGTCGAAGAGTCCGGCGTAGGCGAACGTCCGCTCCATGCCGAAATACGCCGGCAGCGCGAAGAGCATGATGTTCATCGCGAACGCCGCGCAGAGGCCGATGCGGCGGATGAGGAACTTGCTCTCGGGCACGGCCGGCTCCGCGCCGGGCGGGCCGACGAGGTAGTTGAACGACTGGAGCGCGCGCGCGAATGCCGTGGCGTCGAACCGGCCGCGCTCCCAGCGGAAGCGCATGCGGCCGAGCTGGGCGTCGGTCTCGATGAAGAGCGCGCCGGCGTGCTTGTGGAAGATTTTCTCGATCAGCCAGACGCAGCCGGCGCAGGAGATGCCCTGCACCTCGAGCGTGAGCTCGGGCGCGGGTGCCTTCTCGGCGTTCTGCTGGAGCTCGGCCAGCCAGGTGAAGTCGCGGGCCTGGAACACGGTCTGGTCGACCGGCGCGATCACGGAGTCGCGGATCTTGTAGTAGCCCTCCAGCCCCTGCTCGTGCACGAGGCGGTAGACGTAGGTGCAGCCCGAGCAACAGAAGCCGGACTCGCGCGCGGCGTCGGTGGCGAGCGGGGCGCCGCAGTGAAGGCAGGAGTGGACGGGGGAGGTCCTGCCGGCACGAGGTCCACGCACCTCCGCCGGGGCCGCGCCCCGTCCACCCAATTCGTGCGAGATGCCTTGGAGCGGGCCATCTCAGTGGCAGACAAAATTGTTCACGTCGGGCCCGGCGAACCCGAGCGTCGAGCGCAGGCGCCAGGCGAGGACGCCGGCGATCACGAGCGCGAGCGCCGTCTGGGCGCGCGCCAGCCAGACCGGGCCGAGCTTCAGGCGCAGCCAGTGGTAGTTGGTCTGGGCGAACCACAGCAGCGGCACCGTGCCGAGGCCGAAGGCCAGCAGCGTCTCCGCGCCGCGCAGGGCGGAGCCGGAGAGCAGCGCCAGCGAGAGCAGGAAATACAGCGGACCGCACGGCAGCAGCGGCGTGGCCAAGCCCAGCGCGGCCGCCGCGCGGAGACGCGAGCGGTTCTGCGCGCCGCGCAGGTGGGCCGCCACCCAGCCGTAGGCGCGGCCCAGGACGGGGAAGCGCGGCAGGCGCTGGTCGAACCGGATCGCCACCGCGAGGAAGAACAGCACGAGCAGCCACGGCAGGTAGCGCACCACGTCGTCGCTGAGGAAATTGAGCGGCAGCCGGCCGACGCCGCCGGCGAGGGCGCCGAGCGCGCCGTAGCCGAGGAGGCGCGTGACGTGGTAGACGGTGCTGACGGTCTGCGGATCGGCGTCGTCCCGCGTCGCGGGCATGACGGCGCAGGCCAGCGGGCCGCACATGCCGGCGCAGTGCAGGCTGGTGACGAGGCCGGCGACGAAGGCCGTGCCGGGGCCGGAAATGCCCGCGAGTTCCATCACGGCCGCGCTCCTTTCGACGCCAGCGGCACCTCGCGCGCGTCGATGTGCCGCGAGGCGGTGAACATGCCCGCCCAGAGCAGCGCGCTGAAGGCGAAGACCAACGCGACCCAGAGCCAGAGGCCGCGGGCGGATTTCGCTCCGCCGGGCTGGCCGTTGACGGACGGTGACGTGGGGGAGTCCATGGCGGCGTCAGCGCTTGATGCCCTTTTCGTGATCCTCTTCCTCGAGGAGCCGCGCGTCGGGACCGAGGAACTCGATCTGGCGGGAGAGGGTGAAGGTCTTCCCCGCATCCTCCACCGCGACGGTGAACTTGAAGGGGCCGGCGTAGTGCTTGCGCTCGACGGTGAGCACGAGCGGCGAGACCTGCTCGGCGAGGGGCCCGACCGTGACCGGCGCGGTGAAGCCGCTCTGGTGCACGTGCGCGGGCAACCCGGACAACGCGACGCGGTAGGTGACCGGCTCGTTGCGCTTGTTGACGATGCGGAGCATGAACTGATTGCGCACGTCGTCGTGGTCGACGAAGTAGGCGGCGCCGGTCATGCGAAAGACGATCATGTTGGCCGGCTTGACGGTGGAGAACGCGAAGCTGGCCACCGTGATGCCGATGAGCAGGAGGATGAAGTAGACGACGGTGCGCGGACGGACCCAGCGGGTCTTGCCGCCCGCGAGGCCGACGTAGGAATCGTAGCGGATGAGGCCGGTGGGGCGCTTCACCTTCGTCATCACCTCGTCGCAGGCGTCGATGCAGGCGGCGCAGCCGATGCACTCGAGCTGGAGGCCGTGGCGGATGTCGATGCCGGTGGGGCAGACCTGCACGCAGCGGTTGCAGTCGATGCACGCGCCGGCGTCGGGCGTGCCAAGCTTGCCGCGGGGCTCGCCACGCTTGGCGTCGTAGCCGATGGTCATCGTGTGGTCGTCGGACAGCGCCGACTGCATGCGGCCGTAGGGACAGATGACGATGCAGAGCTGCTCGCGGAACCAGGCGAAGTTGAAGTAGAGGCCGCCGGTCGCGACCGCCATGAAGACGAACGCGGCCCAGTGCTCGCCCGGAGCGGCGGACATCCAGTGCCAGACCTCGGGCCAGCTGACGAAGTAGGCGAGGAAGAGGTGGGTGATGACGAGCGTGGTGACGAGGTAGAGCCCGTGCTTGAGGACGAGGCGCGCGAGCTTGGCGCCGGACATCGGCGCGGCGGCGCGCTGGCGGCGGGTCGGGCCGTCGCCCTCGACCATGCGCTCGATGCGGCGGTAGATGTGCTCGAGGAAGACGGTCTGCGGGCAGGCGTAGCCGCACCACACGCGGCCGAGGAGGGCGGTGATGAAGAACAGGCTGAAGCCGACGCCGGTCAGCGCGAAGAACAGCAGCCAGGCATCCTGCGCCGCGAGAGTGTAGCCGAAGAAATGGAAGCGCCGCTCGGCGAGATCGAGGAAGACCGCCGGGTAGCCGCCGACCGGGATCCAGGGCAGGAGCACGTAGACGCCGACGAGCAAGAGGCCGAGGTGGCGCCGCCAGCGGGTGAACCAGCCGTGGACGTCGGCGGGGTAGAGGAAGTAGCGCGAACCGTCGTCGTTGATGGTCGTGACGGAGTCGCGCGTGGGCACATGCCGCGCGGGCGCCGCGGGCTTGGGCGGCGTCGGTCGGGAGAACGGCGCGGGGGAGGGAGGATTCGTTTTAGGATCTGCGCTCATGGCGTGGGTAGAGCGTAGGCGGGTGCGGCCATGGCGAGCCGCGGGGGCGACGGCGCAGGGCCGCCGCCCGGGTGGAGGTTATTTCGAGACTTCGACGGTGATCTCTTCGCCCTTCTTGTGCTTGGAGAGAACGTAGGCGACGACCTCGGCGACCTTCTTCTGGCCGAGAACCGGCTCCCAGGTGGGCATGCCTTTCGCGAGGACGCCCTTGGAGACGGTGGCGTAGACTTCCTTCGGCGTGCCGCCGTGAATCCAGGCAGTGTCGACGAGGTTGGGGCCGACGGCGGCCGGATTCTCGCCCTTGCCCTTCATGCTCGGGAGGTGGCACTGCACGCAGAGCGAGTCGAAGGTCTGCTTGCCGGCGTTGATGAACTCCGGGTTCTGGCTCATCTGCCAGAAGAGGTCGTCGTTGTTGACGTCGATCGAGGACGCCATCTTCACGGCGTTGATCTTCGCCATCGCGGCGTCGACCTGCGCGGTGTCGGAGGGGACGATGTGCGCGATCTGGTGGGCAAACCAGTAGAAGATCCAGAAGGCGATGGCCCCGTAGAGGGTGTAGAGCCACCAGTTCGGGAGGCGCTTGTCGTATTCCTGGATGCCGTCGTAAGTGTGCGGACGCAGTTTCTCGTCGTGGTCGTCGGCGGGATGCTGGGGATTCATGGGCGGTGGGCGGCGGAGCGGTTATTCTTTCTCGAACGGCAGGCGGGCGAGGCGGTCGATCTGTGCGGGCTTCATCTTCGTGGCGCGCCAGGCGGCGGCCAGGTAGACGAGCGACGCGACGGCGAGCGCGACGACGGGAAAGATGAGCTGCCAGTCTTCGTAGATGATGCGACGGAGCATGGGCGGAGGCGGTTGAGGGTTACGGCGTGGCGGCGGCCGCGGCGGGGACCGGGGTCCACTTCTTGCCGAGCGATTGGAGGTAGGCGATGAGCGCGACGATCTCCTTGTCGGGGGCGACGTAGCGGCCCTGCGCCTGGAGGTCCCTGGCGATCTCCTTGGCCTGCTCGTGCGCGAGGGTGGAGATCATCGAGTCGGACCAGGCCGGGAACGGCACGCCGAGGAGCTTCTGCACCGCGATCTTCTTCGGGAGCGAGGCGTAGTCGGTGTCGTTCTCGTGCAGGTGGACGTAGGTCGGCATGTTGGAGCCGGTCGAGATCGAGCGCGGGTCGCGCATGTGGTCGAAGTGCCAGGCGTGGTTGTATTTTCCGCCGACGCGGGCGAGGTCGGGGCCGTTGCGCTTGGAGCCCCACTGATACGGGTGGTCCCAGATGGATTCACCGAGACGCGAGTAGTCGCCGTAGCGCATGACGTCGGGGACGAGCGTGCGGATCATCTGCGAGTGGCAGGTGTAGCAGCCCTCGCGGACGTAGATGTCGCGGCCGGCGAGCTCGAGCGGCGTGTAGACGTCGGCCTTGCGGTCCTCGGTCTGGAGCTGCTTGTCGATCGTCAGCATCGGGATGATCTGGATCAGGCCGCCGGCGGCGACGGCGAGGAAGGTGAGCACGGTGAACGGCAGGGCGTTCAGGAGCAGCTTGTCATACCACTCGCCCCAGGCGGTGCCGCGGGTCTGGAAGTGACCGATGGCCATCAGCGTCGCGAGGACGGTGGCGAAGAGGCCGAGGAGGTTGACCCAGCCGCTGGTGAACATCCACACGCAGGCGGCGACGCAGCCGAGCATGGTGTAGACGACGGGGGCGTTGAGGAAGGTGCCGGGGAGCGAGAGCTTCTCGTTCTCCTCGAACTGCTCGACGTAGACCTCCATCGTGCCGTTCACGGTCTTCGCGCCGGCGATGGATTTCCAGATGTTGTAAGCCATCAGGATGAAGCCGGTGAAGTAGAACACGCCGCCGACGATGCGCAGGGCCATGAGCGGGCGGATGGCGTTCAGGGTCTCGAGGAAATTCGGATACTTCAGGATGGTGCCGCCCTCGGCGGTGGCGTTGAGCATCAGGCCCTGCGTGATGCCGGAGGCCCACATGGCGCCCATGTAGAAAAGGATGCCGACGGTCCCGAGCCAGAAGTGGAGGTTGGCGAGGGACGGCGAGTGGAGCGGCTTGTTCCAGAGGCGCGGGACGAGCCAGTAGAACATGCCGGCGGCCATGAAGCCGTTCCAGCCGAGCGCGCCGCCGTGGACGTGGCCGATGATCCAGTCGGTGTAGTGGCCGAGGGCGTTGACGGCCTTGATCGAGAGGAGCGGCCCCTCGAAGGTCGCCATGCCGTAGAAGGTGACGCCGGCGGCGAAGAACTTGATCACGGGATCGGTGCGGAGCTTGTCCCAGCCGCCGCGGAGCGTGAGCAGGCCGTTGAGCATGCCGCCCCAGGACGGGGCCCAGAGCATGAGCGAGAACGTCATGCCGAGGAGCTGGAGCCAGTTGGGCAGCGCGGTGTTCAGCAGGTGGTGTGGGCCGGCCCAGATGTAGAGGAAGACCAGCGACCAGAAGTGCACGACCGAGAGACGATAGGAGTAGACCGGCCGCTCTGCCGCCTTCGGCAGGAAGTAATACATGATGCCGAGGATCGGCGTGGTGAGAAAGAAGGCTACGGCGTTGTGGCCATACCACCACTGGACGAGGCCGTCCTGCGCGCCGGCGAAGATCGGGTAGCTGTGGACCCACGACGTCGGGACCGAGAGGTGGTTGACGATGTAGAGCATCGCCACGGTGATGATCGTCGCGATGTAGAACCAGATGGCGACGTAGAGGGACTTCTCGTTGCGCTTGGCGAGGGTCCAGAAGAAGTTCACCGCGAAGACGACCCAGATGAGGGCGACGGCGATGTTGATGGGCCAGATCAGCTCGGCGTATTCCTTGCCGCGCGTGAGGCCGAGCGGGAGCGTGATCGCCGCGGCGACGATGATCAGCTGCCAGCCCCAGAAGTGGAGGGCGGAGAGGAAATCGCTCGCGAGGCGCGCCTTCACCAGACGCTGCGTCGAGTAATAGATGCCGGCGAACATCATGTTGCCCACGAACGCGAAGATCACCGCGTTGGTGTGCAGCGGGCGGAGCCGGCCGAAGCTGGTGAACGACAGGCCGAAGTTGGCCTGCCAGAAATTCAGCTGCGTGGCGATGAGCAGACCGACCAGCATGCCCACGGCGCCCCAGAGGATGGCGGCGAGCATGAATTGCCGGACGACCTTGTCGTTGAACTCGATGATGGTTTTTTGTCCTGTCGTCATGGGTGCGAGCGGGAGGAATTAAAAATAGAGATCGCCCGGCGCCGGAGCGTCGGGCGATTTAGCAATGGCGGGGGAAGCGGGGGAGCCGGCCGGACGCTCGTCGGCCAACGGCAGCAGCGAGTCGCGCTCGGAGCTGGCGAAGCGGTGCCGGCGCTGCTCGCGCAGGAACAGCGCGACGAAGAACCCGGCAAGCAACAGGCTAAAGAAGACTGTTATCGGAATGACAGACATGGCGTGGAGGAGGCGTGGAAATGTCACCCACCATCATCCGGATTCTCCCCCATTTCGGCTGCGCACGGCTTGGCATTAACCGCCCAGTTCTTGGCGAAGCATGCCGTCCTTTCTCCAAGATATGCGCACGGATACACAACGCCTGCAAAGCTCCCGCAAGAAGCTCGTGGCAAACTCTCCGCCGTGGATTCCAGCGAGTCAGCGCAGATGGAAGGACTTCGACCCGCGATCAAAAAGGAGTGGGAAGCGCTGTTGCGCGCCGAGCCGGCGCCGTCGCCACTGGGCAATCCTGACACGCTGCTCTACCTGATGGACGAGACGATCACGCAGGTCTTCCGCGCGCTGTCGGAACACCCGCTGGAGTCCGTGCTGAAAAAGACCTCCGCCCTGCTCGTGCCGCTCCAACGCCACTGCGGCTGCGGGCTGAATCCGCTGCTCAACTACTACGCCACCGGCGAGTTGGCGCTGCACCTCGTGGCGGCCAAACGCGTGCCGCAGCCGATGCTCGACGCGCTGCTCACGAGCTTCCACCTGCTCGCGCAGCAGGAGATCGACACGCTCTGCTCCGTCTGCCTCAACCGCTCGTCGCCCGCCTGCCAGTCGCCCGCCGTCCACTCGGCCCATCACAAGCTGCGCCGCGCCAGGTCCGCCTGACGCCGCCGTCCGCCTGCCGGAGCCGCGCCGCCCCGGCTCAGCCCTGCTTCAGCTTCGCGCGCCAGGTCGTCGGCGATTCGCCCACGATCTTGCGGAACACGCGGTTGAACTGGGACAGCGACTGGAAGCCCGTCTCGTAGGCCGCCTCGCTGATGCGCTTGTGCGGATTGAGCAGGAGGTTCTTCACCTTCTCGATGCGCACGCGCGCGAGGTAGTCGGTGAAGGTCAGGCCGGTGGCCTGCTTGAACATCTTGCAGAAATAAAACGCGCTCGTGTTCACCGACGCCGCGACCTGCCGCAGCGAGATCTCCTCGTGCTGGTGCTCGGCGATGAACGCCTTGGCGCGCGTGATCATGGGCGATTCCGCCTGCTTCGCCGCGAGCATCAGCTGGTTGCTGAGCGACGAGAGGTGCTGGGCGAAGATCGTGAGCAGGCGGAGCACGGCCTCGTATTGCTTCCGGTCGAGGATGCGCGACTGGTAGTAGGCCTCCTCGAGCTTCTTGAGGTCGGCCTGCACGCCCCAGTTGAGGACCTCGCGCGCGAGCTTGTTGAACTCCTTGCTGTTGGGCTTGTGCAGCAGCACCTGGCCCGTCTGGAGGAACGCCACGAGATTCTCGCCCACGCGCACCGGCACGGCCGAGTCGCACAGCCCGGCGAAGCACTTGAGCGTCCGCGGCTCCAGGCGCGACTCCTCCTCGACGCGCTTCTGCAGCTGCAGGCAGGCCGAGCAGGTGTGGTTCGTCGTCGCCATCAGCGAGCAGAACGGACTCTCGTTCGGGTCGCCGTGGTGCGGCAGGTCGAAGGCCTCGAGCGGGCGCAGCGTGATGGGCAGGCCGGTCGTTTCGCGAAACGCCGCTTCGTAGTCGCGATAGATCTGCGACTCCTTGAGCTGCTTCACCAGCTCGCGGCTGCGACGGGTTTCGTCCGAGGAATTCACCACGGGGCTAGAGAACGCATTTGGCCCGGCCGCGCAATGCTACGGCAAAATCTGCGCACAGGTAGCAGGGAAACGCGTGGTCACTCGCACATTTGCTTCAGCGAGCCGGAGCAATAAATGCGCGGCGGCGCTCGCGAAGAAACGGTAAATACCCCGCCGCGACACGAATAAGGCTCCCGCCCGGCCGCGATTGCGGCGATAAGGGGGCCATGTTGGCCGAGGGCATACTGCTCGTGGTGCTCGGCACCACCTCTCCCGTCGCCCCGAGTGAATCGGTGCGCTGGGCGCAGGTGCGCGTCGGCATCTCGCGCGAACAGGTCAGCGACATCCTCGGCGAGCCGCTGATGCGCAACGCGGCGCGCGGCTACGAGCGCTGGGTCTACGACGACGGCTGCGAAGTGCAGTTCACGCGCGGCGAGGTCACGGCCTGGACGGCGCCGAAGGGCGCCCCGCCCGCCGCCGCCCCGCTCTCGCGCCGCGACCCGGCCCCGGGCGCGCGCCGCACCTGAGCGCGCGGCGTAGTTCTACGCCCGCCCAACTCCGCTCTGGCCAGAGCCCGGGACGCCTGATTTCGTCCCGCGCATTCCCGCCATGAGCCACCCCGCCTCCCCGCCCCGGCCGCGCCGCGCCGCTGGTTTCACCTCAACCTCACGCAGCAGATCGTCCTCGGGCTGGTCGTCGGCGTGCTCGCGGGCTGGTGGATGAACACGCTGCCGGCCGCGACGCACGCCAAGTGGGACGACGGCTTCGCGGTGGTGCGCGACGTCTTCCTCCACCTCATTAAGGCGATGATCGCACCGCTGATCTTCGCCAGCATCGTGCAGGGCTTCGCCGGCACCGGCGACATGAAGAAGGCCCAGCGCATCGGCTGGAAGTCGCTGCTCTATTTCGAAATCGTCACCACGCTCGCGCTCTTCGTCGGCCTGCTCGTCGTGAACGTCGTCAAGCCCGGCGCCGGCGTCGTCCTCCAGATGGACCAGGCGCAGTCGACCGCCGCGCTGGCCAAGCCGCAGACGCTCGCCGAGATCATTGTCCACGCCTTCCCCGTCAGCCTGATGGACGCGATGGCGAAGAACGACGTGCTCCAGATCGTGGCCTTCGCGGTGATCTTCGCCATGGCCGTCATCGCCGCGGGCGACGCGGGCAAGCCGGTGCTCGATTTCTGCGGCAGCCTCACCCAGGTGATGTTCAAGTTCGCCGGCATTATCATGAAATTCGCGCCCTTCGGCGTCGGCGCGGCCATCGCGGTCACCGTCGGCCACCAGGGGCTCGGCTCGCTCATCACGCTGGCCAAGCTCGTGTTCACGCTCTACGGCGCGCTGGTGATCTTCGTCGTCGGCGTGTTCGGCCTGGTCATCTGGATCGCCAAGGTGCCGCTCAAGCCGTTCGTGAAGGCGGTGCGCGAGCCGTTCACGCTCGCCTTCGCCACCGCCAACAGCGAGGCGGCCCTGCCCAAGGCCTTCGAGAACATGGAAAAGGTCGGCGTGCCGCGCGGCATCGTCGGCTTCGTGCTGCCGGCGGGCTATTCCTTCAACCTCGACGGCTCGACGCTGCACCTCGCCGTCGCCTCGGTCTTCGTCGCCCAGGCCGCGGAGACGACCACCGGCATCCATTTCTCCATCGACCAGCAAATCACCATGATGTTGATGCTCATGCTGACCTCGAAGGGCGTCGCCGCCGTGCCGCGCGCGTCGTTCGTGGTGCTCGTGGCCGCGCTGGAATCCTTCAAGCTGCCGCTCGCCGGCGCCTTCCTCATCCTCGGCGTCGACGCGTTGCTCGACATGGCGCGCACGTCCGTGAACGTCATGGGCAACTGCCTGGCGTCCGTCGTGGTCGCGCGCTGGGAGGGCGAATTCGACGACCAGAAGGCCGCCGCGTTCGCGGCCGAGAAAAACGGCGACGCCTGACCCGCCGCTCCATCGCCCGCCGCCGCGACGAACCGCGCGGCTCCACCGGTCGTGGCGGCGCGTCCCGGCTGCATCCGCCGGCCCAGATTGCTGCGTGCGAGTCACTTGTGCGCGTATTTTACCGTCGCGACCGCCGCGCCGGTGGGTAAATTGATTGCCCGACCGGCCGGTCCGCCTACCGTTCGCCGCCCCTATGCACTCCGTGGCTCTCGAGCTGCTCGTCATCGCGTTGCTGTTGGTCATCAACGGCCTCTTCGCGTTGGCCGAGATCGCCCTCGTCTCCTCCCGCAAATCGCGGCTGAAGACGCTGGCCGAGAAGGGCAACCCGCGCGCGCACCTGGCGCTGGCGCAGGCGGAGAACCCCACGAAGTTCCTCTCCACCGTCCAGTTCGGCGTCACGCTCAGCGGCATCGCTGCCGGCGCCTTTTCCGGCGCCGCCCTCGCGCGCGAGCTCAACCACTGGCTGATCGCCCGCTTCCCCGCCGCCGGCGAATACAGCGAGTTCGTCAGCTTCGGCGGCGTCGTCCTCGGCATCACGTTTTTCACCATCGTGCTCGGCGAACTCGTGCCGAAACGCCTCGGCCTCGCCAACCCGGAGCGCTGGTCCATCGCCCTGGCCCGGCCCATGCACGTCATCTCGCGCCTCGCCGCACCGTTCGTGTGGCTGCTGACCGTCTCGACCGACGGCGTCGCCAAGCTCCTCGGCTCGCGCGCCGAGCCGAAGGTCACCGTTTCCGACGAGGAAGTCGCCTCGCTCATCGAGCAGGGCCTGCAC
Organism: Oleiharenicola sp. Vm1; assembly: GCF_047777955.1. Taxonomy (GTDB): domain Bacteria; phylum Verrucomicrobiota; class Verrucomicrobiia; order Opitutales; family Opitutaceae; genus Didemnitutus. The sequence continues at coordinate 4,573,907 of NZ_CP180537.1, forward strand.
GCCGGCGTCTTCCACAAGGCGGAGAAGGCGATGGTCGAGGGCGTCATGGCGCTCGACCGCTGCCAGGTCACCGCCCTCATGACGCCGCGCCCCAAGCTCGTCTGGCTCAACATCGACGACCCCGACGAGGCCAACTGGCGCAAGATCGTCGCGAGCGGCCACTCCACCTTCCCCGTCTACCAGAAGCACCGCGACAACGTCCTCGGCATGGTCCACATCAAGGCCCTGTGGGCGCACGCCGCGTTCAGCCTGCCGACCAATCTCCGCAACCTCCTCACGCCGGCCACGCTCATCCCCGAGCACAGCACCGCCATCCAGGTGCTCGAGCAGTTCAAGAAGACCGGCAAGCACACCGCCCTCGTCGTCGACGAGTTCGGCGGCGTGCAGGGCATGATCACCCTCATCGACATCCTCGAGGCCATCGTCGGCGACCTGCCCGACCAGCTCCGCCGCGCCCAGCCGGAGGCGAAACGCCGCGAGGACGGCTCCTGGCTCGTCGACGCCACCCTCGCGATCCCGAACGTGAAGGAGCTCCTCAAGCTCCGCGAACTGCCGGGCGAGGACACCGCGGACTTCCAGACCCTCGGCGGCTTCGTCGTCACGCAGCTCGGCCGCATCCCGGCCGCCGGCGACTACTTCGACTGGAACGGTTGGCGCTTCGAGGTGATGGACATGGACCGCCAGCGCGTCGACAAGGTCCTCCTCGCCCGCACGCCCGCCAGCACCGCGACCGCGGAACAGGCCTCCGCCTGAGCGCACCGGACTGTTAGACCGGCGTCCGGTTTGACCGCACGCGGCGGCCGCGTGAACCTGCGCGCCACCCCGCCCCATGCTCGCGCCGCTCCGCCTCCTGCTCGCCCCCGCGCTGCTGTTTTCCAGCGCGCTCGCCGCCGAAGTCCTCCGCTCTCCCGACGGCAAAATCGCCGTGGAGTTCGAACTCCGCGCCGCCGACGGCGCGCCGGTTTACCGCGTGCGCCGCGGCGACGAGCTGATCCTGCGCGACTCGCGCCTCGGCCTCGTGCGCAACGACGCCGACTTCACGCACGGGCTCACGCTGCTCGCGTCCTCCGCCGTCGACCGCGTCGAGGACCACTACGAGTTGCTCACCGGCAAGCGCCGCCGGAACGTCTACCGCGCCGCCCGCCAGGTGCATCACCTCGCCACCGCCACCGGCGCGAAGCTCGACCTCGAGTTCCGCGTCTCCGACGACGGCGTGGCGTTCCGCTACGTTTTCCCGGAAAAGTCCGCCGCGCTCCGCACGATCGTGGAGGAGGCGACCTCGTTTCACCTTCCCGCCGACGCGAAGGCCTGGCTCCAGCCGATGTCGGTCGCGAAGACCGGCTGGAAGCGCACGAATCCGTCCTACGAGGAGCACTATCAGCGCGAGATCCCGGTCGGCACGCCGTCGACGCTCGGCGCCGGCTGGGTGTTCCCCGCGCTGTTCCGCACCGGCGACACCTGGGTGGCGCTGAGCGAGACCGACGTCGGCCCCGATTACTGCGGCACCCGCCTGCGCCACGAGTCGCCCGACGGCGACTACCGCATCGGCTTCCCCGATCCGCGCGAGACCATGCACGGCCGGCCGGTCGCGCCCAAGTCGACGCTGCCGTGGACGACGCCGTGGCGCCTCATCGCCCTCGGTTCGCTCGCGACCGTGGCGGAATCGACGCTCGGCACCGATCTCGCCGCGCCCGCCCGCACGCCGCCCACCGCGCCCGAGATCCAGCCCGGCAAGGCCGCGTGGAGCTGGCCGCTGCTCGGCGACGGGCAGACGACCTACGAGGTGCAGAAGGGCTTCATCGACTACGCCGCCGCGATGGGCTGGGCGTATTGCCTGATCGACTCGATGTGGGACCAGCAGATCGGCGACGCGAAGATCCAGGAACTCGCCGCCTACGCCCGCACGAGGCACGTCGGCCTGCTCCTCTGGTATAACTCCAACGGCGACTGGAACGACGCCCCGCAGACCCCCAAGGACCGCCTGGCCACACCCGCCGCGCGCCGCGCCGAGTTCGAGCGCCTGCGCGCGCTCGGCATCAAGGGCCTCAAGATCGATTTCTTCGGCGGCGATGGCCAGCCGGTGATGGAGCTCTACCACGACCTCCTGCGCGACGCGGAGCCCTACGGCTTCCTGCTCAACTTCCACGGCGCCACGCTGCCGCGCGGCTGGACGCGCACCTACCCGCACCTCATGACGGCCGAGGCGGTCAAGGGCTTCGAGTTCGTCACCTTCGCGCAGGAAAACGCCGACGCCCAGCCGGCGCACTGCGCCCTGCTGCCGTTCACGCGAAATCTGTTCGAGCCGATGGATTTCACGCCGCTCTGCCTCGACCGCCTGCCCGGCCGGGGCGTGCGGCGCACCACGGTGCCGTTCGAGCTCGCGCTCGCGGTCCTCTTCACCTCCGGCATCCAGCACTACGCCGAGATTCCCGCGGGCATGGCCAAGATGCCCGACTACGTCCGCGCTTTCCTGCGCCAGGTGCCGTCCATCTGGGACGACACCAAGCTGATCGACGGCTATCCGGGCAAATTCGCCGTGCTCGCCCGCCAGGGCGACGGCCGGTGGTTCGTCGCCGGCATCAACGGCGAGGCCACCGCCCGCCCGCTCGACCTCGATCTCACCCGCCTCGCCGCGGCCGGCCGCGGCACCGTCATCGTCGACGACGCCCACGGCGGCTACGAATCGCGCCGCGTCGCCTGGCCGGCCGGCGGACGCTTGCCGCTCACGCTCGCGCCCCACGGCGGCTTCGTGCTGGTCGTCGATCCCGCGCGCTGACGCGGCGTCGGCCGCGGCCACCCTACTCGCCGTCCAGCTGCACGAACTGCCGGTGCAGCTGCGCGTAAACGCCGCCGCGCTGCAGCAGCTCCGTGTGCCGGCCGCGTTCCACGATCCGGCCGTGGTCGAGCACGAGGATCAGGTCGGCCTGGCGGATCGTGCTCAGGCGGTGCGCCACGATGAAGCTGGTGCGCCCGCGCAGGAGCGTGACCAGCGCCTTCTGCAGCCGCGCCTCGGTCAGCGTGTCGATCGCGCTCGTGGCCTCGTCGAAGATCAGCAGCCGCGGATCGGCCAGCAGCGCGCGCGCGAAGCACACCAGCTGCCGCTGCCCGAGCGAGAGCGCGCCGCCCTTCTCGCCGACCTGGGCGTGGATGCCGCCGGGCAGCGCCTCGATCAGGTCGAGGCAATCGAGCCGGCGCAGCGCGTCGACGACCTCGGCATCGCTCGCCTCGGGCCGGCCGAGCCGGATGTTGTCGGCAACCGTGCCGCTGAAGAGGAAGTTCTGCTGCTGCACCAGGCCCATCTGGCGGTGCAGCGAGTGGCTGGTCAGCGTGCGGATCTCGCGGCCGTCGATGCGCACCTCGCCCGCGGTGGGCAGGTAGAACTTCGCCGCCAGATTGATGAGGGTGCTCTTGCCGCTGCCGGTGTGGCCGACCAGGGCGACCGCCTGCCCGGGCTCGGCGGTGAAGTTCACCCCGTGCACGACCGGTCGCGCCGGATCGTAGCCGAAGACGACGTCGCGGAACTCCACCCGCACGCCGGCGGACGCGCCGCCGGCCTCCCGCGGGTCGGGCAGCGGCATCGCGTCGGGCGCGTCCTCCCAGTCGGGCTGCGCGTCGAGCAGGCGGAACACCCGCTCCGCCCCGGCCATCGAGACGAGCGCCTGGTTGTATTGGTTGCCGATGATCTGGATCGGCGCGAAGAAGGTGTTCGCGAGGAGGAAGAACTTGATCAGCGTGTCCATCGCCATGTCGCCGTGCAGCGCGCGCCAGCCGCCGAGCAGCAGCAGCGCGGAGATGAAGAACTGCGAGTTCATCTCCAGCAGCGGCGTGAGGATGGCCGAGGTGCGCGCGAGCGCGATGTTGTAGCGCGCGTGGTCGGCGAGCAGGCCGCGGAAGAGCCCGGCGTTGGTCGCCTGGCGGGCGAAGCCCTGCGTCACGCGGATGCCGTTGACCGATTCGGCGAGCGTCGCCGTCACCCGGCTGAAGCTCTCCGAGGCGGCGCGGCTGAGCTGGCTGAGCTTGCCGCGGAAATGCCGGTTGAGGATCCACAGCACCGGCGCCAGCGCGACCACCACGAGGAACAGCTTCCAGTCGGTCCAGATCATCAGCGCCGCCGCCACGAGCATCTGGCCGGCCTGCACCGTGCTGACGAACAGCACGTCCTGGATGCCCACGCGCACCGCCTCCACGTCGGAGGTCACGCGCCCGATGATGCGGCCGGCCTTCACGCGATGGAAGAAACTGAGCGGCATCGACTGCACGCGCCGGAAGATGTCGGCGCGGAGCGCGTTCACCACCGCCTCGCCCAGCTCGAGCGCGAAGCGCTGCCGGAAGTGGAACATCACGTCCGTGACCACCGCCAGTGCGACGTAGCCCGCCACCGCCCAGGCGAGCTGCGCGCCGTCGTGGCGGGCGATCGGACCGCCGATGATCAGCGCCATCGTCCAGGTCAGGAGCGAGATCTGCGCCGAGCGGATGAGCGTGAGCGCGACCAGCCAGTTGCGCTTGCCGCGGGCCACGCGGGTGTAGGTCCAGAGCCGGCGGATGAGGCCCCACTCGAGCGGCTTGAATTGCGCCTCGTTCTCCTCGTCGGCGTCGCGGCGCGTGAGCACGGGCAGGTCGGGCGCGGGCGGGGGCGGCTTCATCGCGCGTCCTCCTTCGCCCCACCGTCGTGCAGGGCCCGGGCGTCGACCAGCTGCAGGTCGGCCACGCGCACGTAGGGTCCGCTCTGGCGCATCAGCTCCTCGTGCGTGCCGCGCTGCACGATGCGGCCGTTCTCCATCACCACGATGAAGTCCGCGCGGCGCAGCGTGCTCAGGCGGTGCGCGACGATGAAGGTGGTGCGGCCGGCGATGGCGCGGTCGAGGGCGGCGAAGATCTCGTGCTCCGTCTCCGGGTCGATCGCGGCCGTGGGGTCGTCGAGCAGCAGGATCGGCGGCTCGAGCAGGATGGCCCGCGCGAGCGCGAGGCGCTGGCGCTGGCCGCCGGAGAGGTTGTTGCCACTCTCGCCGAGCACGGTGTCGTAGCCCTGCGGCATGGTGGAGATGAAGTCGTGCGCCGAGGCGATGCGCGCCGCGCGCTCGATCTGCGCGCGCGTGGCGTCGGGCCGGCCGAAGGCGATGTTGGCCGCCACGGTGTGGCTGAAGAGGAAGCTTTCCTGAAACACCAGGCCGATGTTGCGGCGCAGCTCCTGCACGTCGCAGCGCCGCACGTCGACGCCGTCGATCGTCACCCGGCCGGCCGCTGGATCGTAGAAGCGCGGCACGAGGCTCATCAGCGCGCTCTTGCCCGCGCCGGTCGCGCCGAGGATGGCGACGCAGCAACCGGGCGGCACGTCGAGGTCGATGCCGTGGAGCACGAGGCGGCCGGGTTCGTAGCCGAAATAGACGCTCTCGAAGCGCACGTGGCCGCGCGGCCGCGGGAGCTTCACCGCGTCGGGCGGGGACTTGATCTCCACCGGGGCGTCGAGGATCTCGAACACGCGGCGGGCGCCGATGAGCGAGTTCTGCATCGAGTTGACGATGCCGGCGACGTTGTTGACCTGGCCGGAGAACTGCTCGAGCAGGCCGGCGAACACGACCAGGCCGGTGCCGAACGCGAGCTCGCCGCGGATTACCAGCCAGCCGCCGTAGCCAAGCAGCACCGCGATGTTCACGCGGGTGAGGAAGCCGACGAAGGGCGAGAACAGGCTCACCCGCCAGAAGATCGCCCGCTGCTGGCTGAGCACGGCGTCGTTGCGCCGGAGGAAGTCGGCGCGGTTCTCCGCCTCGCGGCCGAAGGCCTTCACCACCGGCGCGCCCTGCACGCTCTCGGCCAGCGCCCGCACCATGTCGTCCGCCAGCTCGCGGTTCCGGGCGTAGAGCGGCAGCATCCGCCGGGTGAAGAGCGCGGAGACCGTCCAGAGCAGCGGCGTGGTCGCGAGGCACGCCAGCGTCAGGCCGGGCGCCAGGCTCGCCATGTAGACGACGTAGACGCCGAGCGAGATCGCCATGATCACGCTCTGCACCAGCACCTGGTCGAGGAACATGCGCACCGCCTGCACGTCGCCGGTCACGCGGTTGATGATCGAGCCGGTGGAGTTCTCGTCGAAGAAGCGGAAGCTGAGCCGCTGGAGCTTGTCGTAGACGCGGCCGCGCAGCCACGGGACGATCTCCTGCTGCGTGAGGTGGTTCACGCGCACGGCGTAGAGGTAGTTAAGCACCGAGCGCCCGCCGGCGAGGCCGAGGATGCCGCCGGCGATCAGCGCCAGCACCGCCATCGGCTCCCACGGCGGCAGCGCCACGCCGAACGGCAGCGCCGGCACCGGCGTGCCCTGCAGCACGTGCCGGATGTAGTCGATGCCCACGCCGGTGAGGCTCAGCCCGGACACGCCGAGCGTGAGCAGCACGAGTTGGATGGCGATGACGCCGAGCCACGGCCCGCGATAGCGCCAGGCCAGGCCGAACAGGCGCCGCACGATCTGCCCGCCGCTCAGCGGAGGCCCGAGCGTGGGCGAGGAGGAGCGGCGTCCGGCGGCGGCATACGTGGACCTCCCAGCGTTGTCACTGTGCCGCCGGGCGCAAACGCGGAGTGTGTCCCGTCCGCGGGCCCGGGCGCCGGTTCGCAGTTCACAAGCGCACGCGGATCGGTCAGGGATGGACGCTCGTGAGAGATCCGGCCCACACCCAGTCCGTCACCCTGCTGCTGCTCGCCGCGCTCTGCTGGAGCCTCGGCGGCGTGCTGCTCAAATCCGTCGCCTGGCCGCCGCTGGCGGTCGCCGGCGGCCGCGGACTCGTCGCCGCGGTGTTCCTGCTCGCCGTCACCTGGCGCCGCCGGCCCTTCCGCGGCGGCTGGCTGCCGCTGGCCACCGCCGTGGCCTACACCGCCTGCACGGTGCTCTTCGCCGCCGCCAACAAGCTCACGACCGCCGCCAACGCCATCCTGCTCCAATACACCGCGCCGGCCTACGTCGCGCTGCTCGGGGCCTGGCTGCTCAAGGAGCGGCCGACGCGCGCGGACTGGACGACCATCGCCATCGTGTTCGTCGGCCTCGCCGTTTTCTCTACGACGGCCTGCGGCTGAACGACCTCGCCGGCATCGCGCTGGCGGTGGCCAGCGGCGTCGCCTTCGCGCTCATGATCGTGCTGCTGCGCCTGCAGAAGGACGACATCCCGCTCGGCTCGATCATCCTCGGCAATTTCCTCGGCTTCCTCATCGGCCTGCCCGCCATCGTCTCCGCCCCGGCGCCCGACGCCCGCAGTCTCGTCGCGCTGCTCCTGCTCGGCGTGGTCCAGCTCGGCGTCGCCTACCTGCTCTACGCGCGCGCGATCCGGCACGTCACCGCGCTCGAAGCGGTCCTCATCCCCGTGATCGAGCCGATCCTCAACCCGCTCTGGGTGATGCTCGTGCTCGGCGAAAAACCCAGCGGGCTCGCGCTCCTCGGCGGCGCGATCGTGCTCGGCGCCGTCACCTGGCGCGCCGCCGCCTCCATCCGGCGACCGCCGCCCGCGGCGCTGCCGAGCTGACGCCGTGCGCGCGCTGGCCGCCATCGCTGCCCTCCTGGCCATGACGTCCCCGCTGCCGGCCGCCGCCGATCCGCGCGAATGCGTCGTGCTGCTGCACGGCGTCGCCCTGTCGGGCTGGGTCATGCGCCCAATCGCCCGCGCGCTCGAGCGCGACGGCTACCGCGTGGTCAACCTCAGCTACCCGTCGCGCGACGTGCCGCTGGAGCGGCTGGCGGCGGATTTCCTCCCCGCGAGCTGGAGCGGCACGGCGCGCTCGCGGCGCCGCGGGTGCATTTCGTGACGCACTCGATGGGCAGCCTCCTCCTGCGGCTCTACCTGCGCGACCGCCGGCCGGCCCGCCTCGGCCGCGTCGTTATGCTCGGCCCGCCGAACCACGGCAGCCCCGCCGCCGACCGCGCGGCGCAGCGCGGCTGGATGCGCGCGGTGATGGGCGTCAACCTGGCGCGCCTCCGCACCGGCGCCGACGGCGTCGCGCAGGCGCTCGGGCCGGCCGACTTCGAGGTCGGCATCATCGCCGGCGCGAGCGTGCTCAACCCGCTTTTCCGGCGCCAGATGCCCGGCGTGCACGACGGGGTCGTCACGGTCGACTCCGCCCGGCTGGAGGGCATGCGCGATTTCCGCGTCGTGCCGCACTCGCACACGGTGATGCTGTGGCGGCGCGACGTGATCGACGATGTGCGCGCCTTCCTGCGCCACGGGAAGTTCTCCTCGCCGGCGCCCGGCCGCGTCGCGGAGTAACCGGTCGGGTCAGGCCGCCGGCTGCGGCGGCGGGCGGAACTGGATCAGCAGGTTCGCCGCCGTGATCAGGCCGCCGCCCACGAGCAGGCGCCAGGTCAGCGTCTCGTTGGCGTAGTCGAAGCCGGCCCAGGCCGAGAACAGCGCGGGGAGGAAGAGGGCCAGCAGCGAGGCGAACAGCGGCTCGGTGCAGTAGAGCAGCCCCGCCTCCGTCGCGGTGATCGCCGGCTGGAACCGGTTCATGAGGGTGAACGCCCCGATCGTGCACACGCCGGTGAGCACGAGCGTGAACGTCAGCCACGGCCCCGACAGCCAGGGCGCGACCAGCGCGGCCGGCGCCGGCGCGGTGACCGCCGCCATCGCGCAGAAGACCGCGGCCTCCGTGGCGAACATCAGCGCGGTGACCGGCAGCACCCGGTTGCCGGCGAACTCCTTCCGTTCCAAGGTGAGGATCTGCCACATGAAGAACAGCGAGGCGACGAGCGTCTCCAGCTCGCCGCGCCCGATGTGGAACGCACGGAAGTCGAACTGCGCCAGCACGCCCACGCCGGCGAGCACGAGCCCGCACGCGAGCCACACCGCCGCCCCGGCCAGCGGCGCACGCGCGCCGCGACGTAGAGCGGGATCAGGATCGCGTAGAGCTGGGTGAGGAACGCCGAGGTCGACGCGCTGATGAACTGCAGGCCGTCGATCTGGAACACCATGCCGCACGCCGCCGACAGCCCGAGCAGGAAGCCCTGCTTGCGCTCGGCCGGCGTCGCCGCCGCGACCTGGCGCCACGCGACGGCGAGCATGAAGACCGCCCCGAGCAGGAAGCGCGGTGCGAGCGTCATCGCGGTGATGAACCAGTTGCCGCTGCCCGGCACCAGGCGCTCGTGGAGGAAGACGATGGCCTTGATGAGCGGAAAGCTGAGTCCCCAAAACAGGTTCGTCAGGAGCAGCATCAGCAGCGCGGTTCGGTGCGTGGCACGGGCGTTCATCGGGCGAAGCCGCGCAGCGTAGGCGCGGCGGGGCGCACTCCAAGCGCAAAGCCGCGCTCAGTCCCGCAGCACGCTCTTCAGCACGGCGTGGAAGAGCGAGTCGCGCAGCGGCTTCTTCAGCAGCGCCCGGAAGCTCCCGCGCAGCTCGTCGCGCAGCGCCGCCGGCACGCTCACCGAGACGAGGCCGATGACCGGGCAGTCGGCCTGCGTCCGGTGGGCGCGGAGCAGCGCCGGCCACATCGCCGCGTCCCGCGCGACCACGTCGACGAGCAGGACGTCGTGCGCCCGCTCGGGGGCAGCTTGGTGATGTTCTCGTAGGTGGCGGCGGACAGACCCCAGATCTCCAGCAGCGCGGCGTAATGGGCCCGGGCCCGGGAATTGGCGGAGACCACGGCCACGCGGCGCGCCGGCAGCCGGGGCAGGCCCTCGTTGTTCTCGAGCACGCGCACCGGCACGTGGAAGCGGAACTCCGCCCCGGCGCCCGCGGCGCTGGACAACTCGATCTCGCCCTCCATCAGGCGCACGAGGCTGCGGCTGATGGCGAGGCCGAGGCCGGCGCCGCCGTGCTTGCGCGTGCTCGACGCGTCCACCTGGCTGAAAGGCACGAAGAGACGGTCCTGGTTTTCCAGGGCGATGCCGATGCCGGTGTCGCGCACGGTGAATTCCAGCCGCACCCGCGGCTCGCCGCCGGCGCCGGCCGGCAGGGCGCGGCGGCCAGCTCCACCTCCACCTCGCCGGCGGGCGTGAACTTGATGGCGTTGCCGACGAGGTTCACCAGCACCTGGCGCAGGCGGCCCGGATCCGCGAGCACGTGCGCCGGCACCCCCGGCGCGATGGCCACGAGCAGCTCGAGGTGCTTCTCGGCCGCGCGGGTGGAGAGCAGCTCCACCGCCTCCTCCACGATCTGGCGCGGCGAGCAGGCCTGCGGATCGAGCTGCATGCGGCCGGCGTCGATGCGCGAGTAGTCGAGCAGCTCGTTGGTGAGCGTGAGCAGGGCCTCGCCGCTCTTGCGCACCGTCTCGACGTAGTCGCGCTGCTCGGTCGTCAGGGCGGTGTCCTGGAGCAGGGTGGCGAAGCCGATGATGCCGTTGAGCGGCGTGCGCAGCTCGTGGCTCATCATGGCGAGGAACTCGCCCTTGGCGCGATCGGCGGTCTCGGCCTGGTCGCGCGCGACGCGCAGGTCGTCCTCCACCCGCTTGAGGTCGGTGACGTCGTCGATCACCGCCACGAGGTTGCAGACGCGCCCGTCGGCCCCGCGCACGGGCGAGAAGGTGGCGCGGGTGATGAAGATCTCGCCGTTCCGGCGGCGCATCCGCCGCTCCCCACCCAGCGCTCGCCCGAGAGGAGGCGGCGGTGCAGCTCGGCGCGCTGCGTCTCGTCGACGTCGTCGGGCAGGAGCAGCCGCGAGGGCTGGCCGACCAGTTCGTCGCGGGCGTAGCCGGTGATGGCGGCGCAGCCGTCGTTCACGTATTCGATCACGCGCTGGGGATCCGTGATGATGACGGCGGAGTGGCTCTGCTGGATCGCGGCGGAGAGGCGCTGGACCTCGCGCGAGTGCTCGCGCTCGCGGCGCCGGTAGAGCCAGGCGCCGTAGGGCACGCCGAGCACCAGCAGCACCAGGCCCAGGCCGGTGCCGCGCGCGGCCCACAGCTCGCGGCGCCAGTCGGAGGAATCGATGTCGATGCCCAGGAGCGTGCGCGGCGCGCCGGGCGGCGGGCGCTCGCCGACGGGCGCGTAGGCCGTGACCCACTCGCCGAACGAGTCGCGCAGCGGCCCTCGGTGGCGGGCGCGTGCGTGCGGAGGGCGGCCTGCAGGCCGGGCGAGCTGAGCGCCTCGGGATAATCGTCGCCGGGCTTCGACATCTCGCTGGAGGTCTCCGGCTCGGAATCGGCCAGGAACACCACGTGCCCGGGCTGCGCGGTCGAGCGGAAGAGGTAGACGAAGCGGATGCCCGGGCTGACGGCGCGCAGGCGGAGCAGCCGGTCCTTCACCGCGCGGTATTCGGGATGATTGAGGTCGGCGCTGGTGCCGGTGAGCGCGGCGACGTCGTCGGTCACGAAGGCCACCGCGCAATACTGCGCGCGCCCGATCATCTGCTGCTGCAGCGCCGCGCGCCGGTTCTCCTCCTGCCACCAGGCGGCCGCGGTGCCGAGCGCCGCGATCAGCAGCCATCCGGCGACAACACGAAGAGTGGGTCCGGTCACGCTCACGGCAGGGTGGCGCGAGCAAACTCCGCGCGGCGCGGCGCCGCAAAACAAAACCGCCGCGGATTGCTCCGCGGCGGTCGGGTAAAAGCGATTCGCTCCGGGTTAGGCCGAGACGTGCTTCGACACGAGCTTGGTCATGTCGAACATCGAGACCTGCGCCTTGCCGCCGAACACGGCCTTGAGGGCGTCGTCGGCGTTGATCATGCGCTTGTTCTTCTTGTCCTGAAGGCCGTTCTTCTTGATGTAGGCCCAGAGCTTCTTGGTCATTTCGGTGCGAGGCATCGGCTTGGCACCGACGACCGCGGCGAGGGTGGCGTCCGGCGTGACCGGGGCCATGAACTTAGCGTTGGGTTTGCGAGCAGATTTCTTTGCCATAGTGGCTCCCGTATTAGAATGGGCCCGGGGCGATGCAACGATTTTCTAGAGGGAGAATTGAGATTTTTCAGAGGAGAACTCGCTTGAAATTCGACTGGCCGCGCGGCAACGCCGCCGCCAATTTCGCGCGCCCATGCCCTTCCCCGCCGAGTTTCCGCTCATCGAGACCCCGCGGCTCGTGCTGCGCGCGCTCGACCTGACCGACGCGCCCGCCGTCCAGCGGCTCGCCGGCGCGCGCGAGGTGGCGCAAGCCACCGCGCTCATCCCGCACCCGTATCCCGACGGCGTGGCGGAGCAGTGGATCGCCACCCACGCGGCCGAGTGGGCCGCGCACCGCGGGCTCTCGCTCGCGGTCACGCTCAAGCCGACGGGCGAGCTGATCGGCGCCATCGGCCTCACCTTCGCCACGGCGCACGCGCGCGCCGAGCTCGGCTACTGGATCGGCGTGCCGTTCTGGCGGCACGGCTTCGCGACCGAGGCGGCGACGGCGCTGACGGATTTCGGCTTCCGCGTCCTCGGCCTCAACCGCGTGCAGGCGCATCACTACGCCAGCAACCCCGCCTCCGGCCGCGTGCTGCTGAAGGTCGGGATGCGCCGCGAGGGCACGAGCCCGCGGATGATGCGCAAGAACGAGCGCTTCGAGGACGTCGTCTTCTACGGCGTGCTGCGCCGCGACTGGCCCGGCCTCGGCAGCGCCGCCCTGTTCGCCCCGGGCTGAACGGCCCCGCCGGCACGCGCGTTCCGCTCTTGCGAGGCGGCGCGCGGCGCGGCATTTTTCCCGGCGTCGGGTCAGTTGTTTGTGAGACTTCTCCGCTACGCAGAATCGTCAGTGAGCGCCAGGACCGGCTTGATGATGGTTTGAATCCCGGCGGTTCGGGAACGGGCGGCAGCCAGCAGCACGGCCCCTGCACACACATGGAAAACACCAAACTCTACGTGGGGAACATCCCGTTCGCCACCACCGCGCAGGACCTCGAGGGGCTCTTCGGCCAGGCCGGCACGGTCAGCGTCGTCGAGATCATCTTCGACAAGTTCACCGGCCGCTCGCGCGGCTTCGCGTTCGTGACCATGGGCAGCGCCGAGGAGGCGCAGAAGGCCGTCGACCAGTTCAACAACCACGAGATCGGCGGCCGCAAGTTGGCGGTGAACATCGCGCGCCCGCGCGAGGAGCGCGCGCCGCGGGAAGGCGGCTTCGGCGGCGGGGAGCGCGGCGGCCGCGGGGGTGGACGCGGCGGTCCGCGGCGCTTCGGCGGCGGCGGCTTCCGCGGCGGACGCGGCGGCGACCGCGGGGGCTTCCACGAGCGGGAGTGATCCGCGCCCCCACCGCCTCAGGCTGCGAGCCGGACCGCACGGTCCGGCTCTTTTGTCTCCACCCCCGCACCGCGCCGTCCGAGCCGGGCCGACCGGCCACCCCGAGAAAAGTGAGAACAGGCTTGCCTGGAAACTTAAAACACTTTTTGAGTTTCCTACGATCCCAATGCCTGCCCGTCCCGAAGAACTCTCCCGCGCCCCCGTCGCCGCCCCGCTGGCCGACCCGCCGGCGCGCATCGTCCGCGCCGCCCGCGCCCATCTCTTCGTCCACGGCTACAGCACCTGGACGATGGACGACCTCGCCGCCGAGCTCGGCATGAGCAAGAAGACGCTCTACCAGCATTTCCCGACGAAGGAGGATCTCGGCCGCGCCGCGCTCGAGCAGTTCGCCGCCGAGGTGCGCGCCGAGGCCGACGCCATCATCGCCGACCGCAACCTCACCTTCGCGGAAAAGCTCCGCGGCTTCACCGGCGGCATGCACCAGCGGCTCTCGCAGCTCGCCCCGCACATCCTGCGCGACCTGCAGCGGTCCGCGCCGGCGCTGCACGACTTCACCTTCGAGATGCGCCGCAAGAACGTCCCCTACATCTTCGGCCGCCTCCTCGAGCAGGGCCAGCTCACGGGCAAGGTGCGCCCCGAACTCGACGCGCCCTTCGCCGCCGAATTCCTCCTCCACGCGATGCAGGGCATCATGAGCCCGGCCTCGCTCGAACACCTCCACCTCGCGCCGCACCAGGCGTTCGAGAAAGCCATGAGCCTCTACTTCGGCGGGCTCCTCACCCCCGCCGGCCGCAAAGACTATGAAAAATCATTTCCCGGTTAAATTCGCCGCGCTCGCGCTCGGCGCGCTTCTGCTCGCCTCCTGCTCGCGCCCGGGCTCGGGCGGCTCCGGCGAACTCGTCCTCTCGGGCAACTTCGAGGTCGACGACGCCCAGCTGGGTTTCAAGACGCCCGGCCGCGTCGTCGAGCGCACCGTCTCCGAGGGCGCGCGCGTCCAGTCCGGCCAGCTCATCGCCCGCCTCGACGACGCCGAGCAGCAGTCGCAGCTCGCGCTCCGCCGCGCCGAGCTCGCCGCCGCCGAGGCCCAGCTGGCCGAACTCGAGGCCGGCTCGCGTCCGCAGGAAATCGCCGCCGCCGCCGCCACGCTGCGCAGCGCCGAGGCCGACCGCGACCGCGTGCGCCTCGACTTCGCGCGCCAGGACGAGCTGCGGAAGAAGCAGGTCATCTCCGACCGCGACTTCGAAACCGCCCAGGCCCAGCTGAAGGTGGCCGAGGCCAGGGTCGTCGAGGCCGGCGAGCGCCTCAAGCTCCTGCAGGAAGGCCCGCGCGTCGAAACCATCCGCCAGGCCCGCGCCCGCGTCGAGCAGGCCCGCGCCGCCGTCGCGCTGGCGCAGACGCAGCTCGACAACACCCGCCTCACCTCGCCGCTCGCCGGCGTCGTGCTCTCGCACAACATCGAGCCGGGCGAGTTCGTGTCCGCCGGCACGCCGGTCGTCACCGTCGCCGAGACCGCGCACCTCTGGGTCCGCGCCTACGTCAACCAGCCCGACCTCGGCCGCGTCCGCCACGGCCAGAAGGTCGTCGTGCGCACCGACAGCTTCCCCGGCCGCGATTTCGAGGGCACCGTCGGCTTCATCTCCTCCGAGGCCGAGTTCACGCCCAAGACCGTGCAGACGCCGAAGGAGCGCGTGAAGCTGGTCTTCCGCCTCAAAATCGATGTCGCCAATCCCAAGGACGAGCTGAAGCCCGGCATGCCGGCCGACGTCATCCTGCCACCGGCCAGCTGAGCCGCCGCTTCGCCCGCATGCCCGCCTCCGCCATCCACGCCCGCGGCCTCCGCCGCACCTTCGGCGCCCTTGTCGCCGTCGACGGCCTCGACCTCGACGTGGCCGAGGGCGAGATCTTCGGCCTCGTCGGCCCCGACGGCGCGGGCAAGACGACGACGATGCGCATGCTCACCGGCATCCTCGCGCCCAGCGCGGGCGAGGCGCACGTTGCCGGCTGCGACGTCGCGCGCCAGCGCGAGCCGCTGAAGGAGCACATCGGCTACATGAGCCAGCGCTTCGGGCTCTATCCCGACCTCACCGTGGCGGAGAATATCGATTTCTACGCCGACATCTACACCGTGCCGCCGGCCGAGCGCGCCGCGCGCACGGAGCGCCTGCTGGCGTTCAGCAACCTCACGCCCTTCAAGCATCGCCTCGCCGGCAACCTCTCCGGCGGCATGAAGCAGAAACTCGGGCTCGCCTGCGCGCTCATCCACACGCCGCGCGTGCTGTTCCTCGACGAGCCGACCAACGGCGTCGACCCGGTCTCGCGCCGCGATTTCTGGCGCATCCTCTACCAGCTCGTGCGCGACGGCGTGACGATCTTTGTCTCCACCGCCTACCTCGACGAGGCCGAGCGCTGCAACCGCCTCGCGCTGCTCCACCAGGGCCGCCTGCTCGGCCTCGGCACGCCCGACGAGATCAAGGCCCTCATGCCCGGCGCGCTGCTCGAATTCCGCACCGACGCCCCGCGCCGCGCCGCCGCGCTCCTGCGCGAACAACTGCGCGACGCCTCCGTCGGCCTCTTCGGCGACCGCGTGCACGTCGCCGCCCGCGATCCGGACGCCGCCGCGGTGCGCGGTCGCGACCTGCTCGTCGCCGCCGGCGTGGCCGTGTCATCCGTCCGTCCCATCGAGCCGTCGCTCGAGGACGTGTTCGTCGCCGTCCTGGCCCAGCGCGCCGCGACCGCCGCCACGCCATGATCGTCGCGATCCTCATCCTCGCCCTCCTCACGCTGCTCGTCGCCACCGAGTCCGAAGCCAGCTGACCGCCCATGTCCACCGCCGCCGCTGCCACCCCTCCCATCGTCGAGGTGCAGAACCTCGAGAAACACTTCGGCGGGTTCAAGGCGGTCGCGGGGATCAGCTTCTCCGTGCGGCGCGGCGAGATCTTCGGCTTCCTCGGCCCCAACGGCGCGGGCAAGTCCACCACCATCCGCCTGCTCTGCGGCCTGCTCACGCCGACCGCGGGCGCAGGCACGGTGGCGGGCTTCGACATCGTGCGCGACACCGAGAAGATCCGCACCCGCATCGGCTACATGAGCCAGAAATTCTCCCTCTACGACGAGCTGACGGTGGAGGAGAACATCGATTTCTACAGCGGCATCTACCGCCTCCCGCGCGAGAAGAAGGCCGCGCGCAAGGACTGGGTGCTGGCGATGGCCGGCCTGCGCGAGCACCGCCACGCGCGCACGGCGGAATTGTCCGGCGGCTGGAAACAGCGCCTCGCCCTCGGCTGCGCCGTGCTGCACGAGCCGCCGATCCTGTTCCTCGACGAGCCGACCTCCGGCGTCGACCCGAACAGCCGCCGCGCGTTCTGGGACCTGATCTACGCGCTCTCCGAGCAGGGCGTGACGGTGTTCGTCACGACGCATTACATGGAGGAATCCGAGTATTGCGACCGGCTCGGCATCATCTACCGCGGCGAGCTCATCGCGCTCGGCACGCCGCGCGAGCTGAAGACCGAGCACATGCCCGAGGCCGTGCTGGAACTCGATTGCGACCGGCCGAACGACGCCATGCTCGTGCTCGAGCGCCTGCCGGCGGTGAAGGAGATCGCGCTCTTCGGCAAGGGCCTGCACGCCGTCGCGCCCGACCCGGTCGCGGCCGAGACCGCGATCCGCGGCGCGCTCACGGCCCACGGCTTCCGCCTCGCGCGGCTCGAGCGCATCGTGCCGACGCTGGAGGACGTGTTCGTCTCGCTGATCGAGGCCCGCGACGCCGCGGCCGGCCGGCAGCAGGAGGTCGCCCGATGAACCCGCGCCGCCTCTGGGCCGTCGCCCGCAAGGAAGCGCTGCACATCCGCCGCGATCCGCGCAGCCTCATCCTCGCCGTCGGCATCCCGATGCTGATGCTGCTGATGTTCGGCTACGCGCTCACGCTCGACGTCGACCGCGTGCCCTTCGTCGTCTGGGACCAGGGCCGGAGCGTGGAGAGCCGGGAGCTCACCGCGCACTTCACCGCCACGCGCTACTTCGATTTCCGCGGCACGGTGAGCAGCTACGCCGAGGTGGAGCGCGCGATCGACACGCGCGACGCGATGCTCGCGCTCGTGCTGTCGCCGGACTTCGGCCCGCGCATCGCCGCCGGCCGCGCCGCGGGCGTGCAGGCGATCGCCGACGGCTCCGATTCCAACACCGCCGGCATCGTGCTCGGCTACACGACGGCGATCGCGACCGCCTACAACCAGCAGGTCGCGCTCGACCAGGTGCGCCGCGTCGCCGGCCTCGCCCCGCCCGCCGCCCTCGACCTGCGGCCGCGCGTCTGGTTCAACGCCGACCTCGAGAGCCGCAACTTCATCGTCCCCGGCATCATGGCGGTGATCATGGGCCTGATCGCCGCGCTGCTCACCTCGCTGACCATCGCGCGGGAGTGGGAGCGCGGCACGATGGAGCAGCTCGTCTCCACGCCGGTGAAGCCGGCCGAGCTCATCCTCGGCAAGCTTCTGCCCTACTCCGCCATCGGCCTGGCCAACCTCGCCCTCTCCGTCGTGATGGCGGTGTTCCTCTTCCACGTGCCGCTGCGCGGCAGCGTCGTGCTCCTGTTCAGCGTCGGCACGGTGTTCGTGATCGGCACGCTCGCCCAGGGCGTGCTCATCAGCACGATCGCGCGCCAGCAGCTCCTCGCCAGCCAGATGGCGATGATCTCGACCTTCCTGCCCGCGTTCCTGCTCTCCGGCTTCGCCTTCGCCATCGCCAACATGCCGCTGCCGGTGCAGGGCATCACCTACATCGTGCCCGCGCGGTATTTCGTCGCGCTGGTCAAGGGCATCTTCCTGCGCGGCGTCGGGCTGGAGGTCCTCTGGGCCGACGCGGCCTTCCTCGTCGGCTTCACCCTCTTCGTCATCGCCGTCTCGATCCGCAAGACGCGCAAGACCCTCGGCTGACATGTGGGAACGCATCCTCACCATCCTGCGCAAGGAGTTCCGCTCCGTCCTCCGCGACCCGCGGATGCGGCTCGTCATCATCGGCGTGCCGCTGCTGCAGACCCTGATCTTCGGCTACGCCGTCTCGCTCGACGTCAAGCACGTGAAGCTCGTGGTGCTCGACCGCGACGGCACGCCGGCCAGCCGCGCGCTCGTGGCGCGCTTCACCGGCTCGGCCTACTTCGACGCCATCCGCTACACGCAGGACGAGGGCGACGCCCGCGCCCTGATCGACGCCGCGGACGCCGCCGCCGCGCTCCAGATCAACGCCGGCTACCAGGAGCAGCTCCGCGGCGGACGCACGGCGGCGGTGCAGCTGATCGTCGACGGCTCGGACTCGAACACGGCGCGCTTCGTCGTGAACTACGCGGCGCAGATCGCGGCGGCGGCCAACACCGAGTTCCTGCTCGACTCGGCGCGGCGCCTCGCCGGCCGCACGATCGAGACCGGCCGCGCCGACCTGCAGCCGCGCGCGTGGTTCAACGCCGACCTCGAGAGCCGTAATTTCTACGTGCCGGGCATCATCGCCATGCTGGTCATGCTCGTCGGCCTCATGCTCACGAGCATGGCGATCGTGCGCGAGAAGGAGGTCGGCACCATCGAGCAGGTGATGGTGACGCCGATCCGTCCGGTGGAGTTCATCCTCGGCAAGTGCGCGCCGTTCGCCGTGGTCGGCTTCGTCAACACCGCCATGGTCACCGCGATCGCGCTGCTGTGGTTCGGGATCCCGTTCCGCGGCAGCTTCCTGCTCCTCCTGCTCGGCGTCGCGCTCTTTTTGCTCAGCACGCTCGGCATCGGGCTGTTCATCTCGACCGTCAGCCAGACGCAGCAGCAGGCGATGATGACGACGTTCTTCTTCTTTTTCCCCGCGATGCTGTTCTCGGGCTTCATCTTCCCGATCGCGAACATGCCGGCGGTCTTCCAGTGGCTCAGCCTGCTCGACCCGCTGCGCTACATGCTGGTGATCATCCGCGGCGTGTTCCTGAAGGGCGTGGGCTTCGGCGTGCTCTGGCCGCAGCTGGCGGCGCTGCTCGCGCTCGGCGTGGTCGTGATGACCTTCGCCGTGCGCCGCTTCCACAAGAACCTCGCCTAGAGGAAACGCTGCGCCCACTCCGCCCGCGCCAGCGGGCGCGGCCGGTAGGCGCCGAACAGCCGGTGGCGCCCGCGCGCGACCAGCCGGTAGACGCCGTCGCGCCAGCCGCGCGGCACGACGCGCAGCTCCGCCAGCGCGCCCGCCGCGCCGCCCGCGGTGGCGCACGCCGCGAGCACGGCATCGGTGCGGACGAGGAAGCGGCCCGGTTCCTCGCGGCGCCGCCAGTCGGGCACGAAGATCAGCGTGTCGAAATCCGCCGTCGGCAGGCCCTGCATCCGCAGGAACGCCTGCGCCGCGCCGCCCTGCAGCGGCGCGTAGTGCAGCGCGCCCGCGCGGTCCGCGCGCAGCAAGGCGCGCACGCAGGCCTGACACAGGCCGCACTCGCCGTCGAACAGCAGCACGGGCAGCGGCGCGGCGATGGCAGCGGGCGCCATGGCGGCGTCAGAGCAGCGTCCCGCGCAGGATGAGGAACGCGACCGTGAAGTAGATCACGAGGCCGGTGACGTCGACCAGCGTCGCCACGAACGGCGCGCTCGAGGTCGCGGGGTCGAAGCCGACCTTCTTGAGGATCAGCGGCAGCATCGAGCCCATCAGCGAGCCCCACAGCACGATGCCGATGAGCGACGCGCCGACGGTCGACGCAACCAGCAGGTAGTGCGGGCCGTAGATGTCGCTGAATTGCGCCCAGATCAGGATGCGGAAGAAGCCGATCGTGCCGAGGATCACGCCGAGCATGAGGCCGGCGGCAAGTTCGCGGCGCATGACGCGCCACCAGTCGCGCAGGCGGAACTCGCCCAGCGCCAGGGCGCGGATGACGAGCGTGGCGGCCTGCGAGCCGGCGTTGCCGCCGGAGCTGATGATGAGGGGGACGAAGAGCGCGAGCACGACGGCCTTGGCGATCTCGTCCTCGAAGTAACTCATCGCCGTCGCCGTGAGCATCTCGCCGAGGAAGAGGACGACGAGCCAGCCGGCGCGCTTCCGCACCATCTTGGTCAGCGCGATGGTGGTGTAGGGCTCGTCGAGGGCCTCGCTGCCGCCGAGCTTCTGGATGTCCTCGGTGGCCTCCTCGGCGGCGACGTCGAGCATGTCGTCGGCGGTGACGATGCCGATGAGCTTGCCGTCCGCGTTCGTCACGGGGAGGGCGACGCGGTCGTATTGCCGGAAAACCTGCAGCGCCTTCTCGCGATCGTCCTCCGGGTGGAGGGTGGCGTAGTTGCCGTCCATGAGCGCGCTGACCTTCGTCTCGGGCGAGGCGAGCAGGAAGCGGCGAATGCGGATGTCATCGAGCAGGATGCCGCCCTCGTCGGTCACGTAGACCATGTTGAGCGTCTCGCGGTCGTAGCCGTGCTCGCGGATGTATTCGAGCGCCTCGCGCACGGTCCACTCCGGGCGCACCGCGACGAAATCGAGCGTCATCATGCGACCGACGCTGTGCTCCGGGTAGGCGAGCAGGTCCTGGGCGATCTTCCGTTCGCCCGGCGAGAGCCAGCAGAGCATCTGCATGGCGAGGTCGAGCGGGAGCTCGTGGAGGAAGGCCGTGCGGTCGTCGGGCGGCAGCTCGTTCAGCAGCGCGGCGGCCTGCGGCTGGGTGAGCGTCTTGAGCAGCTTGTATTTCGCGGTGTGCTCGAGGTAGGCGAAGGTCGCGCCGGCGAGCTGCGGCGGGCAGTGGCGGAAGAGGATGCCGAGCTGCTCGACCGGCAGCTCGGAGAGGATCGGCGCGAGGTCGGACGCCAGCCACGGGGCGAGCTTCGCCTTCAGGGCGGCGAAGTTCTTGTTGTCGATCAGCGCCGAAATCTCGGCGCGGAGTGAGCTGGCTTGCGACGGCACGGCGGCACCCTACGCGCCGGGTCGCGGCTGGCAATGCGCAACGCGCCGGCGCCCCCGCGAACGTCGCGGACGGGCCTCAGGCCTTGGCGCCCATCGCCGGCAGGGAGGCGACGTGCACCGTCTGCGTCGGGAAGGCGAAGGACAGGCCGCGGGCCTCGACGGCGCGCATGATGCCGAAGTTGATCCGCTGGCGCACCTGCATGTGCTTCGCGAAGTCGGCATCCTTGATCACGTAGACCAGCCAGACGTCGAGCGACGACGCGCCGTAGTCGCGGAAGTAGACGTGGGTGTCGGGGGCGTTCACGGCCGGGTCGGCCTCGATCAGGCGGCGGATGTCGGCCACGAGGCCCTCGAGGTTCTGCGGATGGGCGTCGTAGGCGACGCCGATGACCTGCTCGACGCGGCGGGCGGTGAAGCGCGAGAGGTTGATGATCGACTCGTTGGCGACGGTGCGGTTCGGGACGGTGACGAGCGAGCGGTCGGTCTTGCGGATCTTGGTCGAGCGGAGGCCGATGTCCTCGACCGTGCCGGTGTGCGAACCGATCGTGACCGTTTCGCCGATGCGGAACGGCTGGTCGGTCGCCACGACGACGGAGCCGAAGATGTTGGCGATGGTGTCCTGCGCGGCGAGGGCGAAGGCCAAGCCGCCGATGCCGAGGGCGCCGAGGGCGGCCTTCACGTCGTAGCCGAGGCTCTGGACGGTGACGAGGATGCCGACGAGGACGAAGACCGTGATGAGGAATTTCTTGATCCACGGCATGAAGGCCGCGACGCCCATCTGCTTTTCCAGCGCGACCTCGTGCGCGTGCTCGAGCACGGCGGAGAAGGCGCGGTAGAGGCCCCAGAAGATCGCGGCGGAGAAGGCGACGGTGGAGCCGAGGGCGACGTAGTGGTCGGTGTTCTCGGAGAGCTTCAGCACCTTCAACGACGCGAAGATGCCGAGCAGCATCACGAAGGTGGCGGTCGGCGCCTCCATCGCGGGGAAGAGCTTGTCGTCGAGCGTCGTCTCGGTCTTCGAGGCGAGCTTCTTCAGGTAGTGGAAGATGATGTTGGTGACGACGTGGCGGAGCAGCACGCCGCAGAGGAGGAAGGCCGCGGCGATGCCGTAGTGCGTCAGGGTGTTGGAGCCGTCGCTCGGCACATGGAGCGCGGCGAGCACGACGTCGACGAGGTGCTCGAGCAGGTCGGGCGTGCGCTCGAGGGCGACGGCCGCAGCGGCGGCGGCTTTCTGGCCGGCGTCGGTGGTCGCGGCGGCCTGCGCCAGCGCGAGGGCCGGGGCGCCGAACGCGGCGAGGACAACGGGAAGGGAGCGGTGGAAATTCATGGGAAGTTTCTCGTAGAAAGCGCCCCTCCCCCTCTTGTCAAAGATTTAGCCCGTCCCGGGCGCCGCTTTAGCCGCTTGCCCCGGTCCGAATCCCTCCCCCAGATTCCGGGCCCATGTCACTGCCGCTCGCACTCTTCAGCTCGATGCCCTGGTGGGCGTGGGCCGGGTTCCTCGCCTTCATCGGCGTGATGCTCGCGCTGGACCTCGGCGTGTTCAACCGGAAGAGCCACGTCGTCAGCCTGAAGGAGGCGCTGGCGTGGTGCGCGGTGTGGTTCGGCCTGGCGATGGCCTTCAACCTCCTCGTCTCGCAGAAGCTGGGCACGCAGGCGGGGCTGGAGTTCTTCACCGGCTACATCGTCGAGCTGTGCCTGAGCGTCGACAACGTCTTCGTCTTCATCGTCATCTTCCAATACTTCCGCGTCGAGCCGCGCTACCAGCACCGCGTGCTGTTCTGGGGCATCGTCGGCGCCGTGCTGATGCGCGCGCTGTTCATCTTCGCCGGCATCAGCCTGATCAACGCCTTCCACTGGATCATCTACGTCTTCGGCGCGTTCCTCGTCTACACCGGCATCAAGCTCGCGCTGCCGAAGAAGGACGACGGCTTCGAGCCGGAGAAGAACCCGGCGGTGAAGCTCGCGCGGAAGGTGTTCCCGGTGACGACGACCTTCGAGGGCGGACATTTCTTCACCCGGCAAAACGGCCGCCTCGCGGCCACGCCGCTGTTCCTCGTGCTCGTCGTGGTGGAGACGACCGACGTCATGTTCGCGCTCGACTCGATCCCCGCGGTGATCGCGATCACGCGCAACGAGTTCATCGTTTTCACGTCGAACATCTTCGCGATCCTCGGCCTGCGCTCGCTCTACTTCGCGGTGTCGGGCGTGATGCAGCTCTTCCGCTTCCTCAACATCGGCCTTGCCGTCATCCTCGTCTTCGTGGGCCTGAAGATGCTCGCGTCGCACTACGTCAGCGTGCCGATCCACCTCTCGCTCGGCATCATCGGCGCCGTGCTCGCCGCCTCGATCGTCGCCTCGGTGATGATCCCGCAGGCGCGGAAGGAGCCGTGAGCCGCGCTCAGGCGCGGACGCCCTTCGCGCAGACGTCCGCCACGTCGGCGAGGTCGACCAGCACCGGCAGCGCCGACTCCAGGCGCCCCAGCGCCGGCGCACGGGAGAACGAACCCTGCTCGACGTAGCAGACCCAGCCGTCCTGGCGCGTGAACACCCCTGCGGCGCCGGCCGCGCGCACCGCGGCGAGCTTCTGGCGGATCTCCGGCACCAGCGCCGCGGCGAATTCCACCGGCCGGTTGGTCGTGATGAACCACTCGGCGTCGAACCGCGCCTCGCCGACCCGGATCTCCTTCGCGCCGAAAAATTCGCTGATCTTCGTCAGCACCCCTGCCCGCGCAGCTCGAAGGCCACGTCGCCCGCCGCCGGGGTCTCGACGCCCGCGACGATCCACTGCCGCCGCGACTTGCCGGCGCCGGTGCTGTAGGTCCAGAAGCGCACGTGCCGCCCCTGCCAGCGGCCCTCGAGGCGATGCTGATCCAGGCCCAGCAGGCGCTGGCCGCGGACAACCTGCAGCCCGAGGCGGCTGGCCAGCGCCGCCAGGTTTTCCAGGCCCTTGCGGTGGGCCCGCACGCTCAGCCCGATGATGCCCGCCATCACGGCGAGGCCGAGGACGACGATCACGAACGCTTCCATGCCCGGCAGCAAATCCTCGCCGCGGCGGACACACGAGCGCGAATGCATGGCCCCGGCGCCCGGAAAACAAAGCCGCCGGGCCCGCTAAGCGGACTCCGGCGGCGGCTCGGGCACACACAAGCACCGAGCGTTACCCCTAAAGGTGGTTCAGTTCACCGCGATCTTGCGCGGCTTCACCGCCTCGGCCTTCGGCAGCGAGACGCGGAGCACGCCGTCCTTCAGCTCGGCGTGGATCTTGTCCACGTCGACCGAGTTGTCGTGCTCGAGCGACAGCGCGTAGGGCGCGTCGACCGTCTCGCGGTAGAGCGGCGTCCAGCCCTCGGGCTTCGCCCAGCCGCGGCGGCCGCGGATGCTGAGGATGCCGTCCTCGGCGGAGAGCTCGAGGCCGTCCTTGGCGACGCCGGGCAGGTAGACCGTCAGGCCCCAGGCTTCGGCGTTCTCCTTCAGCTCGTAGACGGGCTTGAGGGTGAACTCCGGCGCGGTGGACGCGGCGGCATTGTCCTCGCGGCGCGCGATGGCGCGGGAGAGGCGGGGAACGATCTGGTTGAAGAGAGTCATGGCGGGTTTTCCTCCGGGAAAAGGGTTCAGTTGACGTTGATGGCGATCTTGCGCGGCTTGGCCTGCTCCTGCTTGGGGAGCGTGACCGTGAGCACGCCGTTCTCGAGGGCGGCGCTGACCTTGTCGGCCTGCACGCTCTCGGGGATGGTGATCGAGCGGCTGAAGCTGAACGACTGCTCGCCCTCCTTGCGGGTGGCGTTGATCGTCAGGTAGTCCTCGACCATCTCGACGGCGATGTCCTCGCGCTTCACGCCCGGGAGCTCGGCGCGGACGTAGGTGTTGTCCTTGTCCTCGTAGAGGTCGACGGGGAAGCGCGGCGTCGCCGGCGCGGCGACGTCCGCCAGAGCGGTTTCGAAGAGACGATCGATTTCCGACTCCAGACCGGTCCACGGATTCTGGAAAGCGGACCCGCGAAAGAGGGTCGCGCGCGGCTGGGAATAGCGAATGAGGCGATACATGGTGGTGGTTCTCCTGTTAAAGTGGGTTGTGCCAGCGCTGGTGCATCCGACGTGCCGTCCGCCGCCGCAGCGCAAATTCCGGCAAAAGCGCGAGTTAGTGCGCGCGCCGGAAATCCGCTGGGAAATTCTGCCACGGGGTGTGACGTCCCAGCTGCGCAACTCCGTCCCGCCGCCGCGGGGCCGGGCCGGCACAGTGGGGGCGGCTTGTGACACGCCGGCGATTTTCCCGTGGCCACGCCCCGCGCCGCTGCGGCAATCTCCCCGCTCCCGATGAGCTTCGACTTCGACACTCCGATCGATCGCGCCCGCAGCGACAGCCAGAAATGGCAGAAATACGCCGGCCAGGACATCCTGCCGCTCTGGGTCGCCGACATGGATTTCGCCGCGCCGCCCGCCGTGCTCGACGCCCTGCAGGCGCGCGTCGCTCACGGCGTGCTCGGTTACGCGAAGCCGCTGGCGTCGCTCGCCGAGGCCACCGTCGGCTATTGCGCCCGTCGCTACGGCTGGTCGGTCGATCCCAGCTGGCTCGTCTGGCTGCCGGGCCTCGTCACCGGCCTCAACGTCGCCGCGCGCGCGCTGGGCGAGGACGGCGACGAGATCCTCTGCGCCACGCCGGTCTACCCGCCGTTCATGAGTTCGCCCGCCAACCAGCGCCGCCGCACCGTCGCGGTGCCGATGGTCAGGAACGGCGCCCGCTGGGAGATGGATTTCGCCGCGCTCGAACGCGCGGTCACGCCGCGTAGCCGCGCCTTCTTCCTCTGCAGCCCGCACAACCCGGTCGGCCGCGCCTTCACCCGCGCGGAGCTGGCGCAGCTCGCCGCCTTCTGCGTGCGCCACCACCTCACGCTCGTCTCGGACGAGATCCATTGCGACCTCATCCTCGACGACGTCGCCCACCTGCCCACCGCCACGCTCTCGCCCGAGATCGCCGCGCGCAGCATCACGCTGATGGCGCCGAGCAAGACCTACAACGTCCCCGGCCTCGGCACCTCGCTCGCCATCATCCCCGACGCCGGCCTCCGCGCCGCCTTCACCCGCGCCGCCAGCGGGATCGTGCCCGACGCCAACGTCCTCGGCCTCGTCGCGTGCGAGGCGGCGTTCCGCCACGGCGAGCCCTGGCGCCAGGCGCTCCTCGCCTACCTGCGCGGCAACCGCGACCTGATCGAGCAGACCGTCGCGAGCGGGAAACTGCCCGGCGTGACCCTGACGCACGTCGAGGCCACCTACCTCGCCTGGCTCGATATTTCCGCGCTGAAACTCGAGCGCGCGCACGCCTTCTTCGAGCGGCACGGCCTCGGGTTCTCCGACGGCGCGCCCTTCGGCGCCGCGCCGAACACCCACGTGCGCCTGAACTTCGGCTGCACCCGCGCCACGCTGACCGAGGCGCTCGCGCGCCTGCAGCGCGCCGTCGCCGCGGCCCACTGATTCGTGCTGACGGAGGCTCCGCGCGCGTGCCCACGCCGCACGCCCCGTGCAGCCCCCAATGACTCCCGCACTCGTCTTTCCCCGCCACCAATCAAGTGTAACCTAATAGGTTACACTTTGACCGGTTTCTCTCTGGCGCTTGCGGCAACTTGTAACCTATTAGGTTACACATGCTGAAAGTGCATCCACGATTGGGCGTGTGGCTGGAAATCGGCGGCGCGCTGTTTGCGGCCGGGGAGTCCTTGATCGATGAAGCGAAGCGCCGGACGAAAATGCGGCGCTGGCAATCCTACCACACGGTGCGCCCCGGCGCGGCGACCCCGCTCTGGAACATCCTGGCCACGCAGGTGCGTGCCGAACTCGCTCCCTATGGCGCGAAGACGCGACTCGCGCGCTACCTCGGAATCCCGCGACAGCGTCTGCAGGACTTTCTTTCCAGCAAGAATCGGATGCCGGATGCCGAGCTGACGTTGCGCCTGCTGCATTGGCTGGCGGAGAAACGCGCTGGCCGCGACATCTCGCTCTGAGTTATCCCGTAAAGTGTAACCTAATAGGTTACACTTTACGGGTTGCGCGTCATGGGGGGCGAAGCACGGTGGGGGCGTGCGCATCGGGCCGTATGAATTCCCGTCGAACCTGTGTCTCTCGCCGCTGGCGGGCTACACCAACCTGCCCTTCCGCCTCGTCGTGCGCGAGATCGGCGGGCTCGACTGGGTCACGACCGACCTGATCAACGCCCGCTCGCTCCTCGAGCGCAACCCCAAGGCCCTCCAGCTCGCCCAGACCGCGCCGGCGGAAAAGCTCCTCTCGGTGCAGCTCTTCGGCTCCGTGCCGGAGGAGATGCGCGACGCCGCGGCGATGGTCGAGGCGATGGGCATTGCCGCCGTCGACATCAACATGGGCTGCCCGGTCCGCAAGGTCGTGGGCGTGGGCGGCGGCTCGGCCATGATGACCGAGCTGAAGAAGACGCAGGCGCTCGTGCGCGGCATGGTCGAGGCGGTGAAGATCCCGATCACGGCGAAGATGCGCCTCGGCTGGGACGAGAACAACCTCACCGCGCCCGACCTCGCCCGCGCCCTCGAGGACGTCGGCGTGGCCGCGATCTTCGTCCACGGCCGCACGCGTGCGCAGGGCTTTTCCGGCACGGTCAACCTCGCCGGCATCCGCAGCGTCGTGCAGGCGGTGAAGACGGTCCCGGTGATCGGCAACGGCGACGTGACCACGCCCGACGCGGCGAAGCGGATGGCCGACGAGACCGGCTGCGCCGGCGTGAGCATCGGCCGCGGCGCGTTCTACAATCCCTGGATCTTCCGCCACACGCTCGAGTATTTCCGCACCGGCGTGCTGCCGGCCGAGGCGAGCTACGCCGAGCGCGTGCACGTCATGCGCCGCCACCTCGAACTGGCGTGCGCGGTGTTCGGCGAGGAGCTCGGCTGCCGGCTCTTCCGCAAGCCGGCGGCGTGGTATGCGAAGCGGCTCGGCCCGGCGAAGGAGTTCAAGAAGGCCGTGGTCGGCCTGCGCACGCGGGCGGAGTTCGACGCGATCCTCGCGCGCTACGCGCAGTGGCGCGCGCAGTTCTGCGACGAGCGCGGCGAACTGCTGCCGCGCTTCCAGCCGGACCCGATGGTGGCCTCGTTCATGCGCGACGAGGACGACCCGGCGGTGCTGCAGCGCGAGTCGATCCCGGTGCCGAAGGGCCCGGTCGACACCTGGTGATGCGGGCTCGCCACGCGCGCGCCGGCTCCGCAACCTCCGCTTCGTTCCCGCATGTTCAACCTCGTCCATCTCTGGGGCATCTTCCTCGGCACGGTGGTCGGCCTGCTGCCGATCATCAACCCGCTGGCGGCCGCGCCCACCTTCCTCGCCATCACCGAGGGCGACAGCGAGGCGCGCCGCCGGCAGCAGGCGTTCAAGGGCTGCGTCTACATGGTGGGCATCCTGGTGAGCTTCCTCGTCGGCGGCACCTTCATCATGAATTTCTTCGGCATCTCGATCCCGGGCCTGCGCATCGCCGGCGGGATCATGCTGACCGGCATCGGCATGAACATGCTGGCGACGCACCGGGCCACCGACGACGAAAAGGAGGAGCGCGAGGCGGCGCGCCGGAAGGTCGACGTGTCGTTCTCGCCGCTGGCGATGCCGATGCTCAGCGGCCCGGGCTCGATCGCGGTCACGCTCGGCTTCACCTCGCTGGCGACGCACCCGATCGACTACATCGCGATCATCGCCGGCATCCTCGTGGTGGCGTTCCTCACCTGGGTGACGCTGCGGCTCTCGGGCAAGATCGTGACCTTCATCGGCGTCGTCGGCGTGAACGCGATGACGAAGATCATGGGCTTCCTGATCATGTGCATCGGCGTGCAGTTCGTGGTGAACGGCATCCTCGGCATCGCCACCGATCCCGAGGTGCTCCGCGGCATCAAGGCCACGCTCGCGCACTGAGCACGGCAGCGGCCGTCCATCCGGGCGGCGGCGGCAGGAAACGGACCGGGTTAAGCCCTTCGGGCTACGGGCCCGGGCTTGAGTCGGATGCGCGCGGCGCTAGCGTCGCGGCCCAGACCTCCACGCCATGCGCGCTCCCGCCTCTCCCCCGCCCGCCGCGCTCCAGCCGCTGCTTTCCTACCTGGCCTCGCTCACGGACGGCCGCGCCGACCTCGATCGGCTGCACCAGCTGCTCACGGAGTCGCGGGTAACGCTGGAGGACGTGCAGCCGTTCCTGCATTTCGAGGACGACTCCTATTGCCGCAACCTGCTCGCCGAGAGCCCGTGGTTCAACGTGCTCGTGCTCTGTTGGAAGAGCGGGCAGCGCTCGCCGATCCACGACCACGCGCAGTCGGTCTGCGCGTTCAAGGTGCTGACGGGCGTGTGCAGCGAGACGAGCTATGCCTTCTCGCCCTGCGGGCAGGTCGTGCCGGTGCGCACGAAGGATTTCCTCGCCGGCGAGATCGTGGCCTCGCACGACAGCGAAACGCACCAGGTGTCCAACCTCCAGCCCGAGGGCACGCCGCTGGTGACGCTGCACGTCTACTCGCCGCCGCTGAAGACGATGAAGGTGTTCTCGATCCTGGGCAAAACGGGCGGCGAGTGGCGCGCGCCCGAGCATCAGGCGATCGGCGCCTGAGCGCGGCGCGGCGGCGGCGATCGCGCCGTGAGCGGAGGTGCCCGGCCGCGGCACCTCGCCGGGCTGCACACGCTTCCTGACCGCGGCGGCCGAAGAAAAAGGCCGGACCCACGAGGAGTCCGGCCGGAAGAGTCGCCGCGTGGCAGCGCTCAGAATTCGCGGTTCAGGCGCACATACCAGAAGGCGGGCTCGGCGGTGTTGATGGCCGGGTTGTAGCCGAACTGGCTGGAGAGGTAGCGCGGCGGGTCCCAGTTGAAGACGTTGCGCACGCCGACGGTGACCTTGGTGCGCCACGGGGTCAGGTAGCTGACCTGGGGGTTGACGCGCCACTGCTCCTTGGTGTCGGGCTCGGTGTCGGGGCCGGTGAGGAGCTGCGCGGGGTAGCGTCCGATGTAGTTCACGAAGACGGAGGCGGCCCAGTCGCCCTTCGTCCACGCCAGCGTGGCGCTGCCGCGCCAGAGCGGCACGGAATCGGTGCCGTCGATGTCGATGATGGCGGTGGCGCCGAGCGACGAGGTGGTCTCGCGCTCGAAGTTGCCGACGTAGGTGGCGGTGAGGCCGGCGCGGAAGTTGCCCCAGCCTTTGACGTTGCGGGCGTAGTTCACGCCGAAGTCCCAGCCCTCGTTGAGAATCTTGTTGGCGTTGAACCAGTCGGTGGCGACGTAGTCGATGATGCCGACGGTGTAGCCGGCGGCGGCCTCGGCGGGCGTGAGGGCCTTGCGGACGACGCGGCCGGCGGGGAGCACGGTCTCGTTGGCCAGCGTGAACGCGGCGGAGTCGCGCGTGATCAGGTTGGTCTGGTCGAACTTGAAGTAGCCGACGTCGAAGGAGAGGCCCTTGAGCGGGCCGCGCGGGACGTCGAGGACGACGCCGAAGTAGGTGGTCTGCGTCTCCTCGGGCTGGAGGTCGGGGTTGCCGCGGCCGACGGTCTTGAGCTGGGACGACGGCTGGTCGGGCCGGCGCGGGTCGAAGAGCTGGTTGCTGGTGAACGACACGCTGCCGGTCTGGTAGAGGTAGGCGAGGTCCGGGGCCTTGAACGACTCGGAGAACGAGCCGCGCAGCATCAGCCAGGGTGTCGGGCGCCAGCCGAGGGCGACCTTCGGCTTCGTGGTGTTGCCGAAGTCGGAGTATTCCTCCCAGCGGCCGGCGAGCTGGAGCTCGATCTGCTTGGTGACGGGAATCTTCACCTCGGCGTAGGCGGAGGTGACCTGGCGCTTGCCGCCGTAGCCGAAGCCCTCGGAGCCGCCGACGACGTTGCCGGTCTCGTTCTCGAGGGTGCGGACGTCGCTGAGGGTCTCCGAGCGATACTCGACGCCGAAGGCGGCGCCGAGCGGGCCGGCCGGCAGGGTGGCGAGGGTGCCGCTGACGGAGGCGTCGTAGAGGCCGGAGGTGAACTTGGTCTTGTTGGGATTGGTGCCCGAGTAGTAGTCGGTGACGCGCGGATCCTCGGGGCCGAAGGGATTGGCGTAGAGCACCTGGCCGCCGATGTTGAGGCCGTTGAGCGCCTCCTGCACGCGGCTGTCGAAGGCGGTGCCGGGCGAGGCGTTGTCGAACGAGCCTTGCGCGAACATATACGCCGCCTCCCACGTCCAGTCGTTCGGCAGCGTGCCGCCGAGGCCGAAGAGGTAGCGCGGGTAGTCGGACGTGGTGTCGACGACGCGCGGGCCGGCGTTGACGAGGCGGAAGGTGCTCAGCTCGATCGCCTGGCCGGCGGCGCCGAAGTAGCGCGTGCCATACGGGTTGTAGGGGCTGGCGGCGGGGACGACGAGGCGGTTGTTGGTGCCGGCGCCCTTGTCGGTGGTGGTGAACGGGGCGGGCGCGGAGAGGTTGATCGTCTCGATGCGCTTGAAGAACAGGTCGGCGAAGCCGTAGAGCACCGGCGTGAACTGGT
This sequence comes from Oleiharenicola sp. Vm1, assembly GCF_047777955.1. GTDB lineage: Bacteria > Verrucomicrobiota > Verrucomicrobiia > Opitutales > Opitutaceae > Didemnitutus. The sequence goes on from NZ_CP180537.1 coordinate 4,605,384, forward strand.
GCTTCACGTAGACGCCGAGGCCGCGGCTGGTGTTTTCCGGCAGGAGCGTCGAGTCCTGCTGGAAGTTGTAGAGGCCGGCGCCGGTGACGCGCGAGGTCGCCACGGCGTTGGCGGCGTTCGGGTCGGTGGTCGGGTTGAGGAAGGTGCGCACGGTGGCCGTGCCGGGGATGAAGAAGCGCGCCGGGAAGCTGCTCGAGCTGCGCAGGTCGACGCCGATGACGAGGCCGCTGTTGGGGTCGGTCTCGATCTGGCCGGTGGCGCTCTGGTTGTAGCGCAGGTCGGCGTTGCTCGAGAACGAGAGGTCGCGGTTCATGAGCATGTTCCGGTGCGAGTAGTCGGCCGTCATCACGATGCTCGTCTTCTCCGTGCTCGCGCCGGCGATGACGAAGGCGCTGACCTCCTGCGAATCGGTGCCGAAGGTGTTGCCGAAGGAGACGTCGATGCCGACGCCGGTGTAGGAGCGCTTGAGCACGATGTTGAGCACGCCGGCGACGGCGTCGGAGCCGTAGATGGCGGAGGCGCCGTCCTTGAGGATCTCGATGCTCTCGATCGCGGCGGTGGGGATCTGGCGGAGGTCGATGACGGACTGGAAGCCGTTGAACGCGCCCGCGCCCGATGGCACGGCGCGGCGGCCGTTGATGAGCACGAGGGTGTTGTTGTTGCCCAGGCCGCGGAAGTTCACGGTCGAGGAACCGGAGGCGAAGCCCGTGCCGGAGCCCTCGGGCGAGATGGTGCCGGCGGTGTTGAAGGGCATGGCGCGGATCGCGTCCTCGACGTTGGAGAAGCCGGAGGAGGCGAGGTCGGCCTGCGTGATGCGGACGACGGGGCTGGGCGTCTCCGCGTCGACGCGCTTGATGCGCGAGCCGACGACGGAGAAGGCCTCCATCTTCACGGTGTCGTTGGCGGATTTCGCTTGGTCCGAGTCGGGGCGCCGCCGGTTTGCGCGAGGAGCAGCGCGGGGGTGGCGAACAATGCGGCGGCGGCGCGCCAAAGGCGCGCGCGGACCACAGGCGAGGAGCATGGGGGTTGGTTGATCATGTGCGATCGGGGTTGCGGTGGTGTGCGGCGCCCGGCCGAACGGACCGGCGCGCCAGAGTGCCGGCAGCACGTCATAAATCCCCGGAGCGGCAACGGACGCGCGACATGCGTCTAGGCCGCGGCGCCGAGCGACCAGCGGCGAGCGCCGCTCGACCGGTGGCGCGGGACGAACGGGACCAAGAAAAGGCGGCCGGGATTTCCGGCCGCCGGGAGAGCGGAAGCGAAGCGCGCGCGGCGCGCGGTCGCTCAGAACTTGTAGCGCGCCTCGACGAAGATCAGGCGGCCGACGGCGCCGTAGGTGGCGATGTCGGCGTTGCCGTTGCCGAAGGTGCCCTTGGCGACGGACGGCTGCGTATCGAATACGTTGTTCGCGCCGACGCGCAGCGAGAGGCCGTTGAACCAGCGCGCCTCGCGGCCGAAGGTGTAGCTCACGCCGAGGTCGATGGAGTCGAACGGCTCGACGTAGGTGTCGGCGCCGGGATCGGTCTCGTCGTAGGCGTTCTGGTCGTCGACCGACGGGATGTGCTGCCACGAGAACGTGGCGCCCCACTGGCCGCGGCTCCAGTTGCCGGAGAGGATCGTCTGCCACTTCGGGATGGTGCCGTTGAAGGTGGAGGCGTAGCCGGCGGTCTCGCTGAAGCCGCCGCCGGGATAGGCTTCGAACTCGTATTTGTCGAAGTAGCTCGCGGCGAGCGTGAGGCCGAGCTGGCCGAGAGTGTCCATCTTCCAGGTGTAGTCGAACTTCAGGTCGAGGCCGGAGAGCTTGACCGTGCTGATGTTCTCATACGGGTCGCGCACGTAGACGGTGTCGATCGGGCGGTTGCCGATCTGGCCGGCGGCGGTGACGGGGGCGCCGTTGGTGAACTGCGAGAAGTCGTCCGCCGGGCCGAAGCGCACGCGGTTGGCGAAGCGCGAGGCGGTGCCGTTGAGCTCGACGTCCTGGAGGATGAGCGTGGCGCCGTAGAGGCCGACGAGGTCCTTCTGGTCGATGCTGAAGTAGTCGACGCTCATGGAGAAGCCCTTCACCGCGCGCGGCGAATAGACGAGGCCGAGGGTGTAGTTGTGCGAGGTGGTGGGCTTGAGGTTCGGGTTGGCCGGGTTCTGCTGGTTGGCCTGGCCGGTGATCGGCGCGCCGCCGCCGAAGCGGTCGAGGGCGAGCGAGGGCGTGGAGCCGCTGCCGGTGGGCCCGAACATCTGGAAGAGCGTCGGGGCGGCGAAGGACTCCGAGTAGGTGCCGCGGAGCGCGAACTCGTCGCTGAAGGGGAGCCAGCGCAGCGTGACCTTCGGGACGGTCGGGTCGTCGGTGTCGCTGTATTTCTCGGTGCGGAGCGCGCCCTCGAGCTCGAGCAGGTGGAAGCCCGGCGCGGTGTAGTTGCCGCCGAAGATCGGCACGCGGACGTCGACGAAGGCCGAGTTGACCGAGCGGCTGGTGTTGAGCGGATCGAGCGTGGTGGCGGAGTCCCAGCCGAAGGTGGCGGACTGCGAGTAGACGTCGGAGTTCTGCACCAGCGACTCGACGCGGTGCTCGGCGCCGACGGCGAAGCCGAGCTCGCCGGCGGGGAGGTCCATCAGCTTGCCGGTGAGGCGGCCGTCGTAGTTCTCGATCGTGCTGGTGGCGAAGCCGAAGGCGGTGCCGAACATGCCGGACGACTCGATCGCGCCCGGGGCCTGCTCGCGGGCGAACATGTTGATCGTGCCCGCGGCGACGGCGGCAAGGCGGGCGGCGGTGTTGACGACGTTCTGGTTGCGGTAGCTCTGGTCGATGCGGTTCTTGTCCGCCGCGATCTCCCAGGTGTAGCCGTTGCTGAGACTGCCGCGCAGGCCGACGACGCCGCGCATGGACGTGGAGTCGTAGAAATACTGGCGCGGGTAGGCGGTGAAGCGGTTGCGCGCGCGCAGGGCGACGTCGGACGGGTTGGTCGGGTCCGCGGCGGAGCGGCTGGAGCTGAGCGGCTGGGCGTTCAGCTGGCTGTAGGTGTTCGTCTGGGTGTAGAGGAAGTCGCCGAAGAGCGTGACCGAATCGGTGAAGCGGTGCTCGAAGTTCACCAGGGCGGACGAGCGCTCGTTGCCGAGGAGGAGCGTGACGTAGTTGGCGAGGTTGAACGCGTATTGCTTCTCCGTGCCGAGGCCGCTGGCGAGGTTGCTGCCGTCGACGGGGATGTAGGTGCCGTTGGCGACGAGCTGCGCGAGCGTGAGGTTCTGGTTGAGCGGCGGGGCGTTGAGGCCGGGCTTCAGCACGTAGAACTGGCCGGTGCTGTCGTCGGTGATGACGCCGGCGAAGGTCGGCGTGCCGTAGCTCTCGGCGGAGTAGCGGCGCTCGTATTGGAAGAGCGGGTCGGTCTTGGCCCACTCGCCGCCAATGGTGACGGTGGTCTTGCCGGTGCTGGCGCCGCCGACGAGCGAGAACTTGCGCTCGGAGTAGTGGCCCTTCTCGTCGGAGAAGGCGTAGCGGGCGTTGGCCTCGAAGCCGTTGAAGTCCTTTTTCAGGATGATGTTCACCACGCCGGCGACGGCGTCGGTGCCGTAGAGGGCGGAGGCGCCGTCGTGCAGCACCTCGACGCGCTCGACCGCGGCGATGGGGATGAGGTTGAGGTCGACGAACTGCAGGCCGCCGGAAGCGAGGATGGGCGCGTAGGCGGCGCGACGGCCGTTGATCAGGACGAGGGTCTGCGTGTTGCGCAGCGCAACCGACGAGCCGCCGCCGGTGGAGCCGGAGCTGATGTCGGCGTTGGAGGAGCCGAGGTTGAGGCCACCGGTGAACTGCGGCATCGTCTTGCGCAGCACCTCGAGCAGGCTGCTGCTGACGCCGCTGTCGGCGATCGAGGCCGCGGAGATCGTGGTGACGGGGTTGGCTGGCTCGCCCGCGGCGACCGGGATGTAGGAGCCGGTGACGACGAATTTCTCCATCTTCACCGTGTCGCCCTCGGCCGAGGCCGAGGGGGAGGGTTGCTGGGCGTAGCTGCCGACGGCCAGCGAAGGAAGCAACGCGAGCGCGAGGGCGCGCCGGAGCTTCCGCTTCTGCGGATGTGTTTGGTTCATGGTTGGCGTGAGGGTAGCCGCGGCGTTGGCGCCCGCGGCATCGCCGGGAGGTTCACCCCGGGCGACGCCGCGATGCAGCGGCGATCCACGCTTCGTCGCAAAGGCCAGCGGCGCGCAGCTAGCGCGCCGCGGTGAACGGCGCAAAATCGCCCGCCAATGCGCGGCGGCGCCTCAGAGCAGCTGCTCGACGGCGCCGCGGTAGCTGCGGCTGATGTTCAGCGTCGTACCGTCGTCGAGCTCGAGCGGGCGGCCCCACGCCGTGGTCGGCTTCAGGCAGCGCACGAAGGCGGTGTTGACGACGCAGGACTTGTGGATGCGCACGAAACGCGCGGCGCTGAGCTGCTCGAGCGCGTGGGTGAGCGTCATGCGCGTGAGCAGGTTCCGCTGCGTCGTGTGCACGCGGATGTAGTCGCCCTGCGCCTCGATCCAGCGGATGTCGGCCTGGTTCACGAAATGGTGCTCGCCGTCGACCTTGAGCACGAACGGCGCGTCCTTGCCCGGCGCCGCCGCGGGCGGCGGGGCGGGGCGGCAGCCTCGGCCTGCCGGGCGAAGTGCGCGAGCAGGCTGGTGACGGCGCGCTCGGCCGACTCGAGCAGGTCGCCGCGCAGGCGGCGCTTGGCGCGCTCGACCGCATGGTGGAACCGGTCGTCGGAAAACGGCTTCACCACGTAGTCGACGGCGTGCAGCTCGAAGGCCTTGATCGCGTGCTCGTCGAACGCGGTGATGAACACGACTTCGGGCCGCTCGGAGGGCTTGAGGCGCAGCAGCGCCTCGAGGCCGGTCAGGATCGGCATGTGGATGTCGAGCAGGACGAGTTCGGGCCGCTGCGTCCGCATCGCCTCGAGGGCGGCCTCGCCGTCGCCGGCCTCGCCGACGACCTGGATTTCCGGGTCGGCGCCGAGGAGCTCGCGCACCATGCGGCGGGCGATCTTCTCGTCGTCGACCACGAGCGTCTTGATCTTTTGCATGGGGTAAGTCCTCAGGCGCGCACCGGCACGGCGGATTCCGCGACCTTGAATGGCACCGCGAGGCGCACGACGGTGCCGGCGGGCGTGTTCACCTGGCAGTCGAGGGTGAACTCCGCGCCGAAGGCGCGCGCCATGCGCTGCCGAGTCGTCGCGAGCCCGACGCCGTGGCTCGGCGGCGCGGCCTCGCCGCGCGGCATCTCCGCGGGATCGTTGACCACCTCGAGGTGCAGGCGCTCGCCCTCCACCCAGGTGCGGATGCGCACCCAGCCCGGCGTGCGGCGGCGGGCGATGCCGTGCTTGATCGCGTTCTCCACCATCGGCTGGAGCAGCAGGGTCGGCACCTCGGCCACGAGCGACTCGGGCGTGGCGTCGATGGCGAAGCTCAGCCGCGCGTCGAAGCGCATCTTCTCGATCTCGAGGTAGGTGCGGCAATACGCCAGCTCCTCCTCGAGCGTGACGACCGGCCGGCCGGTGCTGCCGATGAGCGCGCGCAGCAGCGCGCTGACGCGCGAGAGCGCCTCCACCGCCTGCGCGTTCTCGCCCAGGCGCACGAGGCCGGCGACGGCGTTGAGGGCGTTGAAGAGGAAGTGCGGGTGCAGCTGCTGCTTCAGCGCCTTCATCTCCGCTTGCACGAGCTCCGAGCGCAGCTGCTCCTGCTGGAGCTCGGTGGCGCTGAGCCGGAGGCGCAGCTCGTTCTCGCGGACGAGCGCGAGCTGGCGCTCGTGGAGCAGGTCGACGATGTAGCCGCCGCCCAGCGTGCCGAGGTAGGCGAGCACGTCGAGCAGCTGGCGCGCGCTGAACTGCGCCGTGATCTCCTGGAAGCTGACGAACGGCATCGACCAGCCGGACTTGAACGCCAGCGCGGCCCAGATCCAGATGCGCATGACCATCACCCACTCGAGCAGCACGGCGCAGAAGGCGAAGTGGAGAAAGAGCCCGAGCGGAATCCACCCGCCGTGGAACGGGATGCGCCGGCGCAGCTCGAAGATCAGCGGCGTGAGCAGTCCCCACAGCCAGGCGCGCATCATCTGGAGGTAGCCGAGCCACACCACGACCATCGTCCGGTCGCCGCCGCGCGGGACTTCGATCGGCACCGTGGCGAAGGTCTGCGCCATGAGCACGATGCCCAATCCCGTCCAGATCGCGAAGAGCAGCGGCCAGCGGATGGGGGGACGGGAGGTCACGGCCCCTGCGTGCTCCCGCCCAGTGAAAAATGCAAGCCCCGCCGCGGCGGCGCCGACGACGGCGAACGCACGCCGGACCGATTCCGCCGCCGGCCGCGGTGCACTCGTCTCAACCCGGTAGCCGTTCGTCGATTTTCCCGCCGTGACACGGAAAAGCCCGCGGCGTCGGCCTCGCGCGGATCCCGGCGTGGCGCCGGGACGCGCTCAGTTGCGCCGCTCGACCGTCGCGCCGGTCTTGTCCTTGAACACGAGCATGCGCGTCTCGGCGTTGTAGGTTTCGAAATAGATGCCGAGCTGCGGATTCACGAGGTCGCCCGGCGCGTAGGCCGTGCGGTCGATGAACACGCGCGGGTTCGCACCGCCGCGCACGCCGCTGATCCGCAGGTTCTGCACCCAGGCCTTGAAGGCGACGCCGGCCGGCGGCGGCGGGGCGGGCTGGGCCACGGCGGGCGCGGCCGTCGCCGGGAGCGCGGCGGCGGGCTTCGCGTCGGCGTCGAGCACCTCGTTCGTCGCGGCGGTCTGGCCGTTCGCGACGGTGGCGGCGGTGCCCTTGGCCTTCGCGACCGCCTGGCCAAGCGCCGTGGTCGGCGCGGATGGCTGGGTCGGCGCGAGATTTTGCGCGCCGGCCGGCGGCGCGGCCTTCGGCTGCGATGCCACCGGGCGCGGCTTGGGCGGCGGAGGCGGCTCTTCCCGCGTGAGGTAGAAGAACGCCGCGGCGCCGAGCGCGAGCACGCCGCCGCCGATGCCGGCGAGGAGGAAAAGTTTCCGGCGCGGATTCGCCGCGGTCGCCGCGGCCTTGAGCTGCTTGGCCTCCGTCTCGCTCGGCGGCGCCTCGGAGCCGGGCTTTTTCAGGCCGGGCGGCGGCGGGAATTTCGCGACGCCCGGGGGCGGCGGAAACGCCGCGACCGGCGGCGGGGCGTCCGCGGCGGGAGCGGCAGGCGGAGCGGGCGTCTCCGCCGGAACTGCGGCGATCGGCGGCGCGGGCGGCAGGTCTTCCGCCGGAGGCGGCGGTTCCGCGGGCGCCGGCGTGGACGGCTCCGCGGGGGCGGCGGGCGCAGCCGCCGGCTCGCGCGGCTTCAGCGCGATCTTCGGGCGCGGCGCGGCCGCCGCTTCGGGCGCCGGCGCTGATGGCGGCGGCACGGACGCGGCGGGCGGAGCGACCGGCACCTCAGGCGCAGCCTGGACCGGCGGCGCCGGCGGCTCGACGGGAGCGGCCACGGGAATGGGGACGGCGGGCTCGGTGGGCGCCGGGGACGCGCTCGGCGTCGCCGCCGCAGTCGCACTGGAAAGCCTCGGCCGCAGACGCACCGGCGCGGCGGCCGGCGGAACGCTTTCGGCCGCGGGCGCCGGCGGAGCGACCGGTTCGCTCGGCGGCGGGGGTGTCGCGGGGGCGGCGGGCGCGGCCGCGGGAGTGGACGCCGCCGGGGTTTCGCCCGACAAGCGCGGCTTCAGGCGGAGCTTCGGGGCGTTCTCGTCACTCATGTCGTCTGGTTAACGATTTTGCCCGGCGGAGAAACACAAAATTCCCCGCGGACGTGACAATTTTCGGAGTTTTCACAGCATGGCCGCCATGCCGCCGGAAAAGACCTTTCGTTCGCGCGTGGATGCCTGGCTGGTGGCGGTCGTCGCCGGCGCCACGGCGCTGCCGATCGCGGCGGCGATCTGGCTCGCCAGTCACGGGCAGACGCACGGCGTGCTGCTGCTCGGCTGCTGGGGCGTGACGATGCTGGCGGTCGGCGGCGCGCTGAGCTGGCCGCTGCGCTACACGCTGCGCGCGGACCGGCTGCACATCCAGAGCGGCTGGCTGGAGTGGGACGTGCCATATGCCTCCCTGCGCGCGGTCGCGCCCTCGCGCAATCCCCTCGCCGCGCCGGCCTGGTCGCTCCGGCGCGTGCGGCTGGATTTTGCAGATGGCTTCATCCTCGTCTCGCCAGACGACCGGGAAGTGTTCATATCGGAGCTCGCCGAGCGCTGCCCGCACCTCGTGCGGACCGGAGCCGGTTTGGCGAAGCACCTACCCCTGCCCCATGAAAAAGCTGCCCGCTAAGATCGCCGGCATCACCACCCCCGCGGTGGAGAAGGCCACGGGTCGCTCCTGGGCGGACTGGTTCGAGGTGCTCGACGGGGCGGGTGCGAAATCCTGGCCGCACGCCGAGATCGCCCAGTGGCTCCAGAAAAAACACCGGGTGAACGACTGGTGGAGCCAGATGGTGACCGTCGGCTACGAGCAGATCACCGGCCGCCGCGTGAAGAACCAGAAGACCGACGGCTTCGAGATCAGCGTGAGCAAGACCATCGCCGCGCCCGTCGCCGTCGCCTTCGAGGCGTGGAAGGACGCCGCCATCCGCGAGCGCTGGCTGCCGCGCACGCCCTCTCGGTCCGCAAGGCCACGCCGCACAAATCCATCCGCATCCTCTGGCCCGACGACACGACGCTCTCGGTGAACTTCTGGCCCAAGGGGCCGCTCAAGTGCCAGGTGGTGCCGCAGCACGGCAAGCTCCCCGACGCCGCCACCGCCGAGCGGATGAAGACGTTCTGGACGCAGCAGCTCGACGCGCTCGGCGCGTTTCTCGAGCCGAAGGCGTGAGGCGCCCCGCTCCGCCCGCCGCCGGGGTTTTCCCGCTTGCCCGATCGCCGCAACCGCGGCGCAGTGTCGGCATGTGTCTCCCTCGCCGCCTTGCCTTCATCCTCGCCGCCGCGGCGCTGGCGGCGGCCGGATTCGCGCAGGAGGTGCAGCAGCACGGCCTGGCCTTCGAGCGCTGGGTGCGCGACACGTTCTTCGGCGGCTACCAGCCCGCCAGCTACACGCAGCGCTGGGACATCCCCGCCGAGGTCAACCGCGACCACGGCGGCGTGCCCGTGAACCCCAAGGCGGCAAAGTTCGGCGGCCCGGTCGACCTCGGCGACGCCCTGCGCCAATACGAAATCGGCGAGCCCTTCGTGCTCGTGCTCGGCTTCTGGGAGCAGGTCGGCGACGAGAAGCGCTTCGTCACCATCCTCGCCCCGCTCATCACCCCCGAGCAATGGCGCGCGCTCTGGGGCGACGTCACCTACGCCGACCTGCTCCGGCTCGACGAGCTCATCAAGGACCCGGGCCGGCCGATCGAGGAGGTGCGCCGGCTCGCGCTGCGGATGAAAAGCGCCCCGCCGTTCACCACCGCCGTCATCCAGCTGAACCCGAAGATCGACGCCCGCCAGCGCCGCCTGCAGTGCTCGCTCCGCTTCGCCGACGTCTTCAAGCACCTCGCGCCCGGCGCACCGCCGCGGCCCGCCGGCCCGGCCACGCTGTGGGGCGTGCCCTTCCCCGGCCCGCTCCATTCGCCGCCGCGCGGCTCCTGAGCCGGGAGCCGGTCGCGACGCCCGGACAATTGGGCCCTGACAACCGGCAGCCCGTCGTGCATGAATCGGGGCGTTCACTTCTCGCTCCTCCGCCTCGCTTGAACCTCTCCCTGCGTGTCCTGATTGCCGCCGCCCTGCTCGGCTCGAGCGGCGGCCCGATCCTCCTTGCCGCCGCTCCCCCGCTCCGCATCGGCGTGGAGAAAAACAACCCGCCGCTCGCCTACCTCGACGAGCAGGGACAGCCCGCCGGCTTCATGATCGATCTCCTGCAGGAGATGTCGCGCGTCAGCGGCGTGGAGATGCAGCCGGTGCCGGACTTCTGGCGGAACCATTTCCCGGAACTCGACGCCCACCGCCTCGACGCGCTGGGCAACATCGCCGACACCCCCACCAACCGCGTCGAGCTCGGCCTCTCCATCGGCCACGCCCGCATGCACGCCGTGGTCTACACGCGCCCGGACCGGCCCCCGCTGCTGCGCACCGCGGACTTCGCCGGCAAGACCATCGCCACCGTCGCCGGCACCGCCGCCAACGTCCGCCTCCTCCAGCAAACCAACCTCGGCGCCCGGATCGTCTCCTACCCCTCGTGGCAAGACGCCTTTGCCGCCACCGAACGCGGCGAGTGCGACGCCACGCTTTTTTCCAACCAGCTCTATCCCGCCGGCGGCACGTCCCACGGGCTCACGCGGCACTTCGTGGAGGACATGTTCTATGCCTTCCATTTTGCCACCCGGAAGGACGACCCGCAGACCCTCGCCGTGCTCAACGAGGCGCTCGCCCAGCTCATGCGCAACGGCGAGTTCGACCGGCTCTACGCGAAGTGGATCGGCCCCATCGAGCCCCGCCAGATCCATTTCGCCGACCTCAAGCCCTACCTGATCCCGCTGGGCCTGGCCCTGGCGGCGATCACGGCCTTCATCCTCTGGCAACGCTACCTGCTCCGCCGGCTGCGGGAGCACACCCAGGCCCTGCACGTGAGCGAGCAGCGCTGGCGCTTCGCGCTCGACGGCTCCGGCGCCGCCGTCTGGGACTGGGACCTGGGCCAGGGCCGCGCCTTCTACTCGTCGGTCTGGAAACGGATGTTCGGCTACGCCGACGACGAGGTGGGTGCGACGCCCGAGGCCGCGACGCGGCTCGTCCACCCCGACGACCTCCCCCGGTTCCAGGCCGCCCTCGAGACGCACCAGCGCCAGTCCGACCAGCCCTTCCTCGTCGAACACCGCATGCGCTGCCGGAACGACTCCTGGAAGTGGGTCCTGAACCGCGGCATGGTCGTCGACCGCGACGCCCAGGGCCGCGCCACCCGCATGATCGGCACCTGCTCGGACCTCACGCTGCACCGGCAGGCCGAGGAGGACCGCCTCGTCCTCGGCAAGCTCGAGTCGACCGGCATCCTCGCCGGCGGCATCGCCCATGATTTCAACAACCTGCTCACGACCGTGTTCCTCAACGTGGACATGGCGCTCTGGTCCGGCAGCAACGGCACGCCGGCCACCAAGCATCTCCACGACATCAAGAAGGCCGCCACCGCCGCCCACCAGCTCACGCAGCAGCTCATCACCTTCGCCCGCGGCGGCGCGCCGGTCCGGCGCCTGGCCTCGCTCCCCGAGATCCTGCAGGAGTCCACGCAACTGGCCCTGAGCGGCTCCACCCTCGCCGCGCGCTTCGACCTGCCGCCCGACCTCTGGCGCGCTGAGGTCGACGCCAGCCAGATCGGCCAGGTCATTCGCAACCTCGTGCTCAACGCCCGCGAAGCCATGACCGCCGCCGGCACGCTCACGCTCCGCGCCCGCAATCTCACCCTCGAGGCCAACGCCGTGCGCGGCCTGCCCGCGGGCCACTACGTGTGCCTCTCCGTCGCCGACACCGGCGCCGGCATCCCGCCGGATATCCTGCTCCGCATCTTCGACCCCTACTTCTCCACCAAGCAGCGCGGCGAACAAAAGGGCATGGGCCTCGGCCTCACCATCTGCATGTCGGTGGTGACGCGCCATCGCGGCACCATCACCGTCGAATCGACGCCGGGTCAGGGCACCACCTTCCACGTCTACCTGCCCGCCCTCGCCGCCGCCCCGGCCGACGCCACCGATGCAAGCGGCCCCGGCACCGCCGCCACCGCGAACAACCGTGGCCGGATCCTCGTGATGGACGACGATCCCGGCGTGCGGCTCGGCCTGGCCGCCGGCCTGCAGCAGCTGGGCTATCGCGTCACGGAGACGGAGGACGGCCAGGCCGCCATCGAGGCCTTCCGCCGCGCCCGCGCGACGTCGGACCCCTTCGACCTGGTGATCCTCGACCTCACGGTCCGCGGCGCGATGGGCGGACTCGACGCCCTTCCCTCCCTGCAGGAAATCGATCCCGCCGTCGCCGCCGTGGTCATCAGCGGCTACGCCGACAATCCCGTGCTGCGCGACCACCGCCGCTACGGCTTCCGCAGCGCCCTCGCCAAGCCCTTCACCCTCGAGACGCTCCAAGAGGCCCTCGCCGAGGCCAGGGCCCCGGCCGAGCGCGCCCCCGCGCCCTGAGCCCCGCCGCGCCGGCGACCCATCGCGCACCCGTTGCCCCGTTTCGGCCGCGATTACGTTTCGTAATTTCGCACGGATCGGCCGCCCTGCCGGCACCCCGCACTCGCCGGTTTCCCGTTCCGGCGTAAACTACGCTCAGCGGCGGAGCACGCCGTCCGCCGCGCCCGTCAACCGCTGCCAACGACTCGCGCCATGACCCCGCATACCTACCTCGAGCACGGCCTGTCCGTCCTGCATGCGCGGCTCCGCACGCCCCGCGCCCCCGCGAGCCCCGCCTCGCACGCCGAAATCCACCCGTTCGTCACCCTCTCCCGCGAGACCGGCGCCGGCGCCACCACGCTGGGCCTGGAGCTGATCCCGCTCCTCGACCGCGAATTCCAGGGCGACGACGCCCGCTGGGTGCTGCTCGACCGCGACCTCCTCGACCAGGCCCTCAAGCACCACCGCCTGCCCGCCACCCTCGCCGAGTATCTGCCGGAGGACCGCGTCTCGGAAATCCGCGCCACGATCGGCGAACTCGTCGGCCTGCACCCCTCGCTCTGGCAACTGGAGCAGAAGGTCTCCGAGGCCGTCCTCCAGCTCGCGCACGTCGGCCACGTCATCCTCGCCGGCCGCGCCGCGCATCTCATCACCCGCCCCTGCCCGGCGGCCTGCACGTCCGCCTGGTGGCGTCGCGCGACGTCCGCATCGCCCGCACGGCCGCGGCGCAGCACTGCAGCCGCGCCGTCGCGGCGGCGCAGGTCGACAAGGCCGACGAGGCGCGCCGGCGCTTCGTGCGGCAGAATTTCGACGCCGACCTCGACGACCCGCACGCCTACGACCTCGTGCTCAACACCGACCGCCTCTCCGCCCGCGCCGCGGCCGAGGTGGTCATCGCCGCCCTGCGCCAGCGGGTGCGCGAGCCCGTCGCCGCCGCCCCGGTCGTCACGGCGTAGAACTACGCCCCCGCCGCGGCGCCGCGCCCGTTGACTCGCGCGCACCCGCCGCCCAACGTCGCGGCGCATGACGAACCCCGCGTCGCCCCCGCTCGTCCGCGCCCTCGGGCGCTGGACCATGACGGCGCTGGTCGTCAACGGCGTGATCGGCTCGGCCATCTTCGGCCTGCCCGACGACATCGTGCGACTCGTCGGCTCCGCCGCCCCGGTCGCCTACCTGCTCGCCGCCGCGGCGATGCTGGTGTTCATCGCGGTGTTCGCCGAGCTCAGCTCGCAGTTCACCGAGCCCGGCGGCCCCTACCTCTACGCGCGCGAGGCGTTCGGCCGGTTCTGGGGCGTCGAGATGGGCTGGTTCACCTGGCTGGTGCGGCTGACCGCGGCCGCGGCCAACGCCAATCTCTTCGTCATCTACCTTGGCGAATTCTGGCCCGGGGCCACCGCGCCGCTGCCGCGCGCGCTGCTCCTCGCCGGATTGATCGGCACGCTCACGTTCATCAACTACCTCGGCGTCACCGGCGCCGCGCGGCTCTCGAACCTGTTCACCGCCGCCAAGCTCCTGCCGCTCGCGCTGCTCATCCTCGTCGGCTTCGCCTTCTCGCGCATCGTCCCCGCACCCGCGCCGCTGCCGCCGCTCGCGGAAACCAAATGGATGAGCGCGTTCATCATCCTGCTCTTCACCTACGGCGGCTTCGACATGGCGCTGATCCCGGCCGGGGAGTGCAAGGACACGCGGCGCGACCTGCCCTTCGCGCTCTTCACCGGCCTCGCCGTCATCACCGCCATCTACGTGCTGCTGCAGCTCGTCGCGATGCGCACCGTGCCCCACCTGCCCGACAGCGCGCGGCCGCTCGCCGACGCCGCGCGCTCGCTCGTCGGCCCGCTCGGCGCCTCGCTCATCGCCGTCGGCGCGATGGTTTCGACCTCCGGCTACCTCAGCGCCCAGCTCATCGGCGTGCCGCGCCTGACCTTCGCGCTGGCGCAGCGCGGGGATTTCCCCGCCGCCTTCGGCGCGGTGCACGCGCGGTTCCGCACGCCGCATTTTTCCATCCTCGCCTGGGGCGCACTGACGTTCGCGCTGGCGCTCTACGGCAACTTCGTCTGGAACGTCGGCCTCTCCGGCGCCGCGCGGCTGCTGACCTACGGCCTGTCCTGCGCCGCGCTGATGAAACTCCGCCGCCTGCGTCCCGACGCCCCGGCGCTGCGGCTGCCCGCGGGCAATCTCATTGCCGGCCTCGGCCTGCTGCTCTGCGTCGTCATGGCCGGCGGCATGGAGCTCGGCCACGTCTGGGCCATCGCCGTCGTGGCCGCGATCGCCGCCGTCAACTGGCTGCTGGCGCGGCGGCCTCGCCGCTCGCCCGCGTCGCCGCCGGTTGTAGGCGCAGGGTGAGTCCGAGCGCGAGGGCCAGCATCGCGACCTCGAAGGCGAACAGCGCCGAGTAGGCCGCCAGCGCGCTGCCCGTGGCGAGCCGCATGGTGTCGACCACCACGCCGCCCAGCAGGCTGCCGGCGGCGTGGCCGAGCATGTTCGCCACGCCCCACACGCCCATGAGCAGCCCGGCGCGCACCGGCGTCGTGAACTCCACCACGCTGCCGAGCAGGCCCGCGCCGGCCAGGCCGGTGCCGAAGCCCATCACGAGCACCAGCCAGCGGAAGGCCTCCGGCGCCCCCGCGAGCCCCACCGCCGCCACGGCGCTGAACACCGCGATGCTCACGCCGAGCCCGATGCGCATCAGCCGCAGGGCCCCGAGCACGCGCAGCAGCCACAGGCCCGAGAGCAGCATCGCCGCCAGCACGCCCAGTCCCCAGAACATCGTCAGGCGCGTCGTCGCCCCCACGCTCAGTCCGAGCACGAGCGCGCCGTAGGGCTCGAGCAGCACGTCCTGCGCGAGCGTGCCGATGAAGGCGCAGATCACGACCACGAAGAGCCGCCGCACCTGCGGATCGGCAAAGACATAGTCGCGCACGACCTCGCCGAACGGCTTGCCGCGCGCGGTCTCGGCGTGGGTCGCGCCGCCCGCCCGCGCCTCCTGGCCGGGCACGGCCAGGACGGCGAGCGCGACCACGACGAGGCCGACGACGTTCGCCACCGCGACGAGCCGCGCGGGGTCGTAGTGTTCCAGCGCCCGGCCCAGCGCGCCCGCGCCGATGACCGAGCCGAGCAGCGTCACGACCTCGTAGAGCGTCACCGCCCGGGCCCGGACCGTGCCGGTGAACTTCTCCGCCAGCAGCGCCTGATACGTGTTGTGCGCGAGGTTGCGCCCGACGCCGTAGAGGAGGAACGCCAGCACCGCGCCGGGCACGAACGTCGCCGGCGTCGCCGCCGTGCGCACGGTCCAGTTCGCGATCGCCGCCACGCCGGCGCCGATCAGCAGCGCGCCGAGGAGCAGATACGGCTCGCGCCGCCGGCCGAGGATCGGGAAGCCGTCCGAGCGGTAGCCGAGCCAGAGCCGCAGCGGCGAGACCAGCAGCGGCAGCGCGAACAGCAGCGCCACCAGCGTCGCGGGGAGCCGGAGCTCCGCGATCATCACGCGGTTCAGCGTCCCGCCGATCAGCACGCCGCTGAGCCCGTAGGCGATCGGGAACGCCCCGAGGCGGACGTGGTTCGCGATGCGCGCCGCGGCACTCACGTTGTCGGAGGCGCGTTCATTTCTGGGTGCATGGGATGATCCTGCGACCGGACCGCGGGTCAGCGCCGGGCTGCCCGCGCCCGCTGGAACTCGTGGCGACTTGTGCCCCCGGAAAGACAAAACCGGCGAACAAATTGGCTGACGCTGGCAGGCCGGCCCATCTGCAATCGCTCCGCGAGCCAGCCGTTGCTGACTGAGGTCGTCTGTTTCATCAGCGCCGCGAGCGCAACCTTGCCGGGATCGGAGTATTTCGTCGGCAGCTTCCCCAGCGGGATGCCCAACGCGCCCGCCGCCCGCCGCAGCTTCTCCTCCCAGAACTCCGCCCGCGCCTCGTGCAGCGCCGCACGATCCACCCCGAGCAGCTCAAAGCGCGTCGGTCCGGCGCCGATCCCCTCCAGTTCCTTCCTCAACCCGTGGCGGAATCCGGGCGATCCGATCGCCCAGCCACGACTGAGGCGGCCGAAGCGCTTTTCCCGCCATTTCAGGTCCTCCTCGGCCAAATGAGCAAGATAGGCGCGGTAGCGTCTCCATCCCGCCGCCGTGTCCGGCAATCGCCCGCTTTCCGCCAGGACCGTCTCCGCCGCCAGGCAAGGCGGCCGCTCGCGTTGCGGGAAATGGTGCAGACTGCTCCAACGGTGACAGGCCAGGTCGTCCGCGCGCACGATCTTCGCGCGCACCGGATTCAGGTGGATGTAGTGCGCCACCTGCGCGAGCGCGTGCCCCGGTTCGACGTGCAGCGCCTTGTAACGTCCTTGAAATGGCCGACCGGTCTCGCCGCTAAACCGGTTGAAGCGCGCGACCCAGGTGCCCTGGAGCCAACGCATGCCGTCACTCAGATTCGGCTCCGGCGTTTCCACCGCCAGGTGAAAGTGGTTCCGCATGATCACATAGGCATGCACCCGCCAGCCGAAACGCTCCGCCGCCTCGAACAGGCATCTTTCAAACGACTCCGCCGCCCCTTTGCCCGCGAACAGATTCTTCCGGTAGTTGCCACGGTTGATCACGTGATAACACGCCCCCGCATACTCCAACCTCAGCTTCCGGGCCATGCCGCAGCAGGCGAGCGCTCCTTCTCCTTGTCAAGAGTCAAGCCATGACCCCTTCGGCTCGGCTAGCTTCATCGCTTTTCTCCTCCGCGCCCCTCTCCGCACACCTTGTCAAGAGTCAAGACCTGACGTCTTTCGCTCGGCCCAAGCCATGACCCCTTCGGCTCGGCTATGACCCCTTCGGCTCGGCTTCGCTGACGACACGACCGCTGCCGCCTGCGACCTCTGCGCCATGCCCCCTTCGGGTCGGCTTAGCGCACTTTCTACAGGCACTCCCAAGTCATCTTAGGAGCCGGCAAATCCCAACCGGGGACAAGGCTCTCAAGTTCATTTGTAAGGACTAGTTCTCCATCCCGATAAACTAACAAGGCTCCAGCACGAGCGAGCCGGTCAATCGCAGTCGACATTGAGCCTCGCAAGAATTCTCCAAATCTCGCATCGGGCAATTCCACCTTCCCTTTGATCGTTAGGCGATACGCGTTTATGCCGCCATTCAGTTGACGGGTTATCGAGGCATTCATGTCAGCAACGATATCCGCAAGTGCGTCAAATCGGTCCTTAGAGGGCGTATACTCCATCTTGCTAATCGCATCCTCAAACCGACGAACCATCTCCGCTTGTTTGACACCTGCCCTTGCTTGGCGATAGAGATCGGCGACCACCGCACGTTTTTGCGCAGCAGGAACGCCGACGATGCAAGCATCGATCAACGCTCCGCAGGTGTGATCGATCATCTGCCGTGAGCTCGGGTGAATTCGCCCAATGAATTCTCTCAGCTCAGGTGGTGCTGACTGGATTGTGAAACTCGCAGCGCGAATCACATGATCGTTGCCCTGCGGCCCAGCATCGGCGCCACGGCCCCAAGAGATCGCGGCTGAGGTAAATAGGACCAGAAGAAAACCCAAAGCTCTCATGGAATGCGTTCAAAATAAGGATTACCGAAGCGCTTTAGATCCGCACTTGAGGACCATGAAGCCCGAACGCCGGAATAGTAGATGACAGGCTTTGCGTTTGCACGATAAACCGCCGCGCCGCCGAAGAGAGCGGACACTTGTTCAAGATAGCCCGACGGAAAGACTCCGTAACACTGGTGAAAGTAAACGAAGCCGTTTCCGGAATAGTGGGCCACCGCAGCCTGCACTACGGCCGAGTCCACAGAAAACGCCTGAACCATCCCAGAATCAACCGGACCAGACGGACCGCCATGTCGCGCGAAAATGATAACGTCAAATTTGCGATCTCCTACTCCTTCTACTGATCGCAGATACTCGGCAAACGTCTGCTTGTTCCTGTCCCATCCATCGATGTTTACACCAATAGCTCTCCCCCCAGTGGCGTTCGACATGTCGCGAAGCACGTCTGCTCCTCCATCGCGACCATCACCCCCACCAAGCTCTTTTTCACTGTAGAGGCCGAGCACAGACTTATTCCCCCACGACAAACTTTGAGCTTTCTTGGGCAATTCGGCATTAAATAAGTGAGTAAATGCGGCTGTGACCGCGCCGTTCGCAAATTTACCGCCACCAAGAACTGATGCAGTTCCGCCAATCGCCGCTGCGACTGTTGTTCGCGCGGCAATTGCTCCTCCACTATCGCCCTTGATCTTACCAATCATCGGCGAAGCGGCTGATGAGGCGGCTGCGGAGTAGAACCCATGTCGAAATTCGCCGCCACTCGCTTCAGTGATTAAACCCTGCGCGGTGCCGTGCGCTACAGCACGGCCACCCCAATTCGCTACTTCATCGCTAAAGAAACCCGAGCCCCCCTCCGCGGCATCAAAGAACTGACCTATCCCGTAGGCAGCAGCCGCGGCAGCTGCGCCGGTGATTCCGCCGATCACTCCTGCCTTGAATGCATCTCCGATACTGCCTCCGTTGAGTAGACTGCCGGAAAAGCCTGACGCGAATCCTCCCGCTGCCCCAGCGAGAACTGCATGCGCAAATGTCGCGTGCAGAATTGCATCAGCAAAGCCAACTCCAGCACCGGCGGTGGCATACAATACAACTACAGTCACGACCACTGCGATGATCGCGGGTAGAACGTCCTTGAGCTTGAAGAATCCACTCGGATCGGTGGCGTTCATCGGGTTGTTGCCGACGTAACTGTAGCGGTTGAAGCCTTGAGCGTCCTCTACGCCGTCCACGTTGGGGTCGGCGCTGAGGAACCGACCCAGCACCGGATCATAGACGCGGCCGTTCATGTGGATGAGGCCGAAGTCACTGAGCATCTCGTGGTCGGTGAAGCCGCGCGTGGTGGGGGCTTGGTTCGTGATGCCGCTGCCGGTGTTGGTGTAGCGGGTGGCTTGTTTGCCCCAGGCGTCGTAGGTGTAGCGCTTGAGCACGCGGCCGGCTTCGTCGGAGACGACAGTAATCGAACCGAGGCCGTCGGTGTGGAAGTAGCGCGTGGTATTGGCCTGGACCGTGCCGTTGACCGTGCTCTGCGTCACCACGGCGATGCGGCCGGTGGGGGCCATGATGTAGTGCTTGTGCTCGACGGTGTTCGTGGCCGTGGTGGTGACCTTTTCGTAGAGCGAACCGACGTAAATGGTCGTGTCGGTGGTCGTGCCGGAGACGACGCCATTGCTCACGGAGGAGCCGCTGCGGCGGATCTGCTTCACGCGTTCGTGGCCGGCGCCGAAGGAGAACTCGCTGCTGAGGCCAGCGGAGTTTTTCACCCAACGCATCTGGTTGAAAGAGGTCCATCCGATGTCGCGACCGGCGCCGGCGACCATGTTGCCGACCGCGTCGTAGCTGTAGCTGTTCACCCCGGCAGCGGTGACGGCGTGCGGCTGCGTGCCGTAGGTGTAGGCGCCGACGTCGGATTTGGAGGTGATGTTACCCTTCGCGTCGAAGGCGACGGTGATGGTGGAGTTGGCGACGCCCTCGATGCGGGAGGAGCGGAGGCGGTCGAGCGCATCGTAGTCCTCGAAGCGCTCGTCGCGGGCGAAACCGGGGGTCTGGTCGTTGCGCCGAGTGACGTTGCCGAAGGCATCGTAGCTGTAGTCGAGCTGCTGGACCGTGAAGCTAGTAGGGAGCGGGTCGAGGTCGAAGATCGCGCCCCGATCGATGCGGGCCCAAGCGAGCCGGCCAGTGGCGGCGCTGTAGCCGCGGAGGTTTTGGAGGCCATTGCCGTAGGTTTCGCTGTCGAGCTTGCCGGCGCAGTCGTAGTGTTCCGCCGCCCAATACAGACGGCCCTGCAACTGCGAGTTGGCGCGCGTGCTATCGGCGTCGAGCCAGTTGCGGATTTCCTTCAGATAGCCAAAGGAATTGTAGACGTTGCGCGTCGAGAAGGGGCCTGAGCCGATGCCGCTGTCGGGATACTTGGTGCGAATGACGCGGCCAACGTTGTCGTAGGCGGTCTCGACGGTGTAAGCGGTGCCGTCGATCGTGCGCGTGGAGGATTGGGGGCGGCCGAGGCTGTCGTAGGTGTAGCTCTCGACGTAGCTACCGGGAGCGGAGACGGAGGCGAGCTTGCCTTTCCAGACGCCGGCGCCTTTCGCGGCGGTGTCGTAGGTCCAGGTGGTCTTGCCTTCGGGTTCGACGCGGCTCGTCATGCGGCCGAGTGAGTCGTAATCGAGGGTAACGATCTGGCCCTTGGCATCCTTTTGCCAGACGAGTTCGCCGAAGCCGTTGTAGCGATACAGCCACGTGCCCATGTCGGGGTCGACCATGGAGGTCTTCCGGCCGCGGATGTCATAGGTGAGCGTGGTGACGGCACCGGCAGCATTGGTGGAGACGAGATTGCCGATGGCGTCGTAGTCGTAGGTGACGGTGCTGGCGGGAGTGCCGCCGATGGCGCCCTTGTTGCGGGTATTCGAGACGGTCCAGCCTTGGGAGTTTTTGACTGTCTCGGTGACGCGACCGTTCGCGGAGGTGGCAGTCGTGGTGAAACCGGAGTAGGCAAAGGAGGTGGTCTGCGTGCCGTTCTCGTCGTCAGGCGTGTAGACCGTGAGCGGGCGGTCGAGGATATCCCAGGACGACGTGCCACTCCAGTGGACGGTCGAGTTGTCGTTGAAGTAGGGATTCGAAGTCTGAACGAGACGGCCCGCGGTGTCGTAGACCTTCTGCTGCCAGACGATCTTACCGTCGCCGTTGATCCCGGCGGTCCAACGGACGCGGCCAAACTTGTCGTAGAAGGTCAGCGATGGCGCGGTGCCGGTGGACTCGGTTTCGACGAAATAGAGCGAGCCGGCCGGAGCGCCGGCCGGCGCCCACTTGTAGAGAACGGTGCTCTGCGTGTTGTCGGCCCGGACCTCGAGCTGCTTGCGGCCGAAGCCGTCGTAGGTCCAGTCGGTGTCGAGGCCGTTGACGCCCCAGAGATGCGTGACGACGCCGAGCTTGGGGTCGTAGTCGTAACCCTCGCGGTGCATGAGATCGTTGTCGGTGTAGCTCGGGAAACGGCCGTCGGGGGTGTAGCCGGTCGCGGTGCGGCGGCGTTCGCGTGCGCGCGCCGTGAGCGTGCCGTCGTTGGCGACGTCGACGGGCGTGGCGTAGACCTCGACAAAGGACTTGTTGCCGAACTGGTCATACGTGTAGGCGGTGCGCACCCAGGCGATCGGGTCGTCCGGTTCGACGTCCTCGTAGGCCAGCAGTCCGGTGTCCGCCTCGTAATGGAATTTGGAGGTGCGGGTGATGCTCGGCTTGCCCGGGGCGGCGGAGACGACGACGGCCTGTGTGAGGCGACCGAGGAACCACTTGCTGATGTCATCCTCGCCGTAGGTGCTGGTCGTCGTCTTCGAATAGCCGTCGGACGAGCTGACGACGACCGACGTGGCGTTGCCGTAGGTGTCGATCTGGGTCGTCGTGGTCGTGGTGACCAGCGGGGCCTTCGTCTCATCCGAACCGGCGACGAGGTCATAGGATTTCGAAACGGAGGTGGCCGCGTAAGGCAGGCGCGTGGGACCGGTGGGCGTCTTGTCGACATAGTCGGTGACCGTCGAGCTGAGGAGTGTGTTGCCCAGGCTCGACGCGCGGGTCTCGACCAGGAAGGTCATGCCGATGAACGGATAGTCCTGACGATAGCCGGTGCGGGTGTAGATGCCGGTGCGGATGTCGGTGCTCTCCATCCAGGCGAAGCCGAGGCTGCCGCGGAGTCGGTGCGTGCGCAGCGCGCCATAGGAGTAGTGGACGGTGTTCACGCCGCCGAAACCGTCGTCGTGCTCGATCTTGCGCACGACCTGGATGGCCGGCGTGAGGTTGGCCGTGTCGGCGGGCAGCAGCTCGGACTTGTCGTAGGTGTCGGGTGAAGTCAGCGGGCGATAGGTGATGTTTGCAGCGACGCCGAAACCGTTGGTGACGCGGAGGAGGCGGTCGGCATCGGCCCGTGCGACATTGCGCCAAGCGCTGCTGACGACGGTGCCGTCACTGTTGCGGCGGTGCAGGACAAGGTCGACGACGCCGTCCGCATCGAGATCGACCATGTCGACGCCGGCGCTCTTCTGGCCCTGGACCAGCAGATTCTCCGGCAGATTGTGGGGCGAGTTCGGCACTCCCGCCCAGTGGCGGCCCGTGCCGTAGAGGATGTTGTTGTTGTAATTCCCGTTGGTGAAGACGCGGCGGCAGGCGTAGTCGACCATGCCGTCGGCATTGAGGTCGATGAGCGTGGTGCCGGCGCTTGTCTCGCCGTCACGCGACAACGCCGCCGGCGGGCGGTAGTGTTGGTAGGCGTAGACCGCGATGGGGTCGTTTTCCTGCGGATAGCCCTCGGGGTCGATCGTCACGGCCTCCTTGCTGCCGACGATCCAGCCCGCTCCGGTGTTGAGGGCCACGCCGGTGCGAATGGTGCTGCTCATCTCGCGATACCAGACCAAATCGACCAGGCCGTCGCCGTTGACGTCGAGGAACTCGGCGCCGGCGGAACTCTGCCCCGTGACATCCACCGGTTGAGGGAGCAAGTAGGCGTTGGCGCGAGGCGTGCCCGATTCCCAACCGGAACCCGTGTTCAGCCAGGTCTGCCGGCGGTAGTTGCCGCCCCCGTCGTCGAGATACGCGACGATGTCGACGAGACCGTCGCCGTTGATGTCGACAAAGCGGCCGCGGAAATCCGAGAGGTCGTTGCCGCTGCCCGTGACCAGGTAGCTGTAACCGGCATCGTAGGTCCAGCCGTTGCCGTTGTTGAGGTAGACCTTGAGCTTGTTGCCGCCCAGGTTGTGCAGGGCCACGAAGTCGACCCGGCCGTCGCCGTTGACATCAACGAACCGTCCCGCGCGCGTCGGGTAGCCGTCGCGCGCGATAATCTCGGGAGGAGTCCACTGCGCGGCGGAGAACCAGCCGGTGGGAGTGTTCAGGTAAGCGCCCGACTGCTCCGCGCTGGCGGAGCCCGCCCCGGCCCACGACCAGACGAAATCGACCCGGCCGTCGCCGTTGAGGTCGACGAAGCGGGCGCTGGTGTCGTCGGTGCCGTTGGTCCGCGCCAGCGGATATGGCAGCAGATACGTGCTGTCCGGCACCCAACCGGTCGCGGTGTTGAGGTAGCAGCCGCTGCTGCCGCCCTTGCGGTAGACGAAGTCCGCGCGTCCGTCGGCGTTGACGTCGACGAAGCCCGATCCCGCCGGTTCGGCCTGATTGTCCGCGATCGGATAAGGCAGGCTATAAGTGGCCGAGACATCCTCCCAGCCGGCGCCGTTTTCGTAGTAGGAGAAGTCCAGCGGCGGATATTCCTGGCCGTTGAACGCCCGCTCGTGGAGGCGCTGCAGCATGGTGCGGTTGGTGTAGGGACGCTCGAAGTAGTCGAAGAAGTATTCGCGCACCATCGTCTCGCCGAGGTAGGAGCCGATCTTGGCGATGCGCTGGGTGCGTTCGACCCGTGAGCCGGCCACGTAGCCCTTGAACCAGTCGCTGCGCGACTCGTAGGTGAAGCGCACCGAGGCGTAGGGTGCGAGTCCGGCGCCGGCGTTGCCGGTGTAGTTGATGCGGGTGATGCAGTGCTCGCCGGTCGTGCTGTTCTCGGAATATTCGAAGGTCATGTAGTTGCCCTTCGTGTCGGAGATCTTGCTGACGGCCCACGTGGACACGGCGCCGTCGCTGCGGCCGGCCGCCTCGACGCGGGAGTCGGCGCTGTTGCCGAACTCGATGATCAAGCCGGCCTTCGTCCAGGCCTTGAACCAGGCCGGGCCGTTAGCGGTGGCCTCTTGCTCCACGACCTTGGTGATCGAGTCGATCTCGGTGCGATATTCCGACCCGGCCTGCCCGTTGGCGCCGCCGACCAGCACCAGGCGCTGGCCATCGAGATAGAAACGGTCGTTGTTGGTGAAATCGACGCCGTGGACCGCTCCGTCGATCGCGAGGGTGGCCGGGCCGCGCGTGATCGCGGAGATGCCGCCGACGCTCCACCCGAAACCAAGCCAGCCCGCGCCGGCCTGGCTCGAGTAGTTCAAACTCAACTGCGGCTGCATGCCGGCGGTGCCGGGCGTCACCCAGAGCGGCACGGAATAGGTGGCGGCGCCGTTCTTGTCGACTTGGAGCGTGCCGGCGGTGTTGCCGACGGTCCAGTTGTTGTTCGTGCCAGCGGCGTTCGGCCAGCCGGCGGGAGCGGCTCCCCCGAGAGTGCTGGTGCCCTGGTCGTAGACGGACGGATTCTTGCCGAGATTGAACTCGGCGATGTTCGTGAGACCGTCGCCGTCGCCATCGATCTGGGCGTCGGTCGCCGAATTAGGATTGAGGTTGTTGTCCTCCTCCCAGCCGTTGGGGATGCCGTCCTGGTCCGCATCGCCGTTTGGATCCAAGGTGGAGAACGGCGTAGCGGCGGACCAACCGGACCAGTTGCCCGCGGCATCGCGCGCGCGGACGCTTACGTTGAACGTCGTGCTACCCGCCAGGGACGAGAAAGTCTGGGTCGTCGCGGTTGTCGCGACGGTCTGGGTGGTGCCACCGGATGCGGTGCTAGCCAGCTGCACTTCGTAGCCGGTGACGCCGTTAGCATCCGTCGCGGCAGTCCAGTTCACCGTGAGCGAGCGCGTGCGTGCCGTGCCCGTGATGCCGGTCGGCAGTGTCGGCGCGGTCCCATCGACCTTGAAGACAACATGCCGGTCGATGAAATTCTGCGCCGAATCCACGAGGCGCATCTGGTAGGAATACTGGCCTTCGCCACCATCGGGCGTGAACGCGATCGCGGCAAATTGACCGGGGGAAACTTGATTCGCGTAGGTTTTTACCGTGCCGCCCGGGCGCCAGACCGCGTTTTCGGTCCAAGACACGCCCAAGTCCGCCGTGCCGCCCGGCTGAAGCGTGACGGTGTCGGCGGGCTTCACGTAGAGGACGCCGTTCAACACGCCACCACCGCTACTGGTGACCGTGTTGGTCGGCACCAGCCCATCCGCCACCACGGTGAGCGTCAGGGTTTTGGTGCCCGTGCCGCCGCTGTTGGAGGCCGAGAGCGTGATCGTGAAGGTGCCACTCTGTGTCGGGATGCCGCTGATGACTCCACTTGGCGCGTCGAAGCTCAGGCCGGCCGGCAGCGTGCCCGACAGGCTGAACGACGTCGGCGAATTGCTCGCCGTGATCTGATAGGGTGCCACGACCGCTCCCTGCGGAACGCGCCACGCGCCACTCGAACTGATGACGGGCGTCGACGCGACCGTGAACGCCCGGTCGGCGCTGGTGGCGGCGAAATTGGCCGACTGGGCCCAGCTGGCCCGAAGCGTGTAGTTGCCCGGCGTGTTGAATACGGTCGCCTCGGTGATCACCTGCCCCACCAGGGCAGGACCGGAAACAACGCTGTAGCTCGCCGCGCTGGACGGCTGAAACCCCGCCGCCGCGCTGTAGGGATTCGTCGCCGTGGCGTTGAGTTTGCCGACAAAAGTGCTCCCAGCGGAGATATTGGTGCCGGCCGGATTCCACGTGATGACGGGGGTCGTGCGGTTGACGAGCAGGTTGAAACCCCGCCCCCACCATTGGGCGGCTCCGCCCGGTGCGGAATAACCGAAAGCTGCAATCCAGTGCGTGCCGCTGTTTACGGCGGTCGGTTGATACGTCGTGGAGAAGGTGCGGGAATTCGTCGCGGCGAAGGTTGCCGCGCCGCCATAGCTGCCCCAGCTGCCCGTCACGCCGAAGTCGCCGGAAAAGGTCACCTGCGTCATGCTTGCCGACGGGTCATTGGCCGTCGCGTTGACCGTCGCCGACTGCCCGAAGTAGATCGCGGGACTCACCGACTCCGGGGTCGCGTAGGTCTGGCCGGCGCTGGTCGTGACCGTGAGGGGCGTCATGTCCGCCACATAAATCGTCAGTGTCTTGCTGTCGGTTCCGCTGGCGTTGCTGGCCGTGATGGTGGGACTCCAGGTGCCGCCCGACGAAGGCGTGAGGCTGATCAGGCCGGTGGGCGAGATTCCGGCCGGGCCAGGCGGCAGGCCGCTCACCCCAAAACTGGTCGGACTGTTGGTCGCCGTGATCTGGTAGGTGAAAGCAGATCCCTTGACCGCCATGACCTGCAGGGCCGAATTGATCTGCGGGCTCGGCGCGATCACGTTGACTCCATAGACATAGAAATCTCCCGGGCTGGGCGTATACCACGGACGTCCGTCCATGAGCCGAACGCGAAAATACCAGGTTCCCGGCGTGTTCGGGGTGAACGCGGTGCTGATGTTCGCGGGCGACTGCCAGGTCGGCAGCCATTCGTAGATGTTCGTCCACGATCCGCCCGGCGCGAGATACTCGACGGTCACTCGCGCAATGACGGCCTGGGTGCTGTTCCAATCGTTGCCGTCGGAATTGTCGGACAGGTTCGCATGCGCCCCCACCGAGATGTTCACCGTCTGGCCCATGTTCACCGACGTGGGATAGTTCACATAGTCGAGCGTCGGCGGCGTGACGAGATCGGCACGCAAAGACGGGAATGCCACGAGCCAAAGAACTCCGAGAGCCAGAGCGACACGAGGCAATGAGCGCAGCCGAAGCTGCCGCGACAGAGAGACCAGCGGATGGGACATGGGAATGGATTTTTTTAATCCAGACTCCGTGGCCCACCAGAGTTCAGGAATTACTGCGCCCGCCAAGGGCGGCGGAACAGGAAACACTGCACGAGATCAGGTCAAGTGCAGCATGCTAAGGTTCTTTCCTCAAAACCTTCCGGGTTCGATGCTCAGCCGCATCGTCCCACGGCAAATCGCGCAGCGGCCGTCCACCGTCATCCCATGAGAAAAGGTCTGCGCGCCGCGCCGCTCACGCCGGCGTCGCCGTCGCGGACGCGGCGCCCGGGCCGAAGCCGAGCGCCTCCTTCAGCCACGACCACGCCCGGCGCAGCCCGACCTCGCAGGTGCCGTTGATGTGGTAGGTCCGCGCGAACAGCTCCTCGTGGCCGAGGTAGCGCGGCGGGAGGAGGAAGAGCGTCTCGTTGCGGTCGCGCTGCGGATTGTGGCCGAGCACCTCCGAGTAGAACACGCCGCGGCCGACCACGAGGCCGTCGCGCGGCACCGGGATCTCGCGCTCCGCCAGCACGAGCCAGGGGCGGAACTTGAAGGTCAGCGCGCCGTCCTTCGCCTGGTAAAGCCGGCCGTAGGTGCGCACGGGCACGCCCTCGAGCTTGCGGCCGAGGAAGAGCTTGTTGCCGTCCGCGAGCAGCGCGAAGCGCTTGCGCCGGCCGGTGAAGAAGTCCCAGCAGAACAGCGAGCCGAACACCGTCAGGCGGAACGCCCAGCCGGAGAGGAAATACGCGAGGACGATGATCGCGACCGACAGCGTCGCACCGACCACCGGATCGATGAACGCCAGGCCGGTGACGAGGCCGAGCACGGCGGTGCGCGTGGCCTTGAGCGCGGCGTCGACCGCACCCCACGGGCTGAGGAGGATGAGGACGTTGATCGCGTGGGAGGCGATCCAGACGACGACGTGCACCGCGATGGCGAGCGGCACCATCAGGATCGTGAGCAACCAGGAGAAATCCATCGCCCCGAGGTGCACCAGCGCGAGCGGACCGAGGTGCAGTTCCAGTCCGGCGGTCGGCGTGCCGCGCGCGGCCATGATCTTCGAGGCCGCGGACACGAGCACGGGCACGACCGCGCCGGTCGCGACGAGGCCGCTGACCTTGTTCTCCACCGTCTCCATCACATCGAGCGGCTTCTTCAGGCCCGGCGGCACGGCGGCGCCGAAGGCGTCCTTCGCCGCGCAGCCGCCCACAAGGAGGAAACCGCAGCCCCAGACCAGCGGGTTGGCGAACCACGGCAGCGCGGCCTTCTCCGCGTCGGTGTGCGCGCCCCACCACTGGTAGGCGCCGATCGCGCTGACGCCGAGCAGCGGCGAGATGGCGACGCCGGTGATCTGCGTGGCGGTCTTGGCCAGCTCGAGGCCGGCGCTCGGCACCTCGCCGTCCTTGCCGGCGCTTTTCTTCTCCGTCGCCGCCCAGAGCGGCAGCGCCATCACGCTCAACACACACAGCAACGCGACGAGGGGTGCGATTCGCTTCATGCGGCGAACCATAGTCCGGCGGGCGGCGTTGGAAAGCCCGCAGATGTCCCTAGGCCGCCGGCGCAAAACGCGCGGCAAAGTCGGATTTGCGCCGCGCCCGCGCGGTTGTTCTCCTCGCCCCATGCCGCTCACCAAGGCCGAGATCGTCCGCCTCCGCTCGCTGCAGGACAAGAAGCACCGCGCGGCGCTCGGCCTGTTCGTCGTCGAGGGCGAGAAGGTCGTGGGCGAGCTGCTGGCGGCGAAGTTCCCGTTCGCGGAGCTCTACGCCACCGAGGCGTGGAGCGGGCGGGCGGGCGGTCCCGGCGCGCCGCGACCGACCGGAATCACCCCGGCCGAGATGGAGCGCATCAGCCATTACCCGACGCCGTCGGCCGTGTTCGCCGTGGGAAAAATCGTCCGCGCACCG